>JBEKFO010000103.1:0-10838 GCA_050013275.1 Roseiarcus sp. | reverse complement strand
GCGAGAGCCACGGGCCGGCGATCGGCTGCGTCGTCGACGGCTGCCCGCCGTTGATCCCGCTCGACGTCGCCGACATCCAGGCCGATCTCGACCGGCGGCGCCCGGGGAGCTCGCGCTTCACCACGCAGCGACGCGAACCGGACGAAGCGCGCATTCTTTCGGGCGTGATGATCGACGAGCGCAGCGGCCGACAGGTGACCACCGGAGCGCCGATCGCCATATTGATTGAAAACGTCGATCAGCGCTCGAAGGACTACAGCGAAATCAAGGACAAGTACCGTCCCGGCCACGCCGACTACGTCTATGACGCCAAATACGGCATTCGCGACTATCGCGGCGGCGGGCGCTCTTCGGCGCGCGAGACGGCGGCTCGCGTCGCCGCCGGGGCGATCGCTCGCAAGGTCGTGCCCGGCGTGACGATTCGCAGCGCGCTCGTCCAAATGGGCAAGTTGAAGATCGACCGTGAGCGCTGGGACTGGGCCGAGGTCGCTCGCAATCCATTCTTCTGTCCCGACGCGGAGGCGGCGGCGCGCTTTGCCGACGCTCTCGACGAAGTGCGAAAAGCCGGCTCGTCGGTCGGCGCGGTGGTCGAGGTCGTCTCCGAGGGCGTTCCGGCCGGCTGGGGCGCGCCGATCTACGGCAAACTCGACAGCGAGTTGGCGAGCGCGCTGATGAGCGTCAATGCGGTCAAAGGCGTCGAGATCGGCGACGGTTTCGCCGCGGCCGAGCTTTCCGGCGAACAGAACGCCGACGAAATGCGCGCCGGCTCAGACGGGCGACCGAGGTTCCTCTCCAATCACGCCGGCGGAATCCTCGGCGGCATCGCCACCGGGCAGCCGATCGTCGTGCGCTTCGCGGTCAAACCGACCTCGTCGATCCTGTCGCCGCGCCGCACCATCACGAGCGCGGGCGAGGATGCCGAGATCGTCACCAAGGGTCGGCACGACCCGTGCGTCGGCATCCGCGCGGCGCCGGTGGGCGAGGCGATGGTCGCCTGCGTGCTCGCCGACGCTTTCCTTCGCCATCGGGCGCAGACCGGCCGTTAGCGGCCGCGCGCGCTCGTCCTCGTCCAACGGAGATCATCGAGCCATGACCGCCGCGCCGTCTTCATCGCCTCTCGTCGACGTCGATTGGCTCGCGGCGAATCTCGGGGCGCCGGACCTCGTCGTTCTCGACGCGTCGTGGTACTTGCCGGCGACGCGGCGCGACGGCGGCATGGAATTTCTCGAAGAGCATATCGCCGGCGCGGCGTATTTCGACATCGACGCGATCGCCGATCATGCGACGGGGCTGCCGCACATGCTGCCGGACGCCGAGTTGTTCGCGCGTGCGGTCGGCGCGTTGGGCGTCGGCGACGGCGACCGAGTCGTCGTCTATGACGGCGACGGCGTGCTGTCGGCGCCGCGCGCGTGGTGGATGTTCCGCGTTTTCGGCCATGAGCGGGTCTGGGTTCTCGACGGCGGCCTGCCGGCGTGGATTGCCGCCGGCCATGCGATGGAGGCGGGCGAGGCGTCGCCGCAGCCGAGGACATTTTCGGCGCGCTTCCAGTCTGGACTGGTGGCGAGTCTGGAAGACGTGCGCTCGGCGCTGGCGGACGGCTCGGCGAGCGTCGTCGACGCGCGTTCGGCCGGCCGCTTTACGGCGCGCCAGCCCGAGCCGTGGCCGGTTCTCAATGTCGGCCATATGCCGGGGGCGCTCAATCTGCCTTCCGTCGATGTGCTCGCCGCCGGCTCGCTCAAGTCGCCCGAGGCGCTCGCGGCCGTCTTCGCCGCGGCGGGCGTCGATCTTAATTCTCCGATCATCACGACGTGCGGATCGGGGGTGACCGCGGCGATCCTGACGCTGGCGCTGGCGCGACTCGGCAAGCCGCTCGGCCGGCTCTACGACGGCTCGTGGGCCGAATGGGGCGCGCGCGCCGATCTGCCGGCGGTTCGTTAGCGATTCGGTTTGCGCTGCGGCGCGCGCGTTTAGAAATGCACGCTCGCGCCGACGCGCACCACGTTGGTCGAAGTCGTCAGCGATTGCGACGAGAAAGGCGTCGCGTAGGTCGCGCTGCCGAAGTCGTAGCGCAGCAATTCGGCGCGCAGCGATACGTTGCGGGTGATCGCGTATTCGGCGCCTGCGCCGAAGGCGAGCCCCTTGACGGTCACGTCGCTGGAGGCGCCGAGATCCTTGTAGTTCGTCGTCGACCAAGCCCATCCGACCGTGCCGTAGGCGAGCAGGTCGCCGAAGGCGTAGCCGCCCTTGACGCGGGCGGAGGAGAGGAAATCCTGGCTGAAGGACGCCGACCCTAACGTCCCGCTGCGGATCGAGCTGAACATCCCGTCCGCTTCGACGCCGCCGACCACTCGGCCCGCCTGAAAATTATAGCCGACGTGCAGGCCCCCGGCGGGGCCGGAAATATTGGCTGAACCCGCCGAGCCCAGCGCGACCCCGAGGTCCGGACCGATTTCGACGCCGGAAAAGTCCGCGCCGTTGGGGCCGGTGTTCGTCCGATTGAAATCGGCGGCCTCGGCGCCCGAAGTGGCGAGCAGCAGGGCGAACGGCAACAGCGACCAAGCGACGCGACGCATGACAAATGCTCCTCAGGTTCGTCCTACGAACGAACGCTGAAAATTTTACCGCTTTTCTTCACGCTTCGTTCGCCAAACTCGAATCAGCGCCAACAAAGCGTTAATCGCGTGGCGCGCGGCGGGCGCCTTTGACCGCAGCGGGGCCGTTGCGGTAAATCAACGAAGGACCGGCAAGACGTGGGAAAAGAGAGCGGTCGAGATTCTTCCGATTTTCGCGGGCGCAGAGATGTTCAAAGATATTCTTGTGGTTCTGGAAGAATCCGACAAGGCGGCGACGCCTTACGCCCTTTCGCTGGCGCGACGATTCGAATCGCGCGTCACGGTTGTTCGGCCCCGGCGCGACTTGTCTCTGATGATCGACGGGTCGCTCGAGGCGCGCTACGAATACGCCCGCGGCGACCACGAGGCGCGGGACGCGCGAGCGCGGCAAATGCTCGAGAGTTTCGGCGCGCTGGCCAAGGCCGCCGGCGTCGAGGCCGAAATCGTGGATTATGACGGCGCGAACAATCCCGAGCCGCGAGAGGCGCCGCAATTCGCCCGCTGTTTCGATCTGGTCGTCGTCGAACAGGCCGAGGCGGGACAACCGCCCAACCTGAACGATTTGACCGGCGCGATCCTCGCCGAAAGCGCGCGTCCCGTCATCGTCGTGCCCGGCATTCAGCGCGAGCCGGCGCGCTTCGAACGGATTGTCGCCGGCTGGGACGGCAGCCCGGCCGCGGCGCGTGCACTCGGCGACGCCGCGCCTTTGCTCGAACGCGCCGAGCACGTCGAAATCGTCGCGACGAATTCCGCCTTGGCGTTGCAACTGGTCGTGTCGGGCGGCGAGCGCCTTGTGCGCCGACTGGTCCGGCTCGGGGTCGACGCGAGTTTCCGGCGCATTCCCGGCGACGGCGATCCCGCCAACGTTCTGCTTTCCCACGCCGCCGACGTAAGCGCGGACATGATCGTGTCGGGAGGTTACGGCCATTCGCGCATTCGCGAGGCGATCCTCGGCGGCGTGACGCGCACGCTGCTGGGAAGCATGACGGTGCCGGTGTTCATGTCGCACTGAGCCGCGGTCGCGACTTCGGCGCGAAACCGAGGAGTCGGCGATGGATAAGCGCGTTGCCTCGAAGCCGTCTTCCGCCGAGCCCGCGCGGCAGGCGCCGCCGGGGCGACAGGGCGCGTTGTGGCGCGGCGGGACGATTCTCGACGGACTGATTCACGCCGCGCAAGGGCGCGCTTCGGGCGGCCTTTCGCCGATCGCGCAGGGGCTCGCGTACCTCGATTGGGGCGTCCATCTCGCCAACGCTCCATTCCGGCGCGCGCAACTGGCCACGTCGGCCGTCAACAAGGCGGTGCGCTTCGGCGACGCGCTGATGGGCCAGACGGCGATCGCTCCGCACCCCGGCGACCATCGCTTTCAGGATCCGGCCTGGAGTCAGCCGCCGTTCAGTCTCTACGCCCAGGCGTTTCTTCTCGCCGAGGAATGGTGGGACGAGGCGGCGAACGGCCCGCCGGGAATCAACGCCGGCGATCGACGCGTCGTCGCATTCGGCATTCGCCAATGGATCGACATGTTTTCGCCCTCGAACGTCCCTTGGCTCAATCCGGAAGTCATCCACGCAGTCCAGGAAACGGGAGGCGGCAATTTCCTCCAAGGCGCGGCGAACTTCGTCGCCGACGTCCGAGCGGCGTTCGTCGGCGGTGGCGGCGCCGAGGCGTTCCAGGTCGGGCGCGACCTCGCCGCCACCCCCGGCGCCGTGGTGGCGCGCAACGAATTGATCGAACTGATCCAATACGCGCCGAGAACGCCTCAGGTCGGGCGCGAGCCGGTTCTGATCGTTCCCGCCTGGATCATGAAATACTACATCCTCGACCTGAAGCCCGAGGATTCCCTGATCCGCTATCTCGTCGGTCAGGGACACACGGTGTTCGCGATTTCCTGGCGCAACCCGGACGCCGAACTTCGCGATCTTTCGCTCGACGATTATCGCGTCAAGGGCGTGATGGCGGCGTTGGAGGCGATCGGCGACATCTGCGAGGGCGCGAAGACGCACGCATGCGGATATTGCCTCGGCGGCACTTTGCTGGCGATCGCCGCGGCGGCGATGGCGCGGGACGGCGACGACAGGCTGGCCAGCGTGACGCTGTTATGCGCGCAAACGGACTTCACCGAAGCGGGCGAGCTGCAACTGTTCATCACCGAGGATCAGTTGGCGTTCCTGGACGACGTCATGCGCGCTCAAGGCTATCTCGACAGCAGCCAGATGGCCGGCGCCTTTCAGTTCCTGCGCTCCAACGATCTGGTCTGGTCGCGATTGGTCAAGTCCTATCTATTGGGCCAGCGCGAGCATCCGAGCGACCTGATGGCCTGGAACGCCGACGCGACGCGGATGCCCGCGCGCATGCACGGCCAATATCTGCGCCGCCTGTTCCTGCGCAACGAGCTCGCCGAAGGGCGATACGTCGTCGACGGCAGGCCGGTCGCGCTAAGCGATATCCGCGCGCCGCTGTTCGTCCTCGCCACCGAACGCGATCACATTGCGCCTTGGCGCTCGGTGCACAAGATCCACGTGCTCAACGACGCCGACATCACCTTCGCCCTCGCTTCGGGCGGGCACAACGCCGGCGTCGTCAGCCCGCCCGGGCTGGCCAATCGGCATTTCTGGATCGGCCGCCGCGAGCCCGGCGCGCATTATCTCGGGCCCGACCAATGGCTGGCGGGCGCGGAGCGCCGCGACGGATCATGGTGGCCCGCCTGGTCCGCTTGGCTCGAGGCGCGCACGAGCGGACATGCGGCCTCGCCCGCCTTGGGCTCGAAACGACATCGGCCGCTCGAACCCGCGCCGGGCCAATACGTGCTGCAACGTTGAGGGTCGATCGCGCCCGCCGAGGCGGGCGCGAGGAGTGCAAGGCTACTTCTTGACCAACGGGCAGGTCGAGTCGGCGAGCTTGCCGAACGCTTCGTCGCCGCTCATCGTGTCGACGAGTTTGTAGAAGTCCCAGGGACCCTTCGACTCCGACGGCTTCTTGACCTCCATGATGTACATGTCGTGCTCCATCAAGCCGTCGGCCCGGATCACGCCGTTCGAGGTGTAGATGTCGTCGATCTTGGCCTTGTGGAGCTCGGCCATGACCTTGTCCGGATCGGTGGAGCCGGCCGCCTTGACGGCGTTCAGATAGGTCAACGTCGCCGAATAGACCGCCGCTTGCGGCATCGTCGGCTCGTGGTTGGTCTTGGCGAAGAACTTCTTGGCGAAGGCGCGGGTGTTGTCGTTGAGGTCCCAATACCACCCGGTGGTGAGAACAAGGCCTTGAGCCGCTTCGAGACCGACGGCGTTGATGTCGGTCAGGAACGCGAGCAGCGCCGCCGGCCTCATCGTCTTGGCGATGCCGAATTCGTTGGCGGCCTTCAGCGAATTGGAGAAGTCAGTGCCGGCGTTGGCGAGGCCGAGAACCTGCGCGCCGGAGCTTTGCGCCTGCAACAGGTAGGACGCGAAGTCCGAGGTTCCGAGCGGCACGCGCACCGCTCCGACGACCGTTCCGCCGCCCGCCTTGACCACATCGGCCGCGGCGTTTTGCAGTTGGGTGCCGAAAGCGTAATCGGCAGTGAGGAAGAACCACGACTTGCCGCCCTGCTTGAGGATCGTCTTCGCCGTGCCGTTGGCGAGCGCGGTCGTGTCGTAGGCGTAATGGATGGTGTAGGGCGTGCAATCCTTGCCCGTGAGCGAGGCGCCCGCCGCGCCGATCGCGAAGAACGGGACCTTCTTTTCCTTGGTCGCCGCGCTGATGGCGAGGCTGACGCCGGTGTTCGAGCCGCCGAGCAGCATGGTGAGGCCGTCGCTGTCGGCCCATTCGCGGAACTTCTGCACGCCGAGGTCCGGCTTGTTCTGATGGTCGTAGGTGAGCAGTTCGATCGGCTGCCCGAGCGCAGTGCCGCCGAAATCCGCGATCGCCATTTTCACCGCTTCGATGCCGTTCGGGCCGATCACGTCGGCATACGGGCCGGACATATCGTCGATGTCGCCGATCACCACCTTGTCGGCGGCTTGCGCGCTCATCGCGCAAAAGGATGCGCAGAGCGCGCCAGCAAACGCCAATGCAATCTTCGCCCGTGTCATATTCGCTTCCTCCCGAGGCAATCACGGATTCCTCGCGAACGCGCGAGGTCCGACAGCAATTTCGCCATGTTGCGCTGCCGGGACGCTCGTGGCAAGCCTTGCGGCCGGCGAATCTGCGCCGATGAGCGGCGGAATGGGCGGTCGATTTCGTCGCGCCGCTCGGGTCCGGAGCCGGTTGGGTGGTATCAATGATTCGGCGGTCGCCAAGCGCGCATCCTTGCGCGTCGGAGCGTCGCAGCGAGGAGGAGGGCGGCCATGTTTGCGAGGATTTTGCTGCCGATCGATATTGCCGAACCGGAAATCGCCAAGCAGGCGGTCGACGCCGCCGTGAGTATGGCCAAGGCCTTCAACTCGGAAATCCGACTGATTCACGTGGCCAGCCCCGTCGTCGTCGCCTCGCCGATGGCGGTGATCCCGCAGTCCGTTTACGACCAGCTGGGCGTGTACGAGAAATCGGAACTCGAGCGAATGGCCGCCGCGATCGACCGCCCGAAGGGCACGGTCACCACCGTCGTTCGCATCGGCGGCGTCTATCCCGAATTGCTTGCCGAGGCCGCGGAATGGCAGGCCGATATCATTATCGTGGGCGCGCACAAGCGCTCGATGGCGACCTACCTCCTGGGCTCGAGCGCCGCCGCCATCGTGCGCCACGCCGCGTGCACGGTGATGGTGGTGCGCAGCGGCAAGAAGGCCAGTTTGCTCTAATTCGCCGGCGAGGCGGTTCGCCGCGCCGGCAAAAGAAACGCCAGCAAAAGGAAAGACATATGACTGCGACCGCCCGTCCTGCGTTGAAAAAGGTGACGCTGCATGCCGCGCGCTCGAAGGAATTTCCGGAGGGATCGAGCCGGCACGGCTACGAGTTTCTCGCGCCGCTGACGGCGAGCGGACGGATCGACATGGAGGCGTGGAAGGCCCGTCGCGGCGAATGTTTCGTCCATCGCTTCTGGGGCGACGAAACGCCACAGCGCGGTCTCCTGGCGCATCGCCCAGGCGGGCGCGGCGGCTCCACTTGGGCGTTCGAATACGGGCCGGTCGCGAAGGGCGAGGAGGAAGCGGGCTATCGCTTCGGCGACCACGCCTTCAACGTCGGCGAATACGTGTCGATCCGCGAAGACGACGGCGACCTCTTGACCTTCAAGGTCGTCGACGTGAGCTGATCCGCGCCGATCGCGGCGACAGGCGCGGCGCGCTCACCGCGGCAGCACGGTGGCGCCCATCAGCGCCTCGTCGATCGCGGCGGCGCACTGGCGCCCCTCGCGGATCGCCCATACGACCAGCGACTGGCCGCGGCGCATGTCGCCGCACGCGAACACTTTTTCATGGCTGGAGGCATAGCGCGTCGCATCGGCGGCGACGTTGCCCCGCGCGTCGAACGCGACGCCTAGCTCCGTCAGCATCCCCTCGCGCATCGGCGAGACGAAGCCCATCGCCAACAGCACGAGATCGGCCTTCAAAGAGAACTCGCTGCCCGCGATCGGCTTCATACGCTCGTCGACGCGCACGCATTCGATGGCGGTCACAACGCCGTTCTCGCCGACGAAGGCGCTCGTCATCACTGCAAAATCGCGCTCGGCGCCCTCCTCGTGGCTCGACGACGTGCGCAGCTTCAACGGCCAGTTCGGCCAGTTCAGCAACTTGTCTTCCTGCTTGGGCGGCATCGGCAGGATCTCGAGTTGCGTCACCTTGAGCGCGCCCTGGCGAATCGAGGTGCCGATGCAGTCCGATCCCGTGTCGCCGCCGCCGATGACGACGACGTGCTTGCCGCCCGCCAGGATCGGTTCGTTGGTCCCGATCGGTTCGCCGGAGACGCGGCGGTTCTGTTGGGGCAGGAAATCCATGGCGAAATGCACGCCGGCCAGATCCCGGCCCGGCGCCGGCAGATCGCGCGGCGTCTCGGCGCCGCCGGCCAGGGCGACGGCGTCGTAGGATTCGACGAGCGACTGCGCGCTGACGTCGCGTCCGACGAAGATGTTGCAGTGGAAGATGACGCCCTCCGATTTCATCTGCTCGACGCGTCGGTCGATATGACGCTTGTCGAGCTTGAAGTCGGGGATGCCGTAGCGCAACAGGCCGCCGGGCTTGGCGTTCGTCTCGTAAACGTGAACTTCATGGCCGGCGCGCGCGAGCTGCTGGGCGCAGGCGAGTCCGGCCGGCCCGGAACCCACCACGGCGACGCGCTTGCCGGTCGCATGCGCCGGCGGCTCGGGCTTGATCCAGCCTTCGGCCCAAGCGCGGTCGACGATCGCGCATTCGATCGTCTTGATGGTGACGGGCGCGTCCTGGATGTTGAGCGTGCACGACGCCTCGCACGGGGCGGGGCAGACGCGGCCGGTGAATTCGGGAAAATTGTTGGTGCTGTGCAGGTTGCGAGCGGCTTCCTGCCAGTCGCCGCGATAGACCAGATCGTTCCAATCCGGGATCTGGTTGTTCACGGGACAGCCGTTGTGGCAGTAGGGAATGCCGCAATTCATGCAGCGCGCGGCCTGGTTGCGCGTCGACTCCTCGCTCAGCGGCAACACGAATTCGTGATAATGGCGAATGCGGTCGGACGCGGGCGCGTAGCGCCGATCCGCGCGGTCGATTTCCAGAAAACCCGTCACCTTGCCCATGCCGTCTCAGCCCTTGCGGTATTCAATCGCGCTCGTTCGCTGCAATCCCTCCTCCCGCTTGCGGGAGAAGGTGGCGCGAAGCGCCGGATGAGGGGCCGCGCCACCTCCCTCACCCCAACCCTCTCCCGCAGGCGGGGGAGGGGCCTCAATCATTCCCCCGCCGCCAGCAGGACTTCGTTCGAGCGGCTCGCCGCCAACTCGGCGAGCGCCCGGCGGTATTCGACCGGCATCACTTTGCGGAATTTGGGCAGCGTCGCCTCCCAGTTTTCCAGGATTTCGCGCGCCCGCGCGGAGCCGGTGTAGCGCGCGTGATTGGCGATCAACTGATGCAGGCGCTCCGCGTCGAAGCGGCTCATGTCGCTCATCACGTCGACGCGGCCGTGGCCTTGCAGATCGCCGCCGGAATGATGGTGGCGCTGCATGACTTCTTCCTCCGCGGCGACCGGCTCCAATTCGACCATCGACAGGTTGCAGCGCTGGGCGAAATCGCCGGCTTCGTCGAGCACGTAGGCGATGCCGCCGGACATGCCGGCGGCGAAATTGCGTCCGGTTTCGCCGATGACGACGACGATGCCGCCGGTCATGTATTCACAGCCGTGGTCGCCCGCTCCCTCGACGACGGCGATGGCGCCCGAATTGCGCACGCCGAAGCGTTCGCCCGCCACCCCGCGGAAATAGCACTCGCCGGCGATCGCGCCGTAGAGCACGGTGTTGCCGACGATGATCGAACGCTCGGGAGAGAGCTTGACCGCCTCCTTGGGCGGATAGGCGACGATGCGCCCGCCCGACAGGCCCTTGCCGACATAATCGTTGGCGTCGCCCTCGAGTTCGAGCGTGACTCCCTTGGCGAGGAAGGCGCCGAAACTCTGCCCGGCCGTGCCCTTGAACTTGATGTGGATCGTTTCGTCGCGCAGCCCGGCGTGGCCGTAACGCCGCGCGATTTCGCCCGACAGCATCGCGCCGGCCGAGCGATCCGAGTTGCGGATCGGCAGCTCCAGCCGGACGTGCCTGCCGCCCTCGACGGCCTCGCGCGTCTCGGCGATCAGGCGGCGGTCGAGCACGCGGTCGAGCCCGTGATCCTGCTCGGTGCAATGGTGGATGACGTCGTCCGGCCACGGCGCCGGCTTATAGAACAGCTTGGAGAAATCGAGCCCGCGCGCCTTGGCTTGCGCGACGAGCTGGGTCTTGTCGAGCATCTGGCTCTGGCCGATCATTTCGGCGAAGGAGCGATAGCCCATCGCTGCCATCAGCGCGCGCGCTTCCTCGGCGACGAAGAAGAAGTAGTTGATGACGTGCTCGGGCTGGCCGACGAAGCGCTTGCGCAACACCGGATCCTGCGTGGCGACGCCGACGGGACAGGTGTTGAGATGGCACTTGCGCATCATGATGCAGCCGGCGGCGATCAGCGGCGCGGTGGCGAAGCCGAATTCGTCGGCGCCGAGCAAGGCGCCGACGACGACGTCGCGCCCGGTGCGGACGCCGCCGTCGACCTGGACGCTGATGCGCGAGCGCAGCCCGTTGAGCACCAGCGTCTGGTGGGTTTCGGCCAGGCC
>JBEKFO010000102.1:0-10840 GCA_050013275.1 Roseiarcus sp. | reverse complement strand
TGCCCGGCGGCGTCACGATGACCACCGACGCCTTCAACGTGCTCTCGACCGGCCGGCGAACGCATTTCTTTCACCAAGGCGTGGCGGCGTTGATGAGCCCGGAGCATTTCGATTTTTCGCGTTCGCGCGCGCGTTTTCTGCACCTGGGTCTTCCCGGCGCCCACGTTCGCATGGACGCGCCGTGGCGGGGCGACGCCAGCGGCTGGGTGGCGACGCTACGCGCGGCGCGGCAGTCGGGCCTGGCCACCAATCTCGAGCTGATATCGGCTCCGCGCGAAAAGGTGGCCGCGCTGGCGCGGCCGTGCCTGCCGCATCTCGACTTGCTCATCGTCAACGATTTCGAGATCGGCGCCGTCGCCGACGTCGAGACGCGCAATTCGAAGGGCGCGAACCCCAAGGCGATCGCGCGGGCCGTCGAGGCGGCGCTGTCGCTCGGCGCGATGCGCCTCGTCGTCGCGCATTTCCCGGAAGGGGCGATCGCGGCGACGCGCGAAGGGGGGCGGTTCGCTCTGGGCTCGGTGGCGATGCCGACGGACGCTGTCGCCGGCGCCAACGGCGCGGGCGACGCCTTCGCCGCCGGCATGCTCTACGGCGTGCACGAAGGCTGGCCGATCGAGGAGGGCCTGCGGCTCGCCCACGCCTGCGCAGCCGCGTCGATGCGCGCGGTTTCGACCACCGCCGGGGTCGCGCCGGTCGCGCAGTGTCTGGCGCTCGCGGAAAAATGGGGTTTGCGGCCTTCGCCGGCTTGACGCGCGCCGCGCCCTGTGGGAGGCGGCGGCGCCCTCGTTTCCTCGAGCAAAGTCCGGTCGTCGTGGCGCCTTATCCCTACCGCATCATTTTTGTGCGCCATGGCGAAACGCCCGATAACGCGGCCGGTCGGCTGCAGGGCCAGCGCGACATTCCGCTCAACGGCAGAGGCCGCGAGCAGGCGCGCGCGGTCGGGCGGGCGCTGCGCGATCAGCTGCCGGGCGAACTGGCGCGGCTCGACGCCGCCGGCGCCTTTTATTCTTCGCCGCTCGTGCGCACACGCGAAACGATGGAGCTGGCGCGCGCGGCGATGGGCCTTGCGCCCGAGCGCTACCAGCTCTCGCCGACGCTGATGGAGCTGACGTTCGGCGACTGGGAAGGGCTGACCTGGCGCGAAGTCGAGACACGCGACTCCGAGGGCGCCAAGGCGCGCGAGGCCGACAAATGGAACTTCGCGCCGCCGCGCGGCGAGAGCTACGCCATGCTGGCCGAACGCCTCGAGCCGTGGCTCGCGGCGCGGGACGGCGACTGCTTCGTCGCCTCGCACGGAGGCGTCGCCCGCGCCTTCATGGTCCTTCTCGCGGGCGTCTCCGCCACGGAAGCGGAGAACGCCGACATCTGGCAAGGTCGGGCGCTGATTTTCGACAAGGGCGGGTGCGATTGGGTCGGGTAGGGGTCGCTACGCCGCCAGCGCCAGCCTTCGTCCGACCATTTCGCGTAAGGCCGCCAGATCGCGCGCGAAGATGCGGATGCCTTCGGCGAGTTTTTCCGTCGCCATCGCGTCCTCGTTGAGCATCCAGCGGAAGCGCTTTTCGTCCAGGACGACGCGCGCCGGCGCGGGGCCGGGCGCTTGTGGCGACATCTTGCGCGCGAGCTTGCCTTCGTCGCGGGCGAGTTCGTCGAGCAGTTGCGGCGAAATGGTCAGCCGGTCGCAGCCCGCCAGCGCCTCGATTTCGCCGGCATTGCGGAAGGAAGCGCCCATCACTACGGTCGAGACGCCGTAGGTCTTGTAATAGGCGTAGATCGCGCGCACCGACTGGACGCCCGGGTCGGTTTCGCCGGTGTACGGTCCGCCGCCCGCCTTGACGTGCCAATCGAAGATGCGGCCGACGAACGGCGACACCAGGAAGGCCCCGGCGTCGGCGGCGGCGATCGCCTGGGCGAGCGAGAACATCAGCGTCAGATTGCAGTCGATGCCTTCGCGCTGCAGCGCGCTCGCCGCCTGCGCGCCTTCCCAGGTCGATGCGATCTTGATGAGAATGCGCTCGCGCCCAACGCCGCGCGCCGCGTATTCGCCGATCAGCGACTTGGCCTTGGCGATGGTGCCGTCGACGTCGAAGGAGAGATCGGCGTCGACTTCCGTCGAGACGCGGCCGGGAACGATCCGGGTCAGTTCGGCGCCGAAGTTGATTGCGAGGCGATCGCTCACCGCGCCGGCCGCGGCCCCGCGCTTGCGTCCCCACGCGATCGCCTCGTCGACGAGATGCGCATAGGCCGGCAATTGCGCCGCTTTGAGGATGAGCGACGGATTGGTGGTCGAATCGGTCGGCTTGAATTTGCCGATCGAGTCCATGTCGCCGGTGTCGGCGACGACCGTGGTCATCGCGCGCAATTGATTGAGTTTGCTCGGCATGGCGAGGCTCCCTGGTTCGCGCGGACTATGCGGCGCGGCGCCGGGCCGCGCAAGCTCGCGGCGCGCCGCGGGTCAGTTCGGCGGCGTCGGCGCAACGGCCGGCGTCGGGGTGACGACCGGAACCGGCGGCGACGCGGCTGAAGCGGTCGAAGCGCTCGGGGCCGTCGCAGGGGCCGGAGCGGCCGCCGGAGCCTGAACCTGAGCCGCCGCGGGCGCCGGAGCGGCGGCAGGGGTCGTAGCGGCGGCCGGCGGCTCGGCCATGCCGCTGGCGTCGATGATCGACATCTTGTCGGCGTCCTGCGCGCGCGGCGTCGCCATTTGCGCGCCGATCGCGTGCAGCACGTCGGGGGTGTCGGCGTAGGCCGCGTGGTCGATGAAGCCGTCGGAGAAGCTCGACAGGTCGTAGACCTTGGCGCCGAGGTTTTCCAAGGCCTGCCGGTCTTCCGGCTTGGACGGGTTGATGCCGCCGACGCGCAGGCGCGATTGCGCGATCGTGCTCGAAAGGGACAGCGCGCGGTCGTTGGCGGTCGCGAAGACGGTGACGTTGGCGGGCCTGATGCGCTCCATCTGCCCGGCGAAGACGTCCATGTCGATGTCGGGCGAGGCGAGCATCACTTGGCCGAGATGGCCGGAAAGGTCGCGATTGCCGGCGATCGACTCCTGCCGCAAGGCCTCCATCGCCAGCCAGCCGCCCATGGAATGAGCGAGCACGTGGACTTTGCCGACGCCCGGCGTCGCGCTGACGTCCTGCAACAGGTTCTGCAACGCGTCGCGCGAAGCCATCGCGCTGTCCTTGTCCGAGACGTAGCCGAACAGCTCGCTCTTCGTCGGCCAGGTGAACAGCACCGCGACGCCGCCGAAATGGCTGTCGGCGATGATCTGCGCGGCGCGATCGCGCGCCTCTTCGAAGCTGGTGTTGAAGCCGTGCACGAACACCAGGACGTCGCGATTGACGCCGACGCGGCCGGAGACGTGGGAGGCCAACTCGGCTCGGAACTCGTCGCCGTCGAGTCGGCGCTCGCTGGCGACGACGATGTGTTGCTTGGCGTTGGCGGCCCCCCACATCGGCTCTTCGATGGCGCCCGCGCGATGTCCGGGCGGAATGGATACGATGTCGAGCGCGTAATGCGGGCCGTCGGTCGAGCGGGCCCGCGACGCCGCGCCGCTCTCGCCCTTGCGCGTCGAGGCGACGAAAAGCTGCACCGGCTGCGCTTTCGGCGCCCCGATGGTCGGGCCGCCGCCGAGCGAGCCGACGTAATTGGCGGCGCCTTCCATGTCCGTTTCGCAGCCGGCGAGCGCAAGGCCGAGCGCGACGACCAGACCGAGGCGGCCAATGTCGAGGAAATAGGTTCTCGCCCTGCGCATAGCCGCGGCCATCGCGTCAAATTTCCCTGAATTGCGGTATTGAACCGAGTCGTCGCCCTTCGCAGCGGGCGGCGGCGTCGGCGCGCATTTGGCGGGGGTGATGGGGCAGGGATGTGGCGAATGTGAGACGAACGGCGATAAGTCTACGCTCGGGTTTCGCGCGAACCTTCGCTACGCGGCGCGGACCCGCTCAAGCCGTCAGGCTGAGCGCTCCGCCGCCGGCCCGGCTGGCTTCGATATGCTGAAGGAACTGCCGCGCGCTTTCGCGCCAGGTGAAGCGCAGCGAGTGCTCGCGGGCGCGCTCGCGCGGAATTTCCAGCGCGGCGAGGCAGGCGGCGCGAAGATCGTCGTCGAGCACGCCGGCGCCGCTTTCCCCGATCACATCGAGCGGCCCGGCGACCGGGAACGCGGCGACCGGCAGGCCGCTCGCCAGGGCCTCGATGATGACGATGCCGAAGGTGTCGGTCTTCGACGGAAACACGAAAACGTCGGCGCTGGCGTAGATGCGGGCGAGGTCTTCGCCGTACAGCGCGCCGAGAAAATGCGCATGGGGATAGCGGCGTTCCAGGGACGCGCGCGCCGGTCCGTCGCCGACGACCACGACCGAGCCGGGCAGCTTCAGTTCGAGCAGCGCTTCGAGGTTCTTTTCGACGGCGACGCGGCCGACGCTCAAGAAGATCGGGCGCGGCAAGTCGACGGCGTCGGCCGACCGCGGATGGTAGAGCGCGTGGTCGACGCCGCGGGTCCACACTTTGACGCGATCGAAACCGCGCTGGGTGAGTTCGTTCTTGATTGACGTCGTGGGCGCCAGAGTCGCCGCCGCCGGCGCGTGAAACCGGCGCAGCGCGGCGTAGGCGAACGCTTCGGGAAGGCGTGTGCGCGCGGCGATGTATTCGGGAAAGCGCGTGTGGTAGCTGGTGGTGAACAACTTGCCGCGCCGGCGGCAATAGCGACGCGCGGCCCAGCCGATCGGGCCTTCGGTGGCGATGTGGATGTGGTCCGCGCCGGCTGCGTCGATGCGTCGCGCCACTTCCCAGGGCGAGGCGAGCGCCAGACGAATGTCGGGATAGGTCGGCATCGGCAGGGAGGGGAATCCCTGCGGCGTCAGGAAGATGAACTCTGCTTGCAGCTCGCGCGCCGCCGCCGACATTCGCTCCAGCGTATGGACGACGCCGTTGACTTGCGGTCGCCATGCGTCGGTCGCGACCAATATGCGCATCAAGCCGCTTCCGCCTCCGCCTCGGCCGGTTGGTCGGCGAGCGCCGCGTGAGCCCGTTCGCGCTTAAGCTGGGCGAAGGGCTTCGACCAGGTCACGACTTCGAACTTGCCGTCGGGGTGCTCGACGACGAGCGAGCAGGATTCGACGAAGTCGCCGGTGTTCACGTAGGTGACGCCGTCGATGTCGCGGATCGTCGGATGGTGGATATGTCCGCACACCACGCCGTCGGCGCCGCGCCGTTTCGCTTCGCTGGCCAGCTCGCGTTCGAACGAGCCGATGAAGTTGACCGCATTCTTGACCTTGAGCTTGGCCCAGGCCGAAAACGACCAATAACCGAAGCCGAACAGCCGCCGGATCGCGTTGAAGCGCGTGTTGATGAACAACGCCGTGTCGTAGGCCCAGTCGCCGAAATGGGCGAGCCATTTGGAATGACGCACCACGACGTCGAACTCGTCGCCGTGCATGACGAGATAGCGTTTTCCGTCGGCCGCGACATGCATGGTGTTGCGCACGATCTCGATGCCGCCGAAGGTCAGGCCGACGAACTGGCGCGCGAATTCGTCATGGTTGCCCGGCACGAAGATCATGCGCGCGCCATGGCGCACCTTGCGCAACAGTTTCTGGATGATGTCGTTGTGCATCTGCGGCCAGTACCAGCCGGAGCGCAGCCGCCACCCGTCGATGATGTCGCCGACCAGGAAGATCGTGTCCGCGTCGTTGTAGCGCAGGAAATCCAGGATGAGATGTGCTTGGCAGCCGCGCGTGCCCAAGTGCAGATCGGAGAGGAAGATCGTCCGATAGCGTCGGATCGTGTCGTCAGATTGGGCCAAGTGAGCCTCGCCGGTCGCACGTGAACGGGTTGTCGTCGCTCTCCTTGCGCAGATTCTCATGTCGCACGGATGACAGCGCGCAGGGGCGCTGCGGCGCCGCTGGCGCGCGGATCGGCGGAGCGCGCCGCGGCCCGGCTTTGCGGCGAAAGCGGCTAGTCCAGCCCCGCCCGCGCCAGCGTCTTCTTCGCGCGCGTCCAGTGCGGCAGATCGAGCATCTCGCCGTCGAGCGAGACGACGCCGGCGCCGGGCGCGGCGGCGAACGCCGCGATCACGACGCGCGCGTGAGCGATCGCCTCCGCAGACGGCGTGAAAACCTCATTGATAACAGCGACTTGCGCGGGGTGGATGGCCATTTTGGCGACGAAGCCGTCGCGGCGCGCTGCGAGCGCTTCAGCGCGTAGACTCTCGGAGTCGCGGAAATTGGTGAACACCGCGTCGATCGCGCTCACGCCGGCCGCGCCGGCGCCGATCAGCGTCATCGTGCGCGCGAAAGCGTAAGGGGCGGCGTAGGCGCCGTCCGGCAGACGATTGGTCTCCGCGCCGAGATCGGCGCTCAAGTCCTCGCCGCCCCAGGCGAGGCCTTCGAGCCGGCGGCTGCATCCCACGTAGCTCGCGAAACCGAACAGGGCGCGCGCGCTCTCGGTGGCGATGGCGAGAATGCGCGTCGCGCCGTCGGCGAGGCTGTGCTCGGCTTCGCACACGGCGAGTTTGGCGCCGAGCTGCTGCACGTTGGCGCCGCAAAGGCACTTGGGCAGCATGATCGCGTCCGGCGCCTCGGGCATGACCGCATCGAGATCGGCTTCGGTCAAGTCTCCGCCGAGCGGGTTGACGCGCACGATCAGGCGGGGGCGGGGCGAGCGCCCGCGCGCTTCGCGCAGGAAAGCGGCGGCGGTCGCCCGAGCGGCGGACTTGGCGGGAAGCGCGACCGAATCCTCGAGATCGACGATCAGCGCGTCGGCCCCGCTCGACAGCGCCTTGGCGAGCTTCTTTTCGTCGTCGCCGGGAACGAACAGCAGCGAGCGCATCGGCCTAGACTTCGACGCTCGCGGGCGCCGGCCGGCGGACCATGAAGGCGGTGCGACGGCATTCGGCGACGAGAGTTCCATCCTGCTTGAACGCGCGGTGGCGGAATTCGACCAAGCCGGCGTCCGCGCGCGATTTCGACGGGCGCTTGGCCAGAACCTCGGTGGTCGCGCTCACGGTGTCGCCTTCGAACAGCGGCGCGGGGAAGGTCACGTCGGTCATACCGAGGTTGGCGATCGTCGTGCCGACCGTCGTGTCGTTGACGGAGATGCCGACCAGCAGGCCGAGCGTGAACATGGAATTCATCAGCGGGCGGCCCCAAGCGGTCTCGGTGGCGCAGAAATGCGCGTCGATATGCAGGGGCTGCGGGTTCAGCGTCATATTGGAGAACAGCATGTTGTCCATCTGGGTGACGGTGCGCGTCAGCCGATGGCGAAAGACCTCGCCGACCGTGAAATCCTCGAAATAGAGCCCGCCACGCGGATGGGACGGTGCAGATTGCGTCATTTTGAACCTCTTTGGACGTCTCTTAATCGGCCGTTTACCGTAAATCGGCGATGAATGGGGGGATGACCAACTCGGGAACGCGCCGGAGCCAGACGTGAGAGAGATCGAAGCCGTCGCCGAACGGCCGCCGGCCCTCGACGTTGGCGAGCCCAGCATTGTGCGACGATTTCTCGCTTGGGCGCAACGGGCCGACGCGGAAGGTCGCGCCGAGGCGGTGAGCGCGCTGGCGCGCGCCTACCTCTATTCCGACCTCGCGCCTGAAGCGCGCGCCGAAGCGGCGCTCGGCCTGACCGCGGCGCTCGACGATCCGTCCGCTCTGGTGCGCCGCGCCCTCGCCGAGGCCCTGGCGAGCGCAGCCGATGCGCCCCGCCACATCGTGTTGGCGCTCGCCGGCGATCAATCGGAGGTGGCGAGCGTCGTCCTTGCTCGGTCGCCGGCGCTCACCGACGCCGAACTCGTCGATTGCGTCGCGACGGGAGACGTCGTCGCCCAGGGCGCTATAGCGCGGCGTCCGCGCCTCGGCGCCGGCGTCGCCGCGGCGCTCGCCGAAATCGGCGAGCGCGCCGCCGCCCTAGCGCTAGCCGACAACCTGGGCGCCGATCTCAACCCGAGCGCTCTGTGGCGAATCTTCGAGCGGTTCGGCGACGACGCCGAGGTGCGCGAGGCCCTGGTGTCGCGAACCTGGCTGCCTCCGGCGCTGCGCAACGAACTGGCGGCGGCGACGGCGCGCGCGCTCGCCGATTTCGCCGCGGGTCGAGATTGGCTGAGCCCGCAGCGCGCCGAGCGCATCGCGCGCGACGCGCGCGAGCAGGCGACCGTCGCGATTGTTCGCTCGTGCGAAGAGGATAACCTCGGCGAACTCGTGCGCCGGATGCGCGCCGGCGGGACGCTCACCGTAGCAGTGCTGATGCGCGCGTTGCTCAGCGGCGACCGCGGCTTCTTCGTCCAGGCGGCGGCCGAGATTTCCGGCGTGCCCGAGCGGCGCGCAGCGGCCTTCGCGGGCGATCCGGCGAGCCAAGGCTTCGCCGCGCTCTATCGAAAGGCGCGATTGCCTCAGGCGTTCCTGCCGGCGTTTCGCGCGGCTTTGGCCGGCATCGAAGCGTTGGGGCTCGCGCGCGGCGACCTCGTCTCGCGCGCCTTGACCGAGCGGGTGATCAAGGCCTGCGAATCGAGCGGCGATCCCGGCCTCGCCCCGATTCAATCGCTGCTGTGGCGCTTGGCCGCGGAAGCGGCGCGCGAAGACGCGCGCGAATTCGCCGAAGGCGCGGTTCGCGCCGCCGCGCCGCGGCTGTCCGCACCTCGGCTCGAGGCGCCGGACTATGAGCCTTTGCTCATCGAGGCCGTCGCCGCCGCCCTGGAAGACTTCACGGCGCCGGCGGTGGAAGCGCCGAGCGAAGCGTCCGACGCCGAATTCGAAGAATGGCTGGCCGCGCCCGTGCGCTTGCCGCAGGACATGACGACCGCGCTCGCCGACGCGGCGTGAGGATGCGACCCCGTCTGGCGGCCCGGCGTTTCGACGTCTACGCCACCTCGACGCCCGCAAGGCTGTCGCGGGCCTGTGCGATCGCCTTGGCGAGCACGTCGACGCTCTGCGCGCCCGGCACGCCGAAGCGCGAAGCGAAGATGAAGAACGGCACGCCGGTCACGCCGATCGCTTGCGCCTGAGTGATTTCCGCCTGCACCGCGTCGACGTCGTGGCCGTCGGCGAATAACTTCTCCACCGCTTCGCCGTCCATGCCGCATTCGCGCGCCACTTCCACGAGAATGGCGCGCTCGCCTATGTCGCGGCCCTCCTCGAAGTAGAGCCGGAAGAGGCGCTCGACGACCTTGTCCTGCCCCGGACCGCCGAAGGCCCAGCGGATCAGCCGATGTGCGTCGAGCGTGTTGGGCGCGCGGGCGATGCGGTCGAAATGGTAGGCGATGCCGACTTCGGCGCCCAGCGCAGTCAGGCGCGCGTGGATTTCGTCGAGCCGCTTGTCGTCGCGGAACTTGTTCTTGAGATAGACGCGCCGGTCCATGCCGCCGGCGGGAATCGTCGGGTCGAGCTGATAGGGCCGCCAGCGCACCGCGATCGGGCCGCCGTCGGTTCGAGCGAGCGCCTGCGCGAGCCGCCGCTTGCCGAGATAGCACCAGGGACAAACGACGTCGCTGACGACATCGATGGTCAAGGATTGCTCGCCTTCGCTCACGCCGTCCTCCATCGCGCCACTATGACCGCCCGGCGCGCCACCAGGAATCGATGCTAACGCCGAACAGCGGCGTTCTTGCGGGCCGACCGAGCGCCGACGAATAGGCGATCCACTGGTCGGGCGCATAGAACAGCGGAACTATGTAGAAACCTGACAGCAGCACGCGGTCGAGCGCGCGCACCGCGGCGACGAACTCGTCGCGGCCGCGCGCGGCGACCACCGCCGCGATCATCGCATCGATCGCCGGCGAGGCGGCGCCGCAGATGTTGTAGGAGCCCTCCATCGTCGCCGCCGCCGAACTCCAACGGCCGCGCTGTTCGTTGCCCGGCGAAGGCGAAGCGATCCAAGAGCCGATCATCACGTCGAAATCGAAGCGCGTGCGGCGGCGCTGATATTGCACTTCGTCAACGAGCCGCACGTTCGCCTCGACGCCTATGCGCGCCAGGCTCTGCGAATAGGCGAGGGCGAGGCGCTCCTCCTGGCGCGTCTTGACCAGGATTTCGAAGGCGAGCGGCTCGCTGCGCGCGTTCGACAGCACGCCGCCGCGCAAGGCGTAGCCGGCTTGCGCGAGGAGGTCGAGGGCGCGCCGCGCCAGCGCGCGGTCCCGCCCCGAACCGTCCGAGACCGGCGGCGCCCACTGCCCCGCCATGATGTCGTCGCGCACCGCGCCGGGGTAGGGCGCGAGCAGCGCGCGCTCCAAAGGCGAAGCGGGCCGCCCCGCCGAGGACAATTCGCTGTCGTCGAAAAAGCTGCGCGAGCGCTTGTAGACGCCGTCGTAGAGGTTGGCGTTGATCCACTCGAAATCGAACATCGTCGCCAGGGCCTCGCGCACACGCGCGTCGGCGAAAATCGCGTGGCGCGTGTTGAAGGCGAAGCCGGACATGCCCTTGGGCAGGCCATAGGGAATGGCCGCCTTGACGATGCGGCCGTCGCGCGCGGCGGGAAAATCATAGCCAGTCAGCCAGCGCGTCGGGTCGTCCTCGATGCGAAAATCGTAGAGCCCGGCCTTGAAGGCTTCGAACATAGCCGAGGCGTCGCGGTAGTAGTCGATGCGGATCTCGTCGAAATTGTAGAGGCCGCGCATGATCGGCAGATCGCGCGCCCAGTAGTTGGGGTCGCGCCGCAGCACCAGGCGCTGGCCGGGCGTGACCTCTTCGACGCGATAGGGGCCGGAGGCGACGGGAATTTGCAACGTCTGGTCTTCGAAATGCTCGGCGTCGGTGTGGCCGCGCGAAAGCACTGGCATCAGCGCGAGGATGAGCGGCAACTCGCGATCGTTGGCGCCGGAAAGATCGAACCGAACGGTCAAATCGTCGGGGGTCGTGAC
>JBEKFO010000101.1:0-10870 GCA_050013275.1 Roseiarcus sp. | reverse complement strand
GTGCCGGCGCGGCGACCGGGGCGTCGACCTTCTTGTTCGCCGCGCCGACGAGCTTGGCGTGAACGCTCGGCTTGACCGCCGCGACGGCCTTGGCGCCCTTGTGCGGCTTGATCAGCGGCGCCGCGGCGGCGTGCTTTTCGGGCTTGAGCGGACGCACCGCGCTCTGCAGCGCGACCGGCGCGCTCTGCGCGTCCCCGTCGCCGATCACCGAGGGTTTTTCGCCGGCGTAGGCGGCGGCGGTCGCCGGCGCCCCGGCGGCCGGCGCCTTGTTGGCGGGCCGCGCGGCGAGCACCGGGCCGTTCCAGCCCGGTTTCGGCCCGATGAAGATCGGGACCGGATCGAAGTGGACGGGCTGCGCGACCGTCTCGGCGGTCACGGTCGGGCTCGGCGCGGCGAAGGCGCCAAGAATCCCCCGGCCGAGCCCGTTGGGCGCCGGGGCGGCGTCTTCCTCTTCCGCCGCGGCGATGGCGGCCGCGTTGCGCCGCGAACAGATCTCCGGCCGCATGTCGGGCGCGGTGAGCGTATTCGACGCCGGCAGATCCTCCAGCGCGCCCTCGCCGCCGCCCCACTGGGCGAAGGCCTGATCGAGCAGATGCGCCGCTTCGATGGTGCGCTCGCGCGCCGAAGGCGAACCGAGCACGACGACGATCAGCCGGCGCCGCCCTTGCGTCGCGCTGCCCACCACGTTGAAGCCCGCGGGGCAGGTGAAGCCGGTCTTCATGCCGTCGGCGCCGGGATAGCGGCCGAGCAGGCCGTTGTGGTTCTCGATGATCTCGTCGCCGAGCTGCAGCGCCCCGATGCCATAGAGATCGCTTTGCTCGGGAAAGTCCTTCAGCAGCGCGCGGGCGACGATCGCCATGTCGCGCGCCGAGGACACGTGCGCCGGGTTGTGCAGGCCGTTGGGATTGACGAAATGCGACTCCTTGAGGCCGAGGCGCCGACCCGTCGCGTTCATCTCATTGGCGAAGGCCTCGACCGAGCCGTCGATGCTTTCCGCGATCATCACCGCGACATCGTTGGGCGACTTGACCATCAGCATCTTCAAGGCGTTGTCGAGCGTGACCTCGACGCCGGGGCGGAAGCCCATTTTCGACGCCGGCATGCTCGCCGCGCGCGCCGACATCGTCAGCGGCGTATCGAGCGTCAAGCGGCCGTCGCGCACCGCTTGCAACGCGACGTAGGTCGTCATCAGCTTGGTCAGCGAGGCGGGAAACCACGGCTCGGTGGCGTCGCGCTGGAACAGCGTCTGGCCGCTGTCGACGTCGACGACCAACGCCGGCGTCGCCGACGCCTGGCCGGCGGCGAGCGCCAGAGCGCAAGCCGCAATTGCGGCGCGCAACCGAATGGGAAAAGTCGCCGTCAACGCCATCGCTCGAAGCTCTCCGCGGTTTCGGGCGCGCGCTTGGGCGCGCAACGGGCGCAACCGCGCCCTCTCCTGGTACAGAATAACGCTCGCGACCTCAAGGCGCGCGGCGTCACGGCTCACACGACATGAAAATGTTGGCGATGCTGCGGCGCCGCGTCACTTATCGGGGGAAAGACCGCGCCGGCGCATCACGCGGGAAAGCGCGCGCGGTTCGCGATCGCAGGCCGGCGGGGCGACGAGATTGGGGATGAGATCGCCGCGACGCCGATATTGACTCTTCGCCTCGGCCCATTGCGCCGTGGCGGTTTCTTGAAGGATAGAGATCGAAATGCGGCGCCGCGGGGAAACGTCCACGCTGACATGTCCTGCGGCGGCGAGCACGCCCAGGCGCACCGCGCAGCAAGATAGCGCGGCGCCCCGACGGCGGCGCGTCGTGCGGCCCGCAAAATCCGGCGCGCCGCGCGAGCGGGCAAAGAGGCCCGCGTTTGCTTCCGTCAGGCCGCGCTTCTGGCGTTCATCCGGGCGACGGCCCAGGCGACCGGAATGGCGACGACAAAGCCGAGAATCGCGGCGATAGCAATCCACTTGCCGGCTTCCATCTGCAGCGCCGGCGCCATCAGCACCGCCAGAACCAGCACGCCGGCGACAACCGGCGCAATGAAAACCCAAAATAAAGCCGCAACCTTCCACATGGCCAACCCCCTTTATTTCCCAAGGCCCAACGCGGATTGATGAGCGCTTCAAAGGGAGAAAATTTGACCCGTGTCAAAAATCACGGATGGAACGAGCATGTCGGCGCGCGACGAACCGTCGCGGGCCGCGGGACGAACCCGCGCGGGGCGCTGGCGTCGCTTCGTCTGGGAAGACTCCAGCCCCAACGCAGCGCCGCGTCGTCGGTCGCCGGGCCCATCAGGAACTTCGCCGTGCACCTCGCGCAAGGGATGCCGTAGACGAAGCCGAGCGCCGCGGCGATCGGGATCCACGTCGCGGCCTGACCCGCAAGCGGCGTGGCGAGAACCGCGACGATCAAAGTCCCAGCGAGCATGGGGGCGGTGAACACCCAACATAGTGCGACAATTAGCCACATGGCGGTTCCCTCCTTGGACCGGTATCTATTTCATGGGTTATTTTGTTCGTTTTTTTTGCGTGTTTGCATTTTAGCGGGATTCCGGCGCGCCGTCAAAGGCGCGCGCGCCGGCGCGCCTGCTATGCGGCGGCCCGTCGTTCGCGCGGCGCTGCGAGCGGGCAATTTGCGCGCCGAGCCGGCCGGCGCGCTTGATCGGCGGCCCCCCTTTCTCTAGAAAGCCGCGATCGGCACGGCGGTTCTTGCGCCCGCCCCCTTTTCACAACGAAGCAGCGTCGAAACGCCAGCGAAGGACATCACATGCGCGTTTATTACGATCGGGACGCCGATCTCAACCTCATCAAGGGCAAGAAGGTCGCGGTGGTCGGCTACGGCAGCCAGGGCCACGCCCACCTCCTCAATATGCGCGACAGCGGGGTGAAGGAGATCGCGGTCGCGCTGCGCCCCGGTTCGCCCTCGGCGAAGAAGGCCGAAGCCGAAGGCATCAAAGTGCTCGACGTCGTCAGCGCCGCCAAATGGGCCGACGTGGTGATGATGCTGACGCCCGACGAATTGCAGGCCGACATCTACCGCGACCAACTCGCGCCGAACATGAAGAAGGGCGCGGCGCTAATGTTCGCGCACGGCCTCAACGTCCATTTCAATCTGATCGAGCCGCGCCCCGATCTCGACGTGCTGATGGTGGCGCCCAAGGGGCCCGGCCACACCGTGCGCTCCGAATACAAGCGCGGCGGCGGCGTGCCCTGCCTGATCGCGATCGATAAGGACGCGAGCGGCAACGCCCACGATCTCGGCCTCTCCTACGCCAGCGCGATCGGCGGCGGCCGCGCCGGCATCATCGAGACCACCTTCCGCGAGGAATGCGAAACCGACCTGTTCGGCGAGCAGGTGGTGCTGTGCGGCGGCCTGGTCGAGCTGATCCGCTCCGGCTTCGAGACGCTGGTCGAGGCGGGCTATGCGCCCGAAATGGCCTATTTCGAGTGCCTGCACGAGGTGAAGCTGATCGTCGACCTCATCTACGAAGGCGGCATCGCCAATATGAACTACTCGATCTCCAACACCGCCGAATACGGCGAGTACGTCTCCGGGCCGCGCATCATCACGCCCGAGACCAAGGCGGAGATGAAGCGCGTGCTCGCCGACATCCAGTCCGGCAAGTTCACCCGCGACTGGATGCTCGAGAACAAGGTCAACCAGACCTCGTTCAAAGCGACGCGCGCCAAGCACAACGCCCACCAGATCGAGGCCGTCGGCGAGAAGCTGCGCGCGATGATGCCCTGGATCGGCAAGAACAAGCTGGTCGACAAGGCCAAGAACTGAACGCTCGGCGCGCGGCCCGTTTTCGTCTGGACACGCCGACGCGCCTTTGCTACATGCCGGGCCTCGCGCGGGGCCCGGTCCCGCCGATTTCGATGGGCGCATAGCTCAGTTGGTAGAGCAGCTGACTCTTAATCAGCGGGTCCAAGGTTCGAGCCCTTGTGCGCCCACCATCGAAAAATCATGTCCATACCGGTTAAGAGCGATTCAACCCCCAGTTAGGCCGGTTTTTCGCGGCAGTAGCCGACCAGCCCACTTATCGGTGCGAATAGACTCAGTGAGTATTTTGCCGCGCTTCCGCGTGGCCACAGCGTACATTCGAGAGGTCTTAAAAGACCCAAGTTGTGAATCAGACTTCGAGCGCCTAATGCGCCTATCGTTCTATCTGTTGCGCCGCATGCTTCGGCATCTCATTTTTATCCCTGACTAGCATCACGAAGCTGACCCAAGGGTCATCGCTTCTTCAGAAGGTCGTTCAACGATTCGACGCCTTCGCGCGCCAAGACCGTGCCGAGTTTCGCGTCCCGAGGAATAACTGTCCTAAATCGCGGTCGCGGCGTCGCTTCGGTGGAGGAGGAAAGCTCAATTGGCGAGGTCAAAGACGCTGTACTTGGGCGGCGTCACCGGCGGCTTGATCGCGACGCCGGCACGGCGAATGGCGACTGGATTGGGCAGCGCAGGCCGGGCCGCCGAACCCAGATGGCGTCGCGAGCGCCGCCGATAAAGGCGAAGCTCACGTCAGCGGTTTGGAAGTCGAAACAAACCCGGCGCCTGCTACCGGCGCGGCGGGAGGCAGGCCCAATCACGCGGAGATATCTTCGAGCCCAGCAACCAGCCGTTCGAACTGCGCCTGCGGTAGCGTTTTGGAGACCGCGAGCATGAGATCAACAACCTTATTTTGACCCTCGGTCGCGGATTCGGTGCCGCCTGAAACCAGCCGTCTTCCTCTTGCGACATTGATCCGCATCTTCGTGCTCGGAGTCTTGCCGTATCTGGCGAGAAGGGCGAAGAGCGCCGAATTTAGCTCGGCGTGAAGCGGGTCTGTCGGCTCAAGCACGTGGAAGTACAGTTGGAGTTGCACCTCCGTTCGCCTTCCGTCGTGTTCTTCGGCGGCTTGGATATAGCGGTTGGCGTCGACGTCCTGATAGCCAGCAAACTTTGACGGAGCGAAATGCCACTTCCCGATGTCGTCTTTATGTGCGTACCAGGCGCGCGCGTAGGCCAGACGCCCTTGGAGATCGGCGCTCTTCTTTAGTTCCTCCTCAAATCGGAGGATGTTGGCGTAGGCCTGAGCGGGTGATGTGACTAATTTCCACATGTTCATCACTTTCATGAATTGCATTTTGTACGCGCACAAATTACATAAAATTGTCCGTGGCGTCAAGGCCTGCTCGCCCAGCGGCGACCCCGTTCGCATCGCTCCTTGACGTCTGCGCGGATGTTCCCATTCTGTTCCCATGAGCCCGCCGCTCCGCCTTCGCGACTACCCGTTCGTCGTTGTCCGCTTCGCCTGCCGTGATTGCCCGCGGATCGGGCGTTATCGGCTCGCGGTCCTCGCAGAGAAATTCGGAGCCGACGCGTTGCTCCCAGACGTCTTGGAAGCAATCTCAGCGGCCTGCCCGCGCACGCATGAAAGGCATCCCGGGCGGCGGTGCCAAGCGTTCCTGCCCGACCTCACGGACCCGAAGCCGCCCGACCTGCCGGTGGCCGCCAGAGGGCGGCTCAGGGTCGTTGGCGGCAAAGAGTAGTCGCCGGCGAACGGGATCATAGGAATCCTTGCATCCCACGACTTGCAATTCAGGTTCGATTGGGCTATCTTTCTCAAAGGACATAGGGATCGTATGAGTCCTTTGGAGACGGCAATGGAAGAGAGATATTCGGACCGATACTTTGAATTCGGCCAGGAATGGGATGGCCACGATGGCGACGATGTCGCCAAGCTCATCATGCACGCCGCCGAACGTCTGGCGGCCGTCGTCATGGATGAAGTCGCTGTGGACGAGGCGATGTCGTCGCTCTACCGAGCGGCGGGAATTCCCAGCGTGCCTGTGTATCCGCGCGAAGGATCGTGGCGCAAGTTGTGGGGCGACCTTGACGGCAGCGATTTCGATACGTTTCCACTAGGACAAAAGCTCACCAGTCTCAACGCCTACGCCTTCTGGGGGTTATCGCCGAAAGGCGAACGCGGGGTGTGTTCGATCGACGAGATCAAAGAGGTCATCGATCTTGTCAAGCGGGCGGTCGGCTCGCCCAGCGATGCCAGACCAGATACTCCCGAAATCGACCGGACACTGCTGGCGGCAGAAGGTCGACTGGCGTTGGACGAGGGGCGACCCATAACGCTCGAACAACTTGCTGCGCTGGCTCGCATCGGCTTGAAATCCGTCCGCAATGCCGCCGCCCCTTCGAGTGGATCAGGTCTTGAAGTAAGCAACGCGGCGGCCACGGCAGAGTCTGCTCTGAATTGGCTGACGGCGCGCGGCGGTTTCAGAAATTCGATTTGGAGCCGCGCCGGCGAAGAGGAAACAGCGCCTGCAATGGAGACGATCCGGCACCTAGAGGGAGAAATCCTATGGGTGCCGTTCGCCAGCGACGGATCCGAATTTCATCCCAAAACGTGCCTGCGCGGCGGCGGATACACCGTCGGTCCGAAGGACGCAGAAGAGAAGATCGACGACTATCGGGAGGCTCTCGCTCGGCTCGCTCGAATGCGTCCGGCTGCATATTGGCGCCGCCCGAACAGCGCCAACAACTGGGGCATCGTTACTGCCGAAGCCTTCCATCCCCGCACCGCGCAAGAACTTGGCCTGACGAGCGCGATAGGAGGCGAAAAGTGAGCTTCTCCCGACATGCAGCCATTCGGATTCAGCAGCGCGCGATTCCGCCCTACGTGGTCGAACTTTTGGAACGCTTCGGCGCTGAATCGCGCTGCGGCGGGGCAGACAGGCTCTATTTCGACAAGGTGGGGCGGAAACGCCTCGAACGTCATCTTGGGGGCCATCGCGCGCTGCGCCACATTGAGCACTGGCTGAACGTCTATGCGGTGGTCGGCGATAACGGGAGTGTGGTCACCGTCGGCTATCGTCACTGAAGTACGCCTCAGCGAATATCTTCGTCCTATCGGCAAAACGTAATTGTGACGCTGCAAAAGCTCGCTGATCCCTGCTGCCCGCGTCCGACAACCGGGCGCGGCAGTTGGACCACCGTCTCCGCGACGCGCTGGGACCGCCTCAGTCGAGTCGAACTCGATCGCCTCGCCGCCTGACCTTCATTTCAAACACGAAAGCCTTCCACTCCATGTCCACCTCTTTTGCTATCGCGCCAGCTCGGCCGCCATACTTCCTCAATCAATTCCGAGAGACCCTGCGCCGCGAAGGCTCCTCGGCCAGCCGGACGCTCGCGACCCTATTGGACTCCGACGACTCTCGGCATGAAGAACTCTTCTACATTCCATTTGAGCACCTGAACGCGACGCCGAAGCTCGTTCTCGTTGGGATCACGCCAGGTCCCAATCAAATCGACGATGCTTACTCGTCGGTTCAGGCCGACCTGATCGCGGGCGAGCCAGACGCGACCATATTCGCGAAGGCTAAGAGTCATGGCGCATTCAGCGGCAGCCGTATGCGTCCGAACCTGCTCCGGATGCTTCGCACATTCAACTTCGAAACGCTGTTGGGAATCGCGGACGTCGCCGACCTTTGGGGAAGCGCCTCGGGCTTGCTGCACGCGACGTCGGTGGTGCCTCACGCCGCCTTTCTTCACGACAAGCCGTTCGCGGGTTCGTTCGAAAGCGTTCTGAACTCGCGGGTCTTCAAGGGAAGCTTCACACGCGACTTTGCTGCCTCGTTGCCGCTTATCTCGTCGGACGCCCTGTACGTTGCGCTCGGCAAAACGCCGCTCGACGCACTGACCTGGTGCGCAGCGCAAGGATTGCTGCGCCGCGAGCAGATCCTCGGAGCATTCGCGCATCCGAGCAGCAATGGCGGCAGTCGGGTGGGCGTCTACCTTGGCGAGAAATTGCCTGGGGAACTTGACTCCAACGATCCCGTCCGACATTCGGCCGACTGGCTGATTGCCGCCGCGGAGCAGATGCGCGACGCCGTCGTAGCCCGCGGGTGCGTTCCGCAAGCGGGTTCTCCCGTTGCGCCACCCGCCAAGCCGATACGTATCCTCAAAGGAGCGATTGCGAACCCCTGTCCGACCTCCCTTCTTTCGAAGGCAATATCTCCAGCGGAGCCTCACACAGGGCCTTACGCGATCGTAAAGCGAGGACCGAGCGCGGGAACCGTTCTGTTGCCTCTCGAACGCGACGGTTTCTATGTCGTCAGCCCCGATAGGTACGAAAAGAACTACATCCGCGTTCCGGTCGGCGAACCGCTCGAACCTTTTCTAGCCCGAGGGCTGAAGCTGCGTATGTCGGCACCGGGCCATCCGTCCAGCCTGATCGCGCCGGCTTCGATTCTTGGCCGACAATACGGAAGCTGACCCGAGGCTTCGGGTGAGGGCGGGAAAGACC
Organism: Roseiarcus sp.; assembly: GCA_050013275.1. GTDB lineage: Bacteria > Pseudomonadota > Alphaproteobacteria > Rhizobiales > Beijerinckiaceae > Roseiarcus. Next base: position 2,587 of record JBEKFO010000101.1, on the reverse strand, counting down.
GCGCTCTCTTGCATGTCAACTTGCCCGGCGCTCGCGCCGGGCCTTTTTGTGCGATTGGCGAAGCGATCGGATGACGATCGCGTAACCTCACTCGCGATGCGAACGCTCGCGCCGTGACAATGTCCCTGCTATGCTTTGTGAAAAGTACCGAGGCATTTCGATGCAATCTTTTTGGGGATGGAGCGTTTGGAACCGGAGTAAGCCCGCCCAACATCACAAGACGCCAAGAGTTCGAGAAATTCCCATCACGCCTGACGTCGAAGCGGAATATCTGAAGAAATGGGATGAGGCGTCTCAGGGTAGGCGATTCTTCCCGCTATTCGGCGCCACGACATCAAGGAATGAGAAATAGCAACGGGCGACCCACGCCAGCTCCGTTTTCGCGATTTCCCGTTCGTCGTCGTCCGAGTCGCGTGTCACGATTGCCCGCGAATCGGGCGCTATCGGCTCGCGGTGCTAGCTGACCGCTTCGGCGCCGGTGCCTTGCTCCTGTCGTCCTGGAGGCGATTTCGGCGGCCCGTGTTCGCGCACGCCCGAAAGGCATCCAGGACGACGCTGCCAGGCGTATCTGCCGAATCTCAAGGAGCCCGAGGCCGTCCGACCCGCCCGTGACCGCTGGGAAGCGACTCAGGGTCGTCAGCAGCGGACGCATCTAGGCTCCCCGAGAGCGTCGATTGGCGCGTCGCGCTTAGCTCCGCGTCCTTGACTGACGACGGCAGGCGAAGGAAGATTCGGCGCGAATTTTCGATCATAGATTCGTTGTCCAATTTCAGTGGTCTTGTGACTCTGAGGCGACGTGCCTCCGGTGCTTCGCCCTTGGGCATTGACAGTGATCGTCGGCCTCAGAAAATTGTCCCGTCAGCGGCTCAAAGACGCAGTTGTTAACTAACGATTCTTGTGCGAGCTTGACAGTGTAGAACGTAAGCTATCTAGCTATCATGGTGCTGAATGATCGCAAAAACGAAGTCGCCCCAACTTCCGTCTCGCCAGCGGCAGGACGGCCGTCGTCAGCTTCTCGTCTATCTCAGCCCGCAACTGATCAAGGACGTGAAAAAGATGGCGGTGGACGACGATACGACCGCATCAAACATCGCCGAGCAGGCATTGACGGAATGGCTGGAGCGACGGACCAAAAGAGGCCAAACCCGCTGACGGTTGCGAAATCGAGACGTAGCGCCTCGAACAAATTGGATGCGAAGAGCATGCTTGAACTCTCCCTGCGCGACGAATTCCGTTCCGCCCACTTGAGGGGAACCGTTGTCTCGCTCACCGACAACAACAGCACAGGCGCAACCCAGGTCGCAGCTCAAGATTTTCTGGAGATCACGTATCCAACGCTCGACGTGCTGAAAGCCTTGGAGGCGATCGGTCCAGGACGCGGACGCCCTGTTGTCGTCATGGGCGAACGCGGACAAGGCAAGTCGCACATCCTGGCGGTTATGCACCATGCTCTCAGGGACCCGACCGCGGTCGAGGGATGGCTGGAGAAGTGGAAGGGCGACGTCGAACAGACGGCTTTAGGTGCGATCAAGCTCCGCTCGTCGAAGATGCACGTCATAACGGAGAGTTTGCAAAACCAACGGATCAAGAACCTTTGGGATCTCTTCACGGACGGCCACCCTGAGGCAAAGTTTTTCGAGGGGGCGTGGGGACGTCGGACAGACGTTCCGTCGAGGGATGCCCTGTTCGCCACGTTACAGCGCTGCCCGACGGCGCTAATTCTGGACGAATTCCAGACTTGGTTTGACGGCCTTACCAATCAGCCGAAGCCGCGCCAGACTTGGAATTTCAATTTCATTCAGGTGCTATCCGAAATCGCCTCACAGCACCCAGATCTGCTCGTTCTTGTCGTCTCGGTCCGCAATGGGCAGACGGAGGCCTATCAGCAAATTCATCGCGTCAACCCAATACAAATCGACTTCAAGGCGGGCGGCAGCCCGGACCGGATTCAAGCGGATCGCCGTAAAATGTTGCTCCACCGGCTTTTTAGGAACCGGAGGAACATCGATCCCAGTGCGATCGAGACCCTGATCTCCTCGCATTTCTCCGAGTTCGTCCGCCTGATGAGTGTCCCGGAGTCTGATTGGGCGCGTCAAAGAAAACTCTTCCTCGATTCCTGGCCTTTCTCACCCGATCTCTTGAGCCTGCTCGAAGATCAAATTCTTGTCGCGACGCAGGCGCAGGAAACGCGGGACTTGATCCGCATCCTCGCTAACCTGTTCAAGAGTCGAGGCGAAAACGCCGCCATTCTCACGGCATCCGATGTCCGCATCGACGACGACAAGACCGGTGTCGTCGCCCTGCTAGATTCGGTTTCCGTGCAAAGGCATCGGTCCCTTCGCGAGATCGCGTTGCGGAACATGGAATCGGTACGCAACGCCATCGGACCGACTGAGGTCTCGAAAACTATCCCGCACTATCGGGCGATTATCAGCTCGATTTGGTTGCGGTCGATTTCGGCTGGCAACCAGCCCGGAGCTGTCGAATCATCAATTCACGCGGACATCACGAAAAGCAGTCCCGTTGACGACAACCTGTTCGCCGCGGAAATCGCGCTGATCGTCGAAAACAGCTTCAATTTGCATGA
>JBEKFO010000100.1:0-10921 GCA_050013275.1 Roseiarcus sp. | reverse complement strand
TTTGCGGCATCAACCTGCCGATGCTGATCAAGCTGGCGACGCTTCGCGAAACCGCGGACCTCGATCACGCGGTCACGGAAGCGCGCGACGCCGGGCGGAAGTACATCACTGTGGCGAGCAAGGTATTGACGGGAAAATGACCGAGACGACGGAACGTCGCGACGAGGAGGACTGTCCGCCGCCCACGCCGTTGGCGGACGCGCACGCCCGCGAAATGCGCATCGTCAACCGGAAGGGACTGCACGCGCGCGCGACCGCCAGGTTTGTGCAGTGCGTCGATCGCTTCGACGCGCAGGTCAAGGTCACGCGCTGCGGCGAGACCGTCGGCGGCGATTCCATTATGGGCATTCTGATGCTGGGCGCCGGCGTCGGTTCGACGATCACGGTCACCGCCCGGGGCGTGCAGGCCCTCGAAGCGCTCGACGCGCTGGAAGCGCTAGTCGCCAGCCGCTTCGACGAAGACGAATGAGGCGCGCCGCCAAGCGACGGCGCGGCGCTCGGTTTCGGCAAGATCACATCCGGAAGTCTTCGCCGAGATAATACCGGCGCACGTCCGGGTGCGCGACGATCGCGTCGGGCGTTCCTTCGGTCAGCACGTGGCCGCTGTGAATGATGTAGGCCCGATCGATCAATCCGAGCGTCTCGCGCACGTTGTGATCGGTGATGAGGACGCCGATGCCGCGCCCCTTGAGATGGCGCACGAGATCCTGGATGTCGCCGACCGCGATCGGGTCGATGCCGGCGAAAGGTTCGTCGAGCAACATGAACGAAGGTTTGCCGGCGAGCGCCCGCGCAATCTCGCAGCGCCGCCGCTCGCCGCCCGAAAGCGCGATCGACGGCGCCTTGCGCAGGCGCGCGATGTCGAATTCCTCGAGCAGCGAATCGAGCGTCGCCTCGCGCGCCTTGCGGTCGGGCTCGTTGACTTCGAGAACGGCGCGGATGTTGTCCTCGACATTGAGGCCGCGAAAAATCGACGCCTCCTGCGGCAAATAGCCGATGCCGAGGCGCGCCCGTTGATACATCGGCAGTTCCGTCACTGGGTAACCGTCGAGTTCGATGACGCCCTTGTCCGGTCTGACGAGGCCGGTGATCATGTAGAACACGGTGGTCTTGCCGGCGCCGTTAGGGCCGAGCAGCCCGACGGCTTCGCCGCGACGGACGGAAAGGCTTACATCCTGCACGACCGCCCGCGCGCCATAGCTCTTGCCGAGGTTATGCACGGCGAGAAACCCCTCGCCGCTCTCGTCCGCCGAGCGGCCGGCGGGCTCGGCGGCCGCCCGCGCCCGCGCGGAGGGGCGCGCCTCGATCGAGGAAGCGTCGGTCAAGGAAGAGCGATCCGGTGGCGGAGAGCGTTTGTCATGACGGCTGCGCGAGAGGAAACGAAGCAAGGGATATGTCTACTTTGCTTGCTTCGTCTTGTCATCGTCGCCTGAATCGCTGGAGCCGGGAATAAACAGCCCTTTGACGCGATTGGCGGCCGCGCCGGTGTCGACGGTCGCCTCGCCGGTCGTCAAGTCGTAGGTCAGCTTGTCGCCCTTGGTGACGTTGCCGCCGTCGCTCAAGGTGACGTTGCCGATCAACCACACCTTGTTCTGCGCTTTGTCGTAGGAGGCATTGTCGCCGGTGGCGACCTGGGTTTTCGACACGACGGTGACGGGGCCGACGGCGTCGAGATGCTTGACGTGGCTCGTCGAGGCGCCAGGCGCGGCGGCGCCCGCGTCGCCGGCCTTGGCGGGATCGCTCGCCGCGGCGGCCTCGGGCCGGTTCGACGCGGCGGCCTTCTCCATATAGATTGTCATCGCCGAACAGGTCATCTTGGTGTCGCCTTGAATGACGACGACCTTGCCGGTGTAAACCGCCTTCTGCTCTTTGTCGTAATAGACGAGCTTGTCCGCCTCGATGGAGACCGGCTGCCTGGAATTCGCGCCCGGCAATAGCGGCGCCGCTCCGGCGGATTTGGTCGCGGCGGCGCTCAAGGGCGCGCTCGCACCAATGAGCGCGACCGCGAGCGCGGCGGCCAAGCGGACGCGCGCGTTGAAAACCGTCATGGATTCGTTTCCTTCGTTTCGGCGGACGCCTCAGGCAGGAACGTCGATCGGACGTGGCCCGTGAAGGTCAGTTCCTGGCCGTTGTCGCGCGCCAAGGCCGAATCCGCCGCTATCCTCGTGCCGTTGGTCATGACGACGGTCACGGGCTCGTCCGTTCGATAGACGCCCGCCTTGAAGTCGATGTTCGCGCTGGTGAGCTTCACGTCGTAGCTGGAATTATGAATGCGCACGTCCTGCGACAGGTCCATCGATTGCTTGAGGCTGTCGTAGAAGCCGACCGTCGCGGTCAGATGCAGCGAATTCCCGTCCGCCGCGCCCAGATCGCCGTCGACCTCGCGCAATTCGACGACGGTCGGCCTCCTCACGTCCTGAATCGCCTTGGCGGCGTTCACGATATAGGCGCGTCCGTCGCGGCGAAAGCCGGTCAGCTTCGGCCGGGCCATGCTGATCTTGTCGCCGTCGACGCCGACGTCGCCGATCGACAATTGGACCGCCTTCGGGCGGAACGGATGAATCAGCGCGCCGAGCGTCAACGCCGCAACGCCGATAATGACGCTCGCCGGCGCCGCGATGCGCAGCAGGCGGACGAGCCGAGAATGACGCCGCGCCGCCTCGAACGCGCGCAGCCGCGCCTCGTCGCGTCCGACTGGCGAAGGCAAGCTCGCCGCAAACCTGCGGCCTTGGGCCGTCCAGTCCGCTCTCGATGCAGGCGCCGACATGTTGTCCCACGGTGTTGGCGGCGTCGCCGCGACGCGTCGCTACCATATAAACAGCGGCAAAGAAAAGAAATGCATGGCGAAGTTAGGGCGGGCGAGCCGCGCTGAAAGCAAGAGCGGCGATTGCGTTGCGTCGGCATTTGCGTTTAATGCCGTTCCCGGTCGCGCCCGTGCCCGGGCCGGTAGCTCAATGGTTAGAGCCGGCCGCTCATAACGGTCTGGTTGCAGGTTCGAGTCCTGCCCGGCCCACCAGGGCGACCGAGGGGAACGGACATGGGGCCGACAGGCGCAATCTTAGAAGCGATTGGCGGCCAGTGGGCGTCGCTGCTCGCAGCATGCGTTTATCTCGCGGCCTCGTCGTTCGCCCTCTATGGGGCGGCGCGCGCCGCGCGAGCCGGGGGCGGAGCGGATTTCAGCCGTTTCCAACTGCGATGCCAGGGCCTCGCGCTCGCCATTGCCGGCGTCGTGTTGTTCGCGACTTGGCTCGCCAACCCGATAGGCTGGGTGCGCTTTGCATCGTTTGGACAGATCGGCGCCGCGGCTGGCGAAGTCAGTTGGCTCGCGATCGCCCCCTCCGAGTCGTGGCTGGAAGTCGGCGCGTCGCTTGGATGCATCATCACGGCTGTAACCTGCGTGTTCCTGGCGATCCAGGCCCGCCAAAATCCGTTCAAGCATCCCAGGATCAAATGGCTGCTGCCGGTCGCCGTCGCCGCCGCTGCGGCCAATGCGTTCGTGGAGGAGGTCATTTTCCGCTTTGCGCCGTTCGCCCTATTCAATGGCCGCATGGCGCCCGAATTGACCATGGCGGTCTCCGCCGCGATCTTCGGTCTTGCCCATTTCGGCGGCACGCCTGGCGGTCCCGTCGGCGTGGCCATGGCGGCTGCATTGGGGTGGTTTCTGGCAAAGTCGTTGCTGGAAACGCAGGGGATGTTCTGGCCGCTGGCGATTCACTTTGCCCAGGATGTGGCGATCATGCTTTTCCTAGCGACCAGCGCTACGCTGCAGCAGTCGCGCCGGATTCCGGCCGCGCTTTGATCCGGGGCCAGGCGCCCGCGGCGAGCCTTCAGACCTCGGCGCCAAGCGTCTGACTGACGCCGCCACGACGCAACGCGGCGCCGGCCCTAGTCCAACGTGCGCCGGAAGCGGGTCAGTGCGAGCACGGCGTAGATCGGGATGAACAACGCGAGCATGGCGAGCTCGAAGCCGATGTCGTGCAGGTTCGCGCCCTTGAGCATGACGGCGCGCACCACGCGCAGGAAATGCGTCAGCGGGAAGATTTGGCCGATGGCCTGCGCCCAGCCGGGCATGCCGTGAAACGGGAACATGAAGCCGGAGAGCAAGATCGAGGGCAGGAAGAAGAAGAAGGTCAGCTGCATCGCTTGCATCTGGGTGCGCGCGAAGGTCGAAAAGGTGTAGCCGAGCAGCACCAGTGCGAAGACGAAAATCAGGATCGCCGACAACAGCAGCGGCAAGGCGCCGACGAACGGCACGTCGAACAGCACGCGCGCCGCGGTGAGGATCACCACGACCTGCACCGCCCCGACGACGAAGTACGGCAACACCTTGCCGAGCATGATCTCAGCGGGGTTGGCAGGCATCGCCAGCAGGTTCTCCATGGTGCCGCGCTCCAGTTCGCGGGTCAGCGCGATCGACGTCATCATCACCATCGTCATCTGAAGAATGACGCCGAGCAGGCCGGGCACGATGTTGTATTGCGAGACCCCTGCGGGGTTGTAGCGACGGTGCACCGTGATGGTCAGATCGGCCGATTGCGCCTCGGCGGCTTGCGTCTCGCGGCCCTGTTCGCGCAGCAGCGCGCGCCGCGCCACCGTATCGAGCGCGGCGAGCGCGCCGCTCGCCGCGGCCGGGTCGGTCGCGTCGGCGACGACGAGCAATTCCGGGCTGTCGCCGCGATCGACGCGCACGCCGAAGTCGCTGGGAATGACGACGACGAACGAGACGTCGCCGCCCGCGACCAGGCTTTCGGCCTCCGCCAGGGTGCTCGGCCGCGCGACGTAGCGATAATAACCGCTGAGCTCGATCGCCGAGACGATGGCGCGAGTATAGCGGTCCTGGCCGGTCGCCAGCAGCGCGGTGTCGAGCTTCTTGGGGTCGGTGTTGATGGCGTAGCCGAACAGGATGAGCAACAGGATCGGTATGAGGAGCATCATCGCGAAGGTGATGCGGTCGCGCCGCATCTGGATGAATTCCTTGGCGAGCATCGCGCCGAGGTTGAGCAGCGAAAAGCCGGTCACGCCGCCCTCGACGAATCTTGCGCGCCATTGCTGACGGCCATGAAGTGAATGAACACGTCCTCGAGGCTGGTCGCGCCCGGCTCGACGCTGACGCCGGCTTCCCCCGCCAGCGGCGCCAGCGAGGCCGCCATACGCGCGCGATCGGTCCCCACCACATGCAGCGCGGCGCCGAACGGCGCGACCTGCTCGACGCCGTCGAGCGCGGCGACGCGCTGAAGGAACGCGGCGGACGGCGGCGCGCGGACGACGAAGGTCGAGAGGCCGGAGTCGCGCACCACTTCCTCGACCGTCCCCGTCGCCAGCATCCTGCCGTAGGAAATGTAGCTGATGCGATGGCAGCGCTCGGCCTCGTCCATGTAATGGGTGGAGACCAGCACGGTGAGGCCGCCGTTGGCGAGGCGATGAATCTCGTCCCAGAACTCGCGCCGCGCCTTGGGATCGACGCCGGCGGTCGGCTCGTCGAGCAGCAGAAGCTGCGGCCGGTGCATGATGCACGCGGCCAGGGCGAGCCGCTGCTTCCAACCGCCCGAAAGCGTGCCGGCCAATTGGCTGCGGCGCGAAGCGAGGCCGAGGTCTTCGAGCGTCGTCGCGACGATTTGCGCGCGCGGCGACAGCTTGTAGAGCCGGGCGACGAAATAGAGGTTTTCCTCGATGGTGAGGTCCTCGTAGAGCGAGAATCTCTGCGTCATGTAGCCGACCTGGCGCTTGATGCGCTGGCTGTCGCCGCGCACGTCGAAGCCGAGCACGGTCCCCTGCCCGGCATCGGGCGTCAGCAGCCCGCAGATCATGCGGATGGTCGTGGTCTTGCCCGATCCGTTCGGCCCGAGGAAGCCGACGATCTCGCCGGCGCCGACGCGCAGCGCGATATTGTCGACCGCGACGCGGCCGTCGAACGACTTGGTGAGGCCGGAGACGTCGATGACGTTCATGGCCGCCCCTGCGGCAGCTCGACGTCGACGATCTGCCCCGGCTGCAGGCGCAGCGCGACGTCGTGCGCGGGGCGCGCCTCGACGAGGTAGACGAGCGTCTGGCGGCTATCGAGCGAATAGATCACCGGCGGGGTGAACTCCGGCTCGCGCGCGATATAGCTGATCGCGGCGGTGAGGCCGGGCTCGCAACTGTCGCAGCGTACGATGAGCGCCTGCCCGAGCGCGAGCGAGGATAGCGCCGTCTCCGGCACGTAGATCGTCAGCTTGATCGCGCCGTTGGGCAGCATCGAAACGACGGGAGCGCTGGGCCCGGCGACTTCCCCCGGCCGGCGGATGACGTCGGAGATTTGCCCCGCCGATGGCGCAGTCAGCGCGCGCTGGCCCAATCGCCAACGCATCTGGTCGAGATTGGCCTCCGCCTGGGCGATGCGGCTTTGCGCGGCGGCGATCTCGTCGGCGCGCGCAGGCAGTTTCGCCACCGCGAGATTGGCGGTCAGTTCGTTGACCCGCGCCGCCGCGACATCATAGGCGGTTTGCGCGGCGTCGAGATCGGCCTGCGGCGCGAAGCCGCGCGCGTTGAGATCGCGCTTGCGGTCGAGCGAGCGCTTGGCGTCGTCGGTCTGCACCTTGGCCGCATTCAGCGAGGCCTCGATGGCGGCGATCTCCTCGGGCCGCCGGCCATAAAGAATATTGGCGAGTTCCGCCTTGGCCTGGGCGAGCTGACCTTCGGCGTTGCGCACCGCGATTTCCGCGTCCGTCGCTTCGACCGCGCCGATCGGATCGCCGGCCTTGACCCAGTCGCCGCGGCGCACGGAAAGTGAGACGATGCGCGCGACGTCGATCGGCGCGATCTCGACGTATTCGCCTTCGACGTAGCCGACGACGGCCGTGTTCGCCGGCGCGCAGGCGGGCAGCCAGCTCGCGATCACGCCGATCGAGCAGAGTGCTTCGAGGATCAAGAGCGGGCCCTCCGGGCTGCGGCGATGGCGGCGTCGAGATGGGCGATGAGGACGCGGCGAATTTCCTCGGCCTCGGCAGGTCCGATGTCGCGCCAGCCCATGCGGCGCAGCGCCACGCGGCGGGCGAGGCGGAAATAGAGGATCTGGCCGAGCATGGCGAGCGTGGCGAGCCGGGTCTCGACGCTGTCGGCCGCGGCGCCGGTCGCCACGGCCCAGATCGCGCAGACGCGCTCGTGCAGGGGGGCGAAGGCGCCCGCGTAGAATCGCTCGAAGGCGGCCGAAGACTCGAACTGCTCGCGCAACACGAAGCGGGCGATCGCCTGCGCCGCGGGGCTGACGACGATGAAGCGGATGATCGCCTCGATCGTCTGGGCCAGGCGCGCCCGCGCCGCCTCCGGCGTCAGCCTCGCCACGTCCGCGGCGTCGCCGGCGGCGGGCCCCAGCGCCGCGCGGATCGTCGCGGCGACATGGTCGGCGCAGGCGAGCCGCAGGCCCTCCTTGCCGCCGAAGTGATAGGCGATCGAGGCGACGTTGGTCTTAGCCGCGGCGGCGATCGCCCGCGTCGAGGCGGCCTCGAAGCCCTGCGCGCCGAAGAGATCGAGGCCGACGCGAATGAGCGCCGCGCGCGTCGTCTCGCCGCGCGCGTCGCCTGCGGGGGTGGAGGACTTCGCCGACAGGGCCACAGGCGACTCCGGCTCGGATATCAATCAAACGATTGATTAAATCATTGGCGGCGGGAATTCAAGTCCCGCCCAGGGTCCGCCTCGCATTCGCCGCCTCGCGCAAGCGACACGGCGCGTGCTATGGCGCGCCGGGCCGCGCCGAGCGAGCCGCCCCGCAATGGAGAAACGCCTTGTCCTCGCCAGCGCCGGCCCTCGTCAGCGTCGATTGGGGCACGACTTCGTTTCGCGCCTTCCTCGCGAGCGCCGACGGCGCCGTGATCGACGAGATCGCGGCGAGTCAGGGGGCCGTCAGCCTGGCGGCCGGCGAGCACGAAGCCTTCCTCGTCGCGAAGATCGGCGCGTGGAAGCGCCGTTTTCCCAACCTGCCGATCGTCATGTCCGGCATGGTCGGCTCGCGCCAGGGCTGGGTCGAGGCGCCCTACGCCGCCTGCCCCGCCGGCGCGGCGGAGATCGCCGCGGCGAAGCTGACGATTCCTTCGCCCGAGCTCGGGGGCGTGCTGCTCGCGCCCGGCCTCAGCGCACTCGACGCGCTCGGCGCGCCCGACGTGATGCGCGGCGAGGAGACCCAGATCCTCGGCGCCCTGCGCGCGAGCGGGCGGGCCGACGGACTCTTCGTGCTGCCCGGCACGCATTGCAAATGGGCCCGCGTCGAGACGGGGCGCATCGTCGGCTTCGAGACCTTCATGACCGGCGAAGCGTTCGCCGCGCTCAAAGACCATACCGTGCTCGGGAGGCTGATGACGCCCGCGCGCGAGGGCGGGGAAGCAAATGGTTTCGCGCTTGGCGTAAAGGCGGCCGCGGCTCTGGAGCGCCCCGGCGATCTGTTGCACGCCGTCTTCATGACGCGCACGCTCGGCCTGTTCGATCGCGTCGCGCCGGGCGAGCTCGCCGAATATCTCTCGGGACTTCTCATCGCAGCGGAAATCGTCGCGGGCGCGCGCGAAGCGCGAAGCGCCGTCCTCGTAGGCGCGCCCGCGCTCGCCGCGCGCTATGCTGAAGCCGGCGCGCTCATCGGCGTCGCGCTTACGCCGGCGCCGCAAAATTGCGCGACGCTCGGGCATATCGCGTTGCTCGAGCGGATCGACGGTCGGGCGAAGCCATAGACGCGCGCTTAGCGAACCGGCGAGTCCGCGGTCATGTACGGCGCCAGGGTCTCGAGCGGGATTTCGACGTCGAACTCGCCGCCTGGCGTTCCCCCGATCAAATCGACGAAGAAAACGACGTTCGCCTTGTCGGCGCCCCCGAGCCAGCTGCCGGCGTTGGCGACCGTCGCGGCGATCTCGGCGTCGTCGAGATCGGGCGCATCCCGTTCTTGGAACTGCTTGTGCAGATCCTTCTTGCAATACGCGATCGCGGCGGCCTTCCAGGCCTTGCCCTTGGCGAACACGTCGTCGAGCGTGACAGGGCGTTGTTTCGTCAGGTCCCACGTGTAGGCGCTCTGATTTATGGCGTCGTGGTTGCCGCCGGTGAAGTCGTCGGTCGAGATCTGAAAGCTGACGACATGGTCGTCGAAGCGCCCGACGGAATAGGTGCGGCGCGCACTGAGTCTCATCTCGCCGGCGTCGTCGCCGAACGGAAAGAAACCCTTTTCGTCGGTGCGCCAATGATCGAGCGCCAGCGTCTTGGCGACGAAGGCGTTGAACGCGTCCGCCTGCGGCCCGCCGCTCATCCAGGGATAGGCGTCGCTTTCCTCGGCGCTCGGCTTGGCGCGGGTGTGAAACCTCATGCGCGGCTCGAGAACCAGCGCGCCGGCGTTCTCGATCGTCAAATCGCCCAGCATGCTGGCGCGGTCGCCGTACTCGGTGTTCAAGCACTCGACGATGCGGATCTTGTCGCCCTCGGCTTCAGCCATTGGCGCGTCGGCGCCGCAACTCTTGATCGTGAAGGCGAGCCACGCCCGCTGAGTCTTCTGCGCCGTCGCGAAGCTTTCCGCGGATTCGGATTTCTTCAGCGCCGCATAGGCCTCGCCCAGCTGCTTGTCCGCCTTCGAAAGCGCGGCGTCGCCGCAGATCAGGCGGTCCGCCGTCGTCTTCGCCTGGGCGCAGTCGAAGCTCGGGCCGCTGAACCCGGCGGTAAATTGCTGGGGATCCATTCCCGACGGACGTCTAAGCGTATAGAGGACGTCGCCTTCCGCCATCACCAGGTCGGATTCGTCGTCGACGTGAAAATCCCGAACCGTCGCCCCGCAGATGACGCGAAACGTCGTCGAGGTGGAATCGTCGAGATGGGCCTGCTTGGCCAAGGTCAGGTCCTTGCCTGCGCCCAGTTTTCCGCCGAACGCTTCGCGCCAGTCGACGGCGCCTGACGAATATTTCGCGGCGGCGCAGGAAAGCGGCGGCGGACCTTTGACGACGGCGTCGGCGAACTCGACGGCGTAGTCGATGAGCGGCGCGTCCGCCTTGGTCAGAGCGCGCGGCTTCGCCCATGGCGCCGTCTTGGCCGCGATGACGCGCCACACCCCTGCAAAACCGGCCTCCGGCGACGGCCCCGCCGGCATCATCGACTCCGCCGCGGCCGGCGCGCAAAGCAGCAACGCCATCAGTCCGGCGACCCCGCACAACCGCTTCATGGCTCGATTCTCTCGCTCATGGATTTGCTGCGCGGGATTTACGGTCCGTATTCGGCTCCAGCCTCGCAATTGCGGAATTGGCGCGCCGCCAACCCCTCGCCCCGCGAAGCGGGAGAGGCAACCCGAACGGCGCTAGCGCCAGCTCCGACGGCCACTCCCGCCGCGGACGAGGCGAAGAACGAACAGGAGAATCAGCGCACCGATCGTCGCGTCGATGATCGCGGCGACGAGGCCGTAGCCGAGGTGGATGCCGAGCCGCGGCAGCAGCCAATCGCCGATGAACGAGCCGATGATGCCGACGACGAGATCGCCGACGAGCCCATAGCCGGAGCCGCGCATGATCTGGCCCGCCAGCCAGCCGGCGACGAGTCCGACCACCAAAATGACAATGATGCTTTCGTTAGACATGCGTTCCCCTCGATTTGCCGCGCTCAGGGCCGAAGCGGACCCGGCGGCGCCGAGCGATATTACAGCAACAGGCGGGAAGCGCGACTCACGAAAGAAAGTTCCGCCGAGCTAACGCGGTCATGGCCGGGCCTCGCCGCGACGTCGCCGCTACTTCCTGCCGGCACCGGCAAAGGCGGCCGTCACGCCGAGGCCGATGAACACGCCGCCGGTCACGTAGCGCTGCCAGCGCAAGACGCCCGCCTGGCGCTCGAGCCATCGCCCGGCCGAGCCCGCCGCCAACGCGTAAAGGCCGTCGCTGGTCAGGCCCATCAGCGCGAACGTCAGACCGAGAAAGGCGACCTGGAACGCCGCCGC
>JBEKFO010000099.1:0-10922 GCA_050013275.1 Roseiarcus sp. | reverse complement strand
TCATCCCCGTCTCGCGGCAGGGGACGCGGTCGAGATCGAGTTCGACGCCGAGATTGCCCTTGGCGCCCATCTCGACCGCCGAGGAGGTGAGGCCCGCCGCGCCCATGTCCTGAATGGCGATGACCGCGCCAGAGGCCATCAGTTCGAGGCACGCCTCGAGCAGCAGCTTTTCGGCGAAGGGGTCGCCGACCTGCACCGTCGGGCGCTTCTCCTCGGCGTCGGCTTCGAACGCCGCCGAGGCCATTGTCGCGCCGTGGATGCCGTCACGCCCGGTCTTGGAGCCGAGATAGACGATCGGATTGCCGACGCCCGTCGCCTTGGCGTAAAAAATCGCGTCGGCGCGCGCGACGCCGACCGCCATCGCGTTGACCAGGATGTTGCCGTCGTAGCGCTTGTTGAAGCCGACCGAGCCGCCGACGGTCGGCACGCCGAACGAATTGCCGTAGCCGCCGATGCCGGCCACGACCCCCGCCACGAGGTGGCGCGTCTTGGGGTGGTGGGGCGAGCCGAAACGCAGGAAGTCGAGACAGGCCACCGGGCGCGCGCCCATGGTGAATACGTCGCGCAAAATGCCGCCGACCCCCGTCGCCGCGCCCTGATAGGGCTCGATGAACGAGGGGTGGTTGTGGCTCTCCATCTTGAAGACGCAGGCCTCGCCGTCGCCGATGTCGATGACGCCGGCGTTCTCACCCGGGCCCTGGATGACCCACGGCGCCTTGGTCGGCAATTTGCGCAAGTGCAGCCGCGAGGATTTGTAGGAGCAATGCTCGTTCCACATCGCCGAGACGATGCCGAGCTCGGTGAAAGTCGGCGTGCGCCCGATCAGCGCGACGAAGCGCGCGTATTCCTCTTTTTTCAGCCCATGGCCGAGGGCGAGCGCCTCGTCGACTTTCGGTTCCCTGTCGTGCACCTCGGCGCATCCCGTCGTTTGTGAGCCCCATGCCCGAATAACCGTGCGCGCGCGGCGTGGCAATGGGCGGATTTGCTTTGTCACGGAATACACGGCTGGGTTGCGACGGCGCGCCGCGCCGCCGGACGACCGGCGCGACGATCTGGAGACGAGCCCGCTTTCGCCGCTTTTTCATGATAGCGGACGAGTTCGCGGCGACGGCGTTGCGATGCAGGGAGGAGATGCGAGGGAGGGCGTCCAATGGACGAGGATTCGCTTTTCGCCGCGCGCGTGCGCAGAGGGGCGGCGCTGGTCGCGGGTCTGGCACTCGGCGCATTGGCGGCGTCGACGCCGGCGCGTCCGGCCGCCACTTGGTCGATCGACCCGGCGCGCACGCATATCGCGTTTTCCGTCGACGCCGTCGGCTATCCGCGCACACAAGGGGAGTTCCGCCGGTTCGAGGGGTCGATCGCCGTCGACCTCGATCATCCCGCGCGCAGCCATGTCAGCTTTCGCGTCGACGCGGGGTCGGTCGACGTCGGCTCGTCCTCGTTCAGCGACTATGTGCGCAGCGTCGCCTTTCTCGACGCGCCGCGCTTCCCCACCATCGACTTCTCCTCGACCTCGGTCGAAAAGCTCGACAATCGTCACGTGCGGGTGATCGGCGATATGACGTTGCTCGGCGTGACGCTCCCGGTCGTCGTCGATGTCGCGGTCGAGCGCCGCGCCGAGGGCTCGCACGCGCGCCTCGGCTTCGTCGCCAAAGCGACCATCGACCGGCTCGCGTTCGGCATGAACTCGGGCTATCCCGTGATCTCACGCGACGTCGAACTGGTGATTTCCAGCGAAGCGGTTCAAAGTTGAGCGCCTCCGAGCCGCCCGCCGAGCGTTGGAGCCCGCCGGTTCTCGCGCTGCATTGGCTTTCCGCCGCGCTGATCCTCGCTCTGCTCGCGCTCGGCGCCTATATGACGCACGGCTTCGCCGACGCCGCGCGGCGCTTCGATCTTTATCAACTGCACAAGTCGCTGGGCTTCGTCGCGCTCGCGCTGACGCTGGCGCGCCTTGGCGCGCGCGGGGCGAGCCGCGCCCCGCCGCCGCTCGTCTCGACGCCCGCATGGGAGCGGCGCGCCGCGGCGCTGGCGCATGGCGCGCTTTACGCGCTGACGCTGATCGCGGCGCTCTCGGGCTGGTTCGTGGTTTCGAGCGCGATCGTCGCCGTTCCCACCCGCTTCTTTGATCTCTTCGTCATTCCGGGCATTCCCGGGGTCGGCCCGGTGCAGTTCGGGGCGGCGACCGCGCTGCACTTCTTCGTCGTCTGGCTCCTCGCCGGTCTCGTCGCGCTCCACATCGCCGCGGCGCTGAAGCATCGCTTCGTCGATCGCGACGCGATTTGGTCGCGCATGGCGCCGAAGCGGCCGGCGGGCGAATGACGGCCGTCAGGCGCCCGCCGACTTCGCCAGGACGCCCTCGATCCACGCGATCAGCTCCGCCTTGACCTCCTCGCGGTTGGTCTCGTTGAGCAACTCGTGGCGCGCGTCGGGATAGCGGCGCACCGTCATCGCCAAGCCGGCGTCGCGGTAGGCGTCGATCAGGCTTTGGAGATTGGCGCCGACGGGATCGCGCGCGCCGCTCATCACATAGATCGGCAGGCGCTTGGGAATGCGCGCGAGCGTTTCGGGCGCGAGCAGAGGCGGCAAGCCGCCGAGCAGATCGATCACGAGCTGGGCGGTGAAATCAAAGCCGCACAGCGGGTCGGCGACATAGGCGTCGACTTCGGCCGTATCGCGCGACAGCCAATCGAATTCGGTGCGCGCCGGCCGGAACGGCTTGTTGAATTCGCCGAACATCATCTGCTTGAGCAGGGCGCTCTTGCCGCGCGGACCCAGACGCCAGCGCTCGAAGCGCGCGATGAGGCGGCCGAGGGTCGCGATGGCGGGCGGGCGCCCGTTGGCGCCCGACAGGATCGCGCCGGCGAGCGCTACGCCATGATCGGCGATGAAGCTCTGGCCCATCAGCGAACCCATGGAGTGGCCGAAAAAGAAGACCGGCGCGCCGGGATGGTCGGCGGCGACGCGGCGATTGAGCGCCCACAAATCGTCCAGGCACGATCGCCAGCCGTTTTCGGCGCCGAAGAAGCCGAGCTCGTCCGCCTTGGCGGTGTGGCCGTGTCCGCGATGATCGTTGGCGTAGACGCCGATCCCGATCCGGTTCAGCGCGAGGGCGAAATCCTGGTAGCGCAGGGAATGCTCGGCGAGGCCGTGCGCGACCTGGACCAACGCGCGCGGCCGCGACTCGGGAAGCCAGAGTCGCACGAAAATGCGCGCGCCGTCGCTCGCTTCGAGAACGAATTCCGATGCCGCCATGCTCGCGCGTCCCCCGGGTCGAACCCTTCTTCGGCGGCGATCGACCGGTCAGGGTTCGCCGTGAGGCGTCAGTCTGCGGCGCCGCTCTGGCCTCAGCAAGGGCTGCGTAGCGCGGCGCCGCCGTCGCTGCGGGCCGCGCCTCTATCGGGCGCCAGCCGCGGCGAGGCGCGGCGCGACGCCTTGCGGCGCGCGACGCTGGCCGGCCGCCTCGGCCGTCTCGCTGACCTGGAACTGGCCGATCAGGTTCGAAAGCTGCGATGTCTCCTGCGACAGCGAGCGGCTCGTCGCCGTCGATTCCTGGACCATCGCCGCGTTCTGCTGGGTCACCTGATCCATCCGGCCGATCGCGGCGTTGACTTCATCGAGCCCGCTCGCCTGCTCCCTGGCGCCCGCCGCAATGTCGGCGATCACCGCGTTGACGTCGGCCACCTGCGCCATGATCCGTTCCAGCGAGGCGCCGGTCTCGGCCACCAGCTTGACGCCGTGACCGACCTGCGTCGCCGAAGCCGAGATCAGGCCCTTGATCTCCTTGGCCGCTTCGGCCGAGCGCTGGGCGAGCGCGCGCACTTCGGCGGCCACGACCGCAAAACCTCGGCCCGCGTCGCCGGCTCGCGCCGCCTCGACGCCGGCGTTGAGGGCGAGAAGGTTGGTCTGGAACGCGATCTCGTCGATCACGCCGATGATCTGGGAAATCTGCTGGGCCGATTTGGCGATGCCGTCCATCGCCGAGACGGCTTGGCGCACCACCATCGCGCCCTTCTTGGCGTCGCCGTCCGCTGCGGCGACGACCTCGCGCGCGCGGTTGGCGCCCTCGGCGGACTTTTTCACCGTCGCGGTGATTTGGTCGAGCGCCGCCGCGGTTTCTTCGAGGCTGGAGGCCTGCTGCTCGGTGCGACGGGAAAGGTCGTCCGAAGCGTTGGACACTTCGCCGGCGTTGGTGCGAATCTCTTGCGTCGTCGCCGATATGACCGTCATGGCCCGCTGCATTTGGGCGATCGCCGCGTTGAAGTCGTCCTTCAGTTTCTGGTACGCGGGCGGAAAGTCTTCGGCGATGCGGTGCGTCAGGTTGCCCCGCGACAATTGCTCGTGGCCGCGAGCGATGATGGCGACGACCTGTTCCTGCTCTTTGGCGTGAGCCGCGCGCTCGGCTTCGTGGCTGCGTCGCGCGGCCTCGCTCGTTTCGCGCTGATCGAGCGCTTCGCGCTCCAGGCGTCGGCGGTCCAACCCGGCTTCCTTGAAGGTCGCGACGGCCCTGGCCATCTGGCCGATTTCGTCGAGACGGCCAAGCGCGGGAATCTCGGCGCCGAGGTCGCCGGCCGCCAAGCCGAGCATGGCGTCGCGCAGCCGGCCGAGCGGTTTGGCGGTGGTGCGCCCGACGAACACCGCCGAGCTCAGGCCGCCCAGAAGCGCGAGCAGAATGGTTACGAGGATGATGTCTTTGGTCAGCGCCTCGGCGGTCGCCAGTCGCGCGCCCGCCGCTTCGCCCTCGGCCGACACTTGCGCGGAAAGATCGCGCACTGCCGGACGGATCAAGTCCAAGTCGCCGCTCACCCGCTCCGCGGCGCGCATGAAATCCTGTTCCGCGGCGCTGACCGCCTTGAACGCGTCCGCATAGTCCTTCAAGCCGGCGGCGAGCGCGTCTTTCGTCTCTTGCGGCATGTCGGCGCGTTTGAGGGCGCTCTCGAACCGGCCGTTGTTGACCTCCCAGTCGCCGGTCAGGCTGTCGTCGAAGGTGACGGCGTATTGCGCTTCGGCGCGGCGCATCGCGTTCAGCGCGCTGAGCAGGCGTTCGGCCTCGATCGAGTCTTGGTCGGCGATGGTCGCCTTGATGCGGTCGGTCAGCGCGTCGCCGGTCGCCTCGACGCGATCGACGAGCCCGCTCGAGCCGGCGTCGCCGAGCGTCGTCTGCATCGACTGGACGATCGCGAATTGCTTCGAAATCGCATCGATCTCGATCCGCAAGTTGGAGATCGGTTTGGCGAACGCCTCGCCTCGCGGCGCGGCGGCGAGCGCGTCGACGCGCTTGGACAGGTCCGCCACGCCCTCGGCGAACTTCTGCAGATCGGTCGATTCGCGGCGGAAGCGGACGTCGCGGCTGGCGCTCTTCAATTCGATCGCCGACGCGTCGATATCGCTCGCTTTGTCCTCCAACGCGGAAAACGCCTTTGCGTCCGCGAACGCGGCGGCGACCTTGCCGCTGCCGATGAGATAGACGCCGCCGATGACGCAAAGTCCGGCGACGAAGGCCACGCTGACCAGGGCGATGCGGACTCTGATCGTTAACAGACTGCAAAGAAAAGCCATATGTCCACCCCATGCGGCTCGATGGGGCGGAAATATCGTTGCTTCGCCTTAACGTTGGGTCAACGCCGTGACATCGGGTCCGCGCAATGCGAGTCGGCGCGCGGGCCTGCGACGTGAGGGCCGGCGCTAGAACCGCCGCCACAAGGCGACGACGATTCCGCTTTCGCGATTGGCGTTGACGGCCTTCAGCGTCGTGTACAGCCCGGCTTGCGCCGACCAGTGCTGGTTGAAATCGTAGACGAGGCTCGGCTCGACGACCAAGGTTCGTTCGGCGGGAAAGAGCGGCGCGTGCGATCCGTCCGAGACGGCGTTGAAGGATTGCAGCATGATCGTCACGTCCGGGCGCGGATGGACGCCGAAGGTCAGGTCGGCGCGCCATTCGTCCGGCGGGCCGCCGGCGCGCGTGCGATAGCCGAGGCCGGCGTCGAAGAAGCCCTGCCAATTGCCGAGCGCGAAGCTCGTGCCGACGAGCGTGCGCCAGTCGCTGTCGAATCCGGTGTTTCCGGCTTGCGCGGGCCGAAGGGGGTCGTGAGCGCCGGGAACGAGCGCGGTTCCTTGCACCGACCAGACCAGCGATTGCGAGGAGAACAACCGCGCGCGCAAGCCGGCGGCGCTGTAGTCGAGACCGCGGTAGGAATCGCCGACCGGCGCAGCGACGGCGTAGTTTTCCAGCCCGCCGTGAACGAAGGCGGTCAGCCAGTCGCGCAGGCCGTACTCCATGTCGAGCGAGGTTTCGAGGCGCGTCTCGCGCGCCGCAGCGCCGGTTTGCGTCTGTCCGCCGAACGCGCCGCCGCCGACGTCCAGCGAGAGGATCGCCTGGCCGGTTCCTTCGGGCCAGGTCCACGCGCCGGCGAGCGCCGCCGCGGGCGCGAGAACCGCCGCCAAGGCGGCGGCGACGCGTTTCCATCCCCTTCGAGCGACGCCCGCCACGCGAACCTCCGCAACAGCTGGAGGCGCCGGCCGCGATCGCGCCCGGCTCGAATGCACAGAACGACTTTCTGACTGCGCCCAGACATCCCCCCACTGGGCGAATCAATCACACACGGATGGCGCCGCGTTCGTCAAGCGGGGCGACGATCCGGCCGCGGAGTTTTCCGCGCGGCCATTCGTCGCGGCGCGCCCGTCCAGGCTCTTCGCGATGAATGGGGCCGAGCAAACTTCGTCGGACCGCGACGCCGCGCTAGAAGTCGAAAAACTTGCGGCGCAGCGCGTCCTCGTATTGCTTCTTGGCGACGATGACGCCGTCGCGCAGCTCGTCCTCGCGAAAATGCGCCTCCTCCCACTCATCGATCTCCGCGACCGAATGATTGACCGAGGCCAGCGCTTCTTCGTCCCGGATCGCCCGGATCCATCGCTCGACCGCCGCCCTGTAAGCGGCTTGCAGTCTGTCGAGTTCCGCCGTTTCGTCTTCCATGGGACTCCTCCGCTCCGGAATGGCCTATATCGGCGGTGTGAACTTCGGACGACGTTCCGCAGCCGGGGCGAGGGCGAGCGCTTTAACGCCTCGCAGCGAAGTGCTACCCAGAACGCGAGGAGCGTCGCGTCCGCAATCGGAGCGCTTGATGAGCAAGACCCCGGCATACGCGAACGTCCCGCCGCCGCTCGCCAAGGCGATCGCCGACGCGCGCACCCTGCCGGAAATGTTTGGCGCGCGCGTCGCGCTGACGCCCGACGCGATCGCCTATCGCCAGCACGATCCGATTTCGGGCCGTTGGATCGATTGGACGTGGCGCAAGACGGGCGAGGACGTCGAGCGCTGGCGCGCGGCGCTCGCGGGCGAGCGCCTTGCCGCAGGCTCGCGCGTCGCGACGCTGATGGCCAACAGCGTCGCTTACGTCTGCCTCGATCAGGCCGCGCTGTCGCTCGGCTTGGCGATCGTGCCGATGCACGTGACCGACAATCCCGGCAATCTCGCTTACATCCTCGCGGACAGCGGCGCGTCGGCGCTGATCATCGACAACCCCGCCTATTGGGCGCGGCTGGCGCCGGAGGTCCGCGATCTCGCCGGCCTGAAGCGCGTCGTCGTCCTCTGCGGCGACGGCGCCGACGGCGACGACGCGATCGGGCCGGACGCACGCGCCGTGCGCGCTTCGCAATGGCTCGGCGCGGCCGGGCGGGGCGCAGCGGCCGGCGCGATCGCTGCGCCCGAGGCGCTGGCCGCGATCGTCTACACCTCGGGCACGACCGGTCGCCCCAAAGGCGTAATGCTGACGCACGCCAATGTCGTGTCCAACGTCCTGGCGGTGCTGCGATGCATCGACGCGCTCCCCGACGACCTCTATCTGTCGTTTCTGCCGCTCTCGCACACCTTCGAACGGACCGCCGGCTACTACCTGCCGATCGCGTCGGGCGGCACGGTCGCGTTCGCCCGCTCGATCGCGTTCCTGAGCGAAGACATGCGCGCGGTGCGCCCGACGATTCTGATTTCGGTGCCGCGCATATACGAGCGCGCCTATCTCGCCGTCGAGGAGAGATTGGCCAAACAGGGCGCCGTCGCGCAGACGCTGAGCGGTTGGGCGGTGCGCGTCGGCTGGCGGCGCTTTCAGGCCGCGCAAGGCGATGCGCCGCGTCGATTGTCGCTTCTCGATCGGCTCGCATGGGCGGCGCTCGATAAGCTCGTGGCGACCAAAGTGCGCGCCGCATTCGGCGGCCGGCTGCGCCTCGCGGTCGCTGGCGGCGCGCCGATGCCGCTCGCGGTCTCGCGCTACTTTCTCGCGATGGGCGTCAACGTGCTGCAGGGATACGGCATGACCGAGGCTTCGCCGGTGGTCAGCGCCAATCGGCTCGAGCGCAACGAGCCGGAGAGCGTCGGCGAAGCGATTCCCGGCGTGGAAGTCCGCATCGGCGACAACGACGAGCTGTTGGTCAGGGGGCCCAACGTCATGCTCGGCTACTGGCGTCGCCCGGAAGAGACCAGCCGCGCGCTCGAGCCCGACGGTTGGCTGCACACCGGCGACCAGGCGCGCGTCAGCGACGGCCGCCTCTTCATCAAGGGACGGATCAAAGACATCATCGTCACTTCGACCGGAGAAAAGGTCTCGCCCGCCGATATCGAGCAGGCCATCTGTGGCGACCCGCTGTTCGAGCAGGCGATGGCGCTCGGCGAACAACGTCCGTTCATCGCGGCGCTTGCCGTGTTGAGCCGCTCCAAACTGGAGGCGGAGGCCAAGGCGCTCGGGCTCGTCGGCGCGGCGGAGGAGGTCTTGGCCTCGGAGAGGATTCGCGCGCTGGCGCTCGCGCGGATCAAGCGGGCGGTCGCGCATTTCCCGGATTATGCGACGCCACGCAAGGTCTGGCTGACGCTCGAGCCCTGGACGATCGCCGCCGGCTTGATGACGCCGACGCTGAAACTGAAGCGGCAGGCGATCGAGGGGGCTTTCGCCAAGGAGATCGCCGATCTCTACGCCAAATGACGAGGGCGGGCGAGATCGGGCGCGCGCGGCTCACTTCTTCTTCGCGGCGGCCGAGCTCGAGAGTCGCTTCACCGCTTCGACCGCGTCGGTCTCGCCCTGATCGGCGGCCTTGCGATACCAGACCAAGGCCTGCGGGACGTCCGGCGGGACGCCCTGGCCGCGTTCGTAAAGAGAGCCGACGTTGTATTGCGCGACCGCGTTGCCCTGGTCGGCGGCCTTGCGATACCACGTCATCGCTTGGGCGAAGTCCTGCGCGACGCCGCGGCCGTTGAGGTAGAGATCGCCTATATCGGTTTGCGCGACCGCGTTGCCCTGGTCGGCGGCCTTGAGATACCACGACATGGCCTGGGCGAAGTCCTGCGGCACGCCTTCGCCGGTCGCATAGAGAAAACCGATGTTGTCTTGCGCGGCCGCGGCGCCCTGATCGGCGGCCTTGCGGAACCACGCCATGGCTTGGGCGTAGTCCTTCGCGACGCCCTGGCCGTTCATGTAGAGAACGCCGACATTGGTTTGCGCGATCGCATTGCCCTGGTCGGCGGCCTTGCGATACCAGGCCAGCGCCTGGGCAAAGTCCTGATCGACGCCGCGGCCTTTCTCGTAATAGTAGCCGACATTGGTCTGCGCGGCCGCGTTGCCCTGATCGGCGGCCTTGCGGTACCAACTCAACGCCTCGGCGTAGGCCTGCGGCACGCCTTGGCCGTTGGCGTAGAGATCGCCGATGTCGGTTTGCGCGACGGCGGCGCCCTGATCGGCGGCCTTACGGTACCAGGTCATCGCCTGGGCGAAGTCCTGCGGCACGCCTTGCCCGGTCGCATAGAGATAGCCGATGTTGTCTTGCGCGGTCGGGTTTCCCTGATCGGCGGCCTTGCGATACCACGCCATCGCCTGGGCGAAGTCCCGCTGCACGCCCTGGCCGTTCATATAGAGAGCGCCGATGTCGTTTTGCGCGATCGCATAGCCCTGATCGGCCGCCTTGCGATACCAGGTCATCGCCTGGGCGTAGTCCTGGGGGACGCCGCGGCCGCGCTCGAAGAGATAGCCGACGTTCGTTTGCGCGACCGGGTCGCCCTGATCGGCGGCCTTGCGATACCAGATCATCGCCTGGGCGAAGTCCTGCGCCACGCCTTGGCCGTTGTCGTAGAGGTCGCCGATATCGTTTTGCGCGGCCGCGTCGCCCTGATCGGCGGCCTTGCGATACCAGATCATCGCCTGGGCGAAGTCCTGCGCCACGCCTTGGCCGTTGGCGAAGAGATAGCCGACATTGGTTTGCGCCTCGGCGTAGCCCTGATCGGCGGCTTTGCGATACCAGATCATCGCCTGGGCGAAGTCGCGCTGGACGCCCTGGCCGTTCCAGTAGAGATTGCCGACATTGTTTTGCGCGACCGGATAACCCTGATCGGCCGCCTTGCGGTACCACGCCAGCGCCTGGGCGAAATCGCGCTGGACGCCCTGGCCGCTCCAATAGAGATTGCCGATATCGTTTTGCGCGGCCGGGTAGCCCTCGTCGGCGGCCTTGCGATACCAAATCATGGCCTCGCCGAAGCTCTGCGCGACGCCCTGGCCGTTGCGGTAGAGATCGCCGATGGCGGCCTGCCCGGCCGCGCCGCCCTGATCGGCGGCCTTGCGGTACCAGGTCATCGCCTGGGCGAAGTCCTGCGCGACGCCTTGGCCGTTGCGGTAGAGATCGCCGATGGCGGCCTGCGCGGCCGCGTTGCCCTGATCGGCGGCCTTGCGGTACCAGGTCATCGCCTGGGCGAAGTCCTGCGCGACGCCCAGGCCGTTGCGGTAGAGATCGCCGATGTTGGCCTGCGCGAACGCGTAGCCTTGATCGGCGGCCTTGCGGTACCAGGTCATCGCCTGGGCGAAGTCCCGCGCGACGCCGCGGCCGTTGGCGTAGAAATAGCCGACGGAGTTCTGCGCGGCGGCGTTGCCCTGATCGGCGGCCTTGCGGTA
>JBEKFO010000098.1:0-10928 GCA_050013275.1 Roseiarcus sp. | reverse complement strand
GTCTTCACCGCCGGCATCGGCGAGAACTCGGCCCCCGTGCGCGCGGCGCTATGCAACAAGATGGCGTGGCTCGGCGTGAAGCTGGACGAGCCGGCAAACGCGTCCGGCGGGCCGCGCATTTCCGCCCCGGACAGCGGCGTGTCGGTCTGGGTCATCCCCACCAACGAAGAACTGATGATCGCGCAGCACACGCTGGCGCTCAGCCGCCCGTAGAAGAGGCTGCGCGTGTTGGCGGCGCCGCGAAATCCCGAAACGCGAACGCATGGGGAGAAAGACAATGTTCAAATTCATCGAGGGCCTGCCGCCGGATGTGATGGCGATCGAAGCGAGTGGCAAAGTAACGCACGAAGACTATCGCAACACGCTTATCCCCAAGGCCGAAGCGATGATGGGCAAAGGTCCGATCAGGATGCTTTACGTCATCGGAAGGGATTTCACAGGCTTTGAGCTTGAGGCGCTATGGGATGACAGCGCGTTCGGCTTCCGGCACTGGCGCGATTTCAGCCGCATCGCCGTGGTCACTGATCACGCGTGGATGAGCGCAATAGTCAACATGTTCAAACCTTTCTTTCACGGGGAAGTCCGGCTGTTCAGGCTCGCCGAATTGCCTGCCGCGAAAGACTGGATCACGCGCGCTCCCGAAAGGGCATGACCACGAAGACAGATATCCCGCAGATCGCGAAACTTGGGGCATCGCAAAGACAGAAGAAAGACCCATTATGGCATCCAACGACGCCCGTTCCCAAGCTGCAGTCTCCAAGCCGGGATCGAAGCCGGATCCGAACGAAGCCCTGAAATCCCTTTCAATGCCTGACTTGCAGGCAAAATTGGGGTCGTCGCCGGATGGTCTTACGCAAGCCGAGGCGCAAAAGCGGCTGACCCAATATGGCCCCAACGAAATCGAAGAGAAGAAGACTAACGAGGTCCTGAAATTCCTCAACTACTTCTGGGGTCCCATCCCGTGGATGATCGAAGCCGCGGTGATCCTTTCGGCGGTAGACCAGCATTGGCCGGATTTCGGCATCATCCTCGTTCTGCTTCTGGCCAACGCCATGGTCGGATTCTGGGAAGAGCACGAGGCGGGCAACGCCATCGCAGCCCTGAAGGCCACGCTGGCGATCAAGGCCACGGTGAAGCGTGACGGGAAGTGGGTCTCGCCCGCGGCGCGTGAGCTGGTGCCGGGGGACGTCATCCGCGTCCGCCTGGGCGACATCGTGCCGGCGGACGCGCGCTTGCTGGAAGGCGACCCGGTGGAGGTGGATCAGTCCGCGCTGACGGGAGAGTCGTTGCCCGCCACGCGGAAATCCGGCGAGGCAATATTTTCCGGTTCGATCATTCGTCTGGGCGAAGTCGGCGCCATGGTCTACGCCACCGGCGCCAGGACCTATTTCGGCAAGACCGCGGAACTGGTGCAAGAGGCCCATACCGTCAGTCATTTCCAACGCGCGGTGTTGAAGATCGGCGATTACCTGATCATTCTCGCGGTGGCTCTGGTGTCGGTGATTATTGTCGTCGCGCTCTTCCGCGGCGACCCGATCCTCACGACTTTGCAGTTCGCCTTGGTGCTGACCGTGGCCGCGATCCCCGTGGCGATGCCCACGGTTCTCTCGGTGACCATGGCGGTTGGAGCGCGCCTGCTCGCCAAGAAAGAAGCGATTGTGACGCGGTTGTCGGCCATCGAGGAACTCGCCGGCGTCGACATATTATGTTCGGACAAGACCGGCACGCTGACCCAGAACAAGTTGACGCTGGGCGATCCGTTCAGCGTCAATGACATCCCTGCCGATCAAGTCGTCCTGAACGCCGCGTTGGCGTCCCGCGCTGACGATAAGGACGCCATCGACTTGGCCGTGCTGGGTGGCCTAAAGGGCGATCAGGCCCTGAAGGGCTACCAGGTGGTTCATTTTCAGCCGTTCGACCCGGTGCACAAGCGCACCGAAGCCACGGTCAAGGGCGCGGACGGAAAACAGTTCAAGGTCGCCAAGGGCGCGCCGCAGGTGATCTTGGCGCTGTCGGCCAATGCCGGCGAGGTGAAGCCCGCCGTCGACAAAGCCGTCAACGAATTCGCGGCGCGCGGCTTTCGCTCCTTGGGCGTGGCGCGGGCCGAGGGAGACGGCCCATGGCGGTTTCTCGGCGTGTTGCCGCTGTTCGATCCACCGCGGGAAGACGCCAAGGCGACCATCGCGACCGCTCGGGAGATGGGCGTAAGCGTCAAGATGGTCACCGGTGACGCGCTGGCCATCGCTCAGGAGACCGCCAAGAAACTGGGGATGGGCGCGAATATCCTCGACGCCAGCGGCTTCGGCGACTCGAAACGTCACGAGACGGCGGCGCTGGCGGAGTCGATCGAGAATGCGGATGGCTTCGCGCAGGTCTTCCCCGAACACAAGTTCCACATCGTCGACGTCCTGCAGCAAAGCGGCCACATCGTCGGCATGACCGGCGACGGGGTGAACGACGCCCCGGCCCTGAAGAAGGCCGACTGCGGCATCGCCGTTTCCGGCGCGACCGACGCGGCGCGGGCCGCGGCGGCCATTGTGCTGATGACGCCCGGCCTGTCGGTGATTGTCGACGCGATGAAGGAGAGCCGGAAGATTTTCCAGCGGATGAACAGCTACGCGATCTACCGCATCGCCGAGACGTTGCGCGTGCTGTTGTTCATGACGCTGTCGATCCTGATCTTCAACTTCTACCCGTTGACGGCGGTGATGATCGTGATGCTGGCGCTGCTGAACGACGGCGCCATCCTGTCCATCGCCTATGACAACGTTCATTACAAGGACGCGCCCGAGGCCTGGAACATGCGCCTGGTCCTAGGGATCGCCACTGTGCTGGGCGTCGTCGGCCCGATGGCCGCGTTCGGCCTGTTCTACCTCGGCGACCGCGTCTTTCACCTCGACCGTCCGCATCTTCAGACGCTGATGTACCTGATGCTGTCGGTGGCCGGACATCTGACGATCTTCCAGACCCGCACGCGCGGCCCGTTCTGGTCGATACGTCCCGCGCGGGTTCTATGGGCGGCCGTGCTCGGCACGCAAGCGCTGGCGACTCTGATCGCGGTTTATGGGCTGTTCATGACGCCACTGGGTTGGGGCTGGGCGTTGTTCGTTTGGGGCTATGCCCTGGTTTGGTTCCTCGTGACTGACCGCGTGAAACTGGCCGCATATCGGATCTTCGACCCAACTGCCGCGCCTCTATTGGCCAAGGAGCCAGTCGATATGACACCTCGGATCGCCACTCGGGCCTATCAGCTATATGAGCGGCGAGGCCGCCGTGGAGGCTATGCAGTTTCGGACTGGCTTCAGGCGGAGCGGGAGATTCGGGACGAGTCCCGCAATTGAACCGACACGACTGATGCGGCCGGCGCCGGCGGGAGGAAGAAAATGAAAATAGATCCAAAGGACTTTCGCGTGCGCGAAGGAGACGATGTCGATCTCAAGAAGTGGCCGACGCTCGTCGATCCTGTGTACAAGTCGAAGAAGCAATACCAAGAACTGCTGGAAGACCACGTCGCCCGCTTGAGCGCGCTCCAGCAGCTTCTCTATGCATCCGACCGTTATGCCGTCCTTCTGATTTTTCAGGCGTTGGACGCGGCGGGAAAGGACGGGGCCATCAGGCACGTGATGTCCGGGGTGAACCCCCAGGGTTGCCAAGTCTTCAGCTTCAAACATCCCAGCGCCGCCGAAGCGCAGCATGATTTTCTCTGGCGAACGACTCGCGATCTGCCGGAGCGCGGTCGGATCGGCATCTTCAACCGATCCTATTATGAAGAGGTCCTGATCGTCCGCGTCCATCCCGAGATTCTCAAGTCCGAGGGATTGCCGGATGCGCCGAGCGATAGCGCGACGATCTGGCGCGATCGCTATCGCTCGATAGCGGATACGGAGAGGCACCTCCACGCCAACGGAACTCGGATCGTCAAGTTTTTCCTGCACCTTTCCAAGGACGAGCAGCGCAAGCGTTTTCTCTCGAGAATCGACGAGCCGGAAAAGAACTGGAAATTCAGCCTCGCCGACGTCGAGGAGCGAAAATTCTGGAAGCAATACATGAAAGCGTTCGAGGAATGTCTCGGCGCGACCAGCACGGCCGACGCGCCCTGGTACGTGGTTCCCGCCGACGACAAGGAAAACGCTCGGTTGATCGTATCGCAAATCATTCTCGACACGCTCGAGCGACTGAAATTGAGCTATCCCAAAACGAGCGCCGAGCGCCACGGCGAGCTGCTCGCCATACGCAAGCGCCTCACCAAGTGACGACGCGACTGTTCCTGCAAGGAAAGCCAAACATTCCCGTGGCCGCAACCCGGGAAAATCGGTCGCGAGGAAAAAACGATCGCGTAAGGCCGGCCTGCGGCGTCCGGCGCGCCGATCCTCGAACGATTTCGCTAAGCTCCGGATCCCGGCCAACCGTAGTGGCTGTGGAGCCGCTTCGCATAGTCTCGATTGAAAGCCTCCAGGGGATCCCATGGCGGGCTCGACTTGACCTTTTCACGCGACACGTTGAGCTCGACGTGGCGGTCGAACCAATCGATCGATTTCACCGCGAGCGGGGAAATCAGCACGCGCTTGCCAAACCACCAATTCCGGGTGTCGACGATGAAATAATGGATGCTCCAGTCGGCGTCGTCGATCATGAAATTCTCGATATGGCCGATTTCGCCGTCGATGGCGTGAATATGGTATCCCATCACTTCGTTGACGCTGCGCAGATGCGGGTCGGCCCCTTGCAGAGTCGCACCGTTGTCATGCGCCTCGCCGGTGCTCAGGCCCAAGCCGAAATACGGCGGCGCCATATAGGGCCAAGCCATCGCGCCGGGCGCCGCGCCGAGATAGGGGCCGCTCCAAAGCGGGTCCCAGCCATAGTAGGTGTAGAGTTGAGTCTCCATCTGCTGCGACACCGGCAGGTCCTCGGCCAATTCCGGGCTTTTTTCGACCTGGGCCATCGTTAGCGACACAACGAAATGTTGTCGCTCCAAGTCGGTCTGCGAAATGGCCGAAGGGTGGATCAGAACTTTGCGCCCCGTTAGCCAGGTTCCACAATCGACGACCAGCCAGCGCACTCTCCACGGCGCGTCGTCGAACAGGAAATCGGCGACAGTTCCCATCCTGCCGTCGCTCGCCTCGATCGCGAAGCCCTTCAAGGCTGAAATGACCTGCATCATGGTTTGACGACCTTATCCGCGCCGATCCGGGCGGCTCAGAAACGCAAGCGGGAAGACGCGCCCGGCGACGATCAGGAATGGTAATAGTGATGATAGCGGCGCCAATGGTGGCGATAGTGGCGATGCGGAACGCCCATGCTCGTCGCGACTGCTGGACCCGTGACCGCGCCTGCGACGCCGCCAACGATGGCGCCTCCCGGCCCGGCTATGGCGCCGCCCGTCACCGCGCCGGCGCCGGCGCCGCTCAATCTCTCACCTGTCGTCGAACACGCTGCAAGACTCAGCGCGGCCACGGCGACCAACGCCATATTCAGTATGGATATCGACATGTCGGCACTCCACGTTCTCGGTTAAATCGTCGGTCAATCGGACGCGGCCGACCTAAAAGCGTTGGCGGCGGCGGGGGGAGGATCGCCGTCGCCATATCTTGGAGCCGAACGAGCTGCATTCGTATGCGTGCTGAACCACTCCAAGGACCAGTGTAAGAGGCGATCCGGCGGCAGCGATAGGTTCGGAAACTACCTAGTCCGGCGGCATTGGCTTCGATAGCTGAAGCGGCGGCGTGCGCCTCGACAACTTCGACGGTGGATTCGAGATGAGTAGACTCCGAGTCTGACGTTGCGGTCGCGATATCGACTAACTCTTAGCCTTCCACGCCTTGTCACTCATGCGCCCGGGGCTGTCGCGACCGCTCAAAAGGAATCCGATGCAGAAGATTTCAGTCGACCTCATACGGCTGGCCGTCTCGGCCGCGGTGGTTTGCGCTGCCGTTGTGGCCGCGGAACTGAGCGGCCTTCATCATAGCGATCAGCTCGCCGACGCGAAGATTCGCGTCCCGCCGCCTATTCACGCGAAGGCGATTTCCGTTGGCGTCCCGGCGATGTGTTGGACGACGAACGAGCCGATTGACGCTCCTGCGATGCAGGAAGCGCAAACCGAGCGCGCAGCGATTGTGCAATCCTGCGCGAGTGTCGCGCCAACCTTGCGCCGCCACAGCAAACCGCAGAGCCTATTGGCGTTCGCCCTTTGAGCTGCTGGCGCCGCGGACTGCGTCCGATCTTTGGCGCGACAGATCTGAGACACGCTCGCCCAACGCGGTCGCTCGACGCGTCGTCGTCACGCGAAACGAAATTTCCATTCGGCGCCGCCGAAGTTCGTGGCCTCGCCAAACCTAGGTGTTTTCCGACGCTGCCGCCGCTCGAACGATCCCGCTACGGTCTCGATGCGAGATGCGGATGGCGCAATTCCCGCCGCCGGTCACGCGTCGCCACAAAACATAGGAGCGCATCGCCATGGACAAGAACAGAATCGCCGGTTCGGTCAAGGAAGTCACGGGTGCCGCGAAGGAAGCGGTCGGCAAGGTCATCGGCGACGCCAAGTTGCAGAGCGACGGCAAGGCCGAAAAGGCCGTCGGCAAGATTCAGAACGCCGTCGGCGGCGTGAACGACGCAGTGCGGGACGCGCTGAAGAAGTCGTGATGCCCGCCGCCGCCAAGGCGAAACCTATCAGCCAGGAGGCTGGATCATGAGCCTAGTTCTTATCATCATATTGTTGGTTATCGTCTTCGGCGGCGGCGGCGGATATTACGCGCACAGCTACTATGGCGGCCCCGGACTCGGCGGCGTTCTCGGCGTCGTCGTGATCGTGCTTGTCGTGCTGTGGCTCGTCGGTCACTAGCCGTTCGCAATCGTGCAGCGCCGCTTTCCAGCGGCGCCGGCCTGTTTGGCGCGGCGAAGCGCGACGTCCCTTGTGAAGGATCCTCAGTGCCTGACTTGGACGTCGCGCCTTCGATCCTACCGATCCATACCGAAGAGACGATCCTGTCGATCGCCCGGCTCCACGCCGAGCACCACGCCGACGCGACGCAACATCAGCGCGTCGTCGACCGCATCACGTCCTTGTTGGGCCGCCCTATCTTCATCGCAGCCCTGACAGTTGTCGTCGCCGGCTGGGTGAGCCTGAACGGTCTCGCCGTTACGCTCGGCTATCGCGCGCTCGACCGGCCTCCCTTCCCTTGGCTGGCGGGCGCGGCGTCGTTGGCGTCCCTCTATTTGGTCGTGCTGATCCTCACGACTCAGAGGCGCGACGATCGTCTTACCCAACGCCGCGAATTGCTGAATCTCGAACTGGCGATTTTGAGCGAGCAAAAAACCGCGAAGGTGGTCGCGCTTCTCGAGGAGCTTCGCCGAGACAGTCCGGCCGTTCGCGATCGCGTCGACAAACTGGCCGATGTCATGGCTCGACCGGCGGACCCGCAGTCGGTGATCGACGCCATCAAAGAGACGCGCTCGGAGGCCGTCCACGTCTCGCGAGCCGCGGAGGGCGCCTAAGCGCGCGTTCGGGAACCTCGTTGGCGTCGAATGAAAGGGCGCCGGACGCACAAGCCATTCACGGGCGTGTTTCTTACTGATTTCCCACCGAGTCGATCAGCACCGCAAAACAACGCAATTGTACATCCGTGTCGTCATGAGTATGCATAGGTAATATCCGACCCTATCGCTCCCTTGCGAGCCTGTTATCGTGCTGCAATCGCTGCCAGATCGAGTACGACTTACAATCGGTGCGGCGAACGTTATCTTAATCAACCCACAAGAACGGATATGACAACATGACAATCAACATACTCAAATTTGGCGCCGTGCTGCTTTCGCTTTCGCTATTGGCGCCGATCGGCGCCCAAGCGCAAGGCGTCGTCCGCGGCGCGGCGAATGGCGCAGATCAAGGCGATGCCGTCGCCGGTTCGGTTGGCGCCGTCGTCGGAGGTGTCGTCGGCGGGGTGACGGGCGGCGTCGACGGTCTGCTCGGCATCGATCAACGTCCGCGTTTTCGCGATTACGTCATCCGCGAGCATCATCCGTCTTACCGATATAGCGAAGAGGTGCGAACCGGCGCCATCCTGCCGATGGACGGCGTCGTCTATTACGACGTGCCTCCCGAATACGGCGTCGGGGCATACCGTTACGCGGTTGTCAACAATGAGACGGTCCTCGTAGATCCGAGAACGCATGAAATCGTTCAGATCATCAACTAGCGGCTGAAGAATCTTGGCCGGCCTCGCTTTGCGGATGAAGGGCCGGCCAAGCCTTTCGAAACGGCGGAGCGGACCGCGCACAGCGAGCGATGAGTTCCGATGCACGGGCCAGCGTGTCAGGACCGTGAAGGCGCTATGGCGTCCGAGTGCGTAGATTCCGAGGCTGCCTGACGGCGTCTGACGGCTTAGAATAGCGCCAATAAAATCGGCGGCGGTTCGCGCCGCAGAGAACTTTGAGAGGGCGCCATGTCGAGTGAAAGTCTAATCGTCATCCTTGCAGTCGGCCTCATTGCGGGATGGCTTGCCGGCCAGATCGTCCGAGGCACCGGATACGGTGTCATCAATGACCTCATCATCGGCGTCATAGGAGCCTTCATCGGCGGGTGGTTGCTGCCCCGACTGGGCGTCCACCTTGGCGAGGGCATTATCGCCGCGATCATCAACGCCACTGTCGGCGCGCTGTTGCTGCTCTTGGTTCTCCGACTGGTTCGCGGCGGGGGCCGCTGGAGAAGCGGATGGGGACGCGGCTGGGGCTGGCGCCGTTAACGCGATTGTCGGTCGGCGCCAACGCGACTTGGGCGGCGCAGAGACCGTGTGACGCATGCGCGTTGCGCGGGACATTGGCGAGGCGGACGAGCGCCGAGAGTACGATGAGCGCTATTCAGTTCCTTTCGTCGCCGATCGGCGCGAAGAGACGCTCGTCGAATTCCGACGTGGGAGAGGGCAGCAGGATCTTCCTCCTCCCGCCCCGCGTTGACAGAACTCAGAAGCGCGGCGGGTAGTGTCTAAGTTTGAATATAAGGCGGATTGACAAGCATTCGCGCTATGCCGCCGCTTTCGGTGTGCTTGACGGAAAACAGGAGGCGATCATGGCGCGAACTTGTGAAAACGTCGAAACGCTTATTGCGCGCAAGCCAGGCCTGACGGCGCCGGAAATCGCACGCTCCTTGTTTGGAGCCGAGGCAATCCAGCAACAGGTAAACCCATCGCTTCTTGGGCTAGCCGGAGAAGGAAGGCTTGAACGCCGCGGTTTCGGCGGCAGCGTCGATCCGTTCCGATACTTTCCGCGCAAGAAAAAGAATGCCTAAAGGCCCCAAAGGCGAGAAAGCCCCGTCGACGGCGCGGGCGGCCGAACTCGCCGCCCGTCAAATTGGCGGCCATTGGCGCCAAGATCGTTCGTGCGTCGCAGGGCGCCGCGCTCCTCAAGCGAAGGCCAAACCGACCCGGCGCACCGAGAGGACCAAAGGCAACATGGCAAGAGCGCCGAGAACAAAACTGGTCGCCGCCAACGTCGAACTCAGGGTCCCGCTTTCGATGAGCCTGGCGTAGATGAGCGAGCCGCCGAACACGACCAACGGCATCGCCGTCGTGACACCAAGCGTATACGTATGCGCGCGCCACCCGAGATAGAGATGGAAAAAACCGTGCGCTGTATAGCCGCCCAACAACACTGCGAAGATGAAGATCGCCAGACGCAACGCCCCCGGCTCCCCCGCCCATTCCGCAGCCGCCATAAAGATCGCCAACTCAAACGAGATCGCCACAAGCGTCTGAGGCACATCCGAAGTCCTGTAGGAGATCGAGTTGTGAAGGCTTCCTTTGATCCAGACGAACGTCGCCTCCTCGGCGTCGTGGATCAAGAACACAAGTGGAAAGAGCCAGAACCATCCGGCGCCGAGGTGCGACGCCGGGGTTTCGAGCGCGTTGGTCCAGAATTCCGACATGGCCGACACTCCTCAAATGCGAGACGCTGGTCTCAAAATGACGATCGGCACCGCGACAAGACGCCAATTCCCGCCGCAAGCCTAATTAAGAAAACGTGCGGCGGCAGGTTCGGATTCTACCTGTCCGACATTCTCGAGATGGCCGCCGATTCAAGCCGATCGAAAAGACAGGAAAGACGACGCGAGAGCTCACCGTGAAGGCGAACTGAATGCGAGCAAGCGAGAGCGCGTCCCTCTTACGGCGCTTGTCCCGGCTCGGTCGCGCCGCCCGCCGCGACGAGCGCCAGTCGGGCCAGCGCGGGAAGCGACTTCGACCCGGTTCGCTTCATGATGGAAGCGCGATGGTTCTCGACGGTGCGTTGGCTGATGCCGAGGTCGGCCGCGATGTTCTTGCTGGGGTGGCCGGCGAGCACCCGTTCCATCACTTCGCGCTGTCGCGGCGTCAGAGCCGCGAGGTGAGTCGCCGCCGACTCGCGCCATTCCTGCAACTTGCTCGAATCTTGCGACAGTTCGAAAGCCCGATCGATGCCGGCGATCAGTTCCTCGCGGCCGATGGGCTTTTCGATGAAATCCAACGCGCCCGCTTTCATCGCTTCGACCGCCATCGGCACGTCG
Organism: Roseiarcus sp.; assembly: GCA_050013275.1. GTDB lineage: Bacteria > Pseudomonadota > Alphaproteobacteria > Rhizobiales > Beijerinckiaceae > Roseiarcus. The sequence goes on along the minus strand of JBEKFO010000098.1, from coordinate 397 downwards.
CTGTTGCCGGTGATCATGATCGAGGGCAGGCTATGGCCGTCGTCATGGAGCTTGCGCAGCAACTCGAGCCCGCTCATTCCCGGCAAATAGGCGTCGATCAACAGGCATGCGGAATGGCCGGGACGAAAGGCTTGCAGAAACGCCTCGCAGCTCGGATACGTTTCGACGACGCGGCCGTCGTCCTCCAGCACGACGCGTATCGCTTCGCGAACGTCGTCGTCGTCGTCGACGACGAAGATCTTGGAGAGTCCGGACGCGCTCGCTTCTTCAACCGGGCGCATGGGCCGCGCCGCGGGCGCGGCGGGCGGCTTCGCCAGGAGTTTCTCGATCGCTTGCGTCAACTCTCGCAACTTGACGGGTTTGTTGAACTGAACGCAATCGTGAAGGGCGATGTCGC
>JBEKFO010000097.1:0-10981 GCA_050013275.1 Roseiarcus sp. | reverse complement strand
TCGCCATTTCGCGCGCCGCGTCGGGATAGTCGACCCAATGATAGAGGCAGCGCCGCTTCAGCGCGTCGTGAATTTCGCGCGTGCGGTTCGAGGTGATGACGACGATCGGCGCGCTTTCCGCCGTGATGACGCCGATTTCGGGGATCGTCACCTGAAAGTCCGAAAGCACTTCGAGCAGATAGGCTTCGAACGCCTCGTCGGCGCGGTCGATCTCGTCGATCAGCAACACCGGCGCGCCGCCCGCCGCAGGCTCCAGCGCCTGCAGCAACGGCCGCTTGATCAGATAGCGGGAGGAGAAGATGTCGTGCTCGATGCGGTCCTTGTCGTGCTCGCCGGCCGCCTCGGCGAGGCGGATCGCCATCATCTGCGCGGGATAGTTCCATTCGTAGACCGCGGTGGCGACGTCGAGACCCTCGTAGCACTGCAGACGGATGAGACGGCGCCCGAGCGAGGCGGCGAGGACCTTGGCGACTTCGGTCTTGCCGACGCCCGCTTCGCCCTCGAGAAACAGCGGACGGCCGAGACGCAGGCTCAAGAACACGACGGTCGCGAGCGCGCGCTCCGCGACGTAGGAGGCGCCGCTGAGCAACGCCAGCGTTTCGTCGATGGAGGCCGGCGCGGGTATGGGCCGGGGAGTTGATTGCGTCATCGCGTTTCCGAATCGCCTTGCGCCGAGCGTGAGCGGTTACGCGATCGGCAAGCCCGAGCGCCCTCCGGATAGGCCGGAGGGCGCGGATTGGCAAATCGACAGGCGCCTATTGCGCCGCCGCGACCGCGCGCCGCGCGAGCACGCCGATGAGATGGGCGCGGTAGTCGGCGTCGGCGTGCAGGTCGGCGTTGAGGCCCGTCGCCGGAACGCCGAGGCCGTCGAGCGCCGCAGCCGAGAAATTGGCCTTCAACGCGTCTTCGAAGCTCTTGACGCGGAACACGCCGCTCGAGCCCGCCCCGGTCACCGCGACGCGCACGCCGTGCGCCGTCTTGGCGACGAACACGCCGACCAGCGCATAGCGCGAGGCGGGATTGGGGAACTTCGCGTAGGCCGCCTTCTGCGGGATCGGGAAGCGAACATGGGTAATGATCTCGTTCGCCGCCAGCGCGGTCTCGAACAGGCCCTTGAAGTAGTCGTCGGCCGCGATGCGCCGCTTGTTGGTCACGAACGTCGCTCCGAGCGCCAACGCCGCGGCGGGATAGTCAGCCGCCGGATCGTTGTTGGCGAGCGAACCGCCGATCGTGCCGCGATTGCGCACCGCGGGGTCGCCGATCTCGCCGGCGAGCGCGGCGAGCGCGGGAATCGCCGCCTGCACGACGGAGCTGTCGGCGACGTCGGCGTGACGCGTCATCGCGCCGATCTCGAGCTCGGCGCCGTCGCGACGGATGCCGACGAGCTCGCCGACCTTGCCCAGATCGATGAGCGCAGCGGGCGAGGCGAGGCGCTGTTTCATCGTAGGAATGAGCGTCTGCCCGCCCGCGAGCAGCTTGGCGTCCTCGTGCTTGAGATCGGCAAGCGCCCCGGCGACGCTGGTGGGATGATAGTAGGTGAAATCGTACATGGCGAAATCTCCGAAAAGAGGGAAACGCGGGGCGGCGGCTTGGCTCCGCCGCCCGCGTCGTGATCACTCGGCGGCGCGCTTCATCACGGCCTTCTGCGCGGCGCGCCAGACGACCTGCGGCGTCGCCGGCATCGTCACGTTCTCGTGGCCGAGCGCGTCGGTGATCGCATTGATCACCGCGGGCGGCGAGGCGATCGCGCCCGCTTCGCCGCAGCCTTTGATGCCGAGCGGATTGGACGGGCACGCCGTCTCGATCGTCTCGATATGGAACGACGGCAGGTTGTCGGCGCGCGGCATGCAATAGTCCATGTAGCTCGCCGTCAGCAGTTGGCCGTCGCTGTTGTAGACGGCGCCTTCGAACAGCGCCTGGCCGACGCCCTGCGCGATGCCGCCATGCACTTGGCCCTCGACGATCATCGGATTGATCAGCTTGCCGAAGTCGTCGACCGCCGTCCAACGGTCGATCGTTACGACGCCGGTCTGCGGATCGATTTCGAGTTCGCAGATGTGCACGCCCGCCGGGAAGGTGAAGTTGGTCGGATCCCAGAACGCGCTCTCCTTCAGCCCGGGCTCCAGCTCCTGGCCGTTGAACTTGTGCGCGATGTAGGCCTGCAACGCGACCGAGCCGAAGTCGATCGACTTGTCGGTGCCCTTGACGGTGAACTTGCCGTCCTTGAACTCGATGTCCTGATCGGAGGCTTCGAGCACGTAGCCGGCGACCTTCTTCGCCTTGGCCTCGATCTTGTCGAGCGCCTTGGAGATTGCCGACATGCCGACCGCGCCGGAGCGCGAGCCGTAAGTTCCCATCCCCATCTGCACCTTGTCGGTGTCGCCGTGGACGATCGAGACGTTCTCGAAGGGGATGCCGAGGCGCGAGGAGACGAGCTGCGCGAAGGTCGTCTCGTGCCCCTGCCCGTGGCTGTGCGATCCCGTGAGAATTTCCACCGTGCCGATCGGATTGACGCGCACCTCCGCCGATTCCCAGAGGCCGACGCCGGCGCCGAGCGACCCGACCGCCGCCGACGGCGCGATGCCGCAGGCTTCGATGTAGGCGGAGAAACCGACGCCGCGCAGCTTGCCCTTGGCGGCCGAGGCCGCCTTGCGCGCCGCCACGCCCTTGTAATCGGCGGCGGCCAGCGCCTTGTCGAGCGCGAGCGCGTAATTGCCGGCGTCATAGGCGAGGATCACGGGCGTCTGATGCGGGAACGACCCGATGAAGTTGGCGCGGCGGAATTCGGCCGGGTCACGACCTAGCTCGCGCGCCGCGATCTCGACGATCCGCTCCACCAGGAACGTCGCCTCGGGGCGTCCGGCGCCGCGATAGGCGTCGACCGGCGCGGTGTTGGTGTAGACCGCGTCGACCTCGGCGTAGATGTTCTTGATGTCGTACTGCCCCGACAGCAGCAGCGCGTAAAGATAGGTCGGGACGCTCGAAGCGAAGGTCGAGAGATAGGCGCCGAGGTTGGCGATCGTATGCGCGCGCAGCGCCGTGATCTTGCCGTTGGCGTCGATGGCGATTTCCGCGTGGCTGACGTGATCGCGGCCGTGGCAGTCGGAGAGGAACGCCTCGGTGCGGTCGGCCGTCCACTTGACCGGGCGGTCGATCTTCCTGGCCGCCCAGACGCACACGGTCTCTTCGGCGTAAATGAAGATCTTGGAGCCGAAGCCGCCGCCGACGTCCGGCGCGATGACGCGCAGCTTGTGTTCGGGCGCGATGCCGATGAACGCGGAGAGCACCAACCGCGCGACGTGCGGGTTCTGGCTGGTGGTGTAGAGCGTCAAGCAATCCGAGCCCGAATCGTATTCGCCGACCGCCGCGCGCGGCTCCATCGCGTTGGGGACCAGGCGGTTGTTAACGAGATCGAGCCTGGTGACGTGCGCCGCGGCGGCGAAGGCGGCGTCGGTCGCTCCTTTGTCGCCGATGTGCCAATTGAAGACGGTGTTGTTGGGCGCGACGTCGTGCACCTGCGGCTGGCCGGCATTGGCCGCGCTCGCGGTGTCGACCGCCGCCGGCAGCACGCCGTAGTCGACGACGATCTTTTCGGCGGCGTCGCGCGCCTGCGCGTAAGTGTCGGCGATGACGACGGCGACGTGGTCGCCGACATAGCGCACCTTGCCCTGCGCGAGCGGGGGATGGGCGCCCGCCTTCATCGGCGAGCCGTCCTTCGAATGGATCATCCAGCCGCAGATGAGGCCGCCGACCTTATCGGCGGCGATGTCGTCGCCGGTGAAGATCGCCGCGACGCCGGGCGCGCTCTTTGCTGCGGCGAGATCGATCTTGTCGATCGTCGCGTGCGCGTGCGGAGATCGGAGAAAATAGGCGTAGGCCTGGCCCGGACGATTGACGTCGTCGACGTAATGGCCCTTGCCGGTGATGAAGCGAATGTCTTCCTTGCGTTTGACGGAGGCGCCAATGCCGGTCGCGCTCATATAACACTCCCTAATGTCGCTTTTGATTGTTGAATCGATCTTCGCCGGCCCGCGCAGCCCCATCGGGCGCGCCGGACGGATCGAACGGCCGCTTATTCGGCCGCCTTGGGCTGGCTCTGCGAGCCCATTTCCTGAGCGCCCTGCTTCACCGCCTTGACGATGTTGTGATAGCCGGTGCAGCGACAAATGTTGCCCTCGAGTTCGTCGCGAATCGTGGTCTCGTCGAGGTCCGGGCCCTTGCGATTGACCATGTCGACGGCCGACATGATCATGCCGGGCGTGCAGAAGCCGCACTGCAGGCCGTGATTGTCCTGAAACGCCTGCTGCATCGGATGAAGCTTGCCGTCGTGGGCGAGGCCTTCGATGGTGGTGACGTGCGCGCCGTGGCAGGACGCAGCGAGCGTCGTGCACGACTTGATCGCGCGGCCGTCGACGTGGACGACGCAGGCGCCGCATTGCGAGGTGTCGCAACCGACGTGCGTTCCGGTGAGCCGCAGGTGCTCGCGAAGAAACTGGACCAGCAGCGTGCGCGGATCGACATGCGCCGAAACCGCCTTCCCGTTGACCGTCATTGACACTTGAATCATCAGCCTACCTCCCTTGCACTTCATCCCCGGCGACGAGGCTCTCTGGCCCCGCGCTCTTCATTTGTTTCAAGACGCGCCCGAAGACGGGCGCGCCCCACGCGGCTTCAGGACGTCGCCGAACCGCCGACCGCAGCTGCGAAACTGTTGAAGAACTGATCGGCCATTTTCTTGGCGACGCCGTCGATCAGCCGCGATCCCAATTGCGCGATCTTGCCGCCGACATTCGCCTCGACGTCGTACCGGAGCACGGTGCCGCCGGCGCCGTCCGTCAGCGCCACTTTGGCGCCGCCTTTGGCGAAGCCGGCGATACCGCCCTCGCCCTCGCCGCTGATCGTGTAGCCCTCGGCCGGCACGATGTCGGAAAGCTGCACTTTGCCTTTGAAGGTGGCGCCGACCGGCCCGATCTTGACCTTGGCGACCGCCGCAAACGACGTGTCGCTGGTCTTGTCCAGCGATTGGCACCCGGGAATGCAAGTCCTCAGGACCGTCGTGTCGTTGAGCATCGCCCAAACTCGGGAACGATCCGCGGGGAGCGTGACTTCGCCCGTCATCGTCATCGCCATGGATGTTTCCTTTCCCGTTGTCGGCCGAATTCGCCGGATGCGGACCTTCGCCCGCCCCCGACCCTTCCGGCTCTTGGCGCCGTCGACTTGTTCGCCGCGCGCGCCGCCTCGATACGCCAGCCAACGCTAAGCGAGATTCTCACCTATGTCTTCGGCGCCAAAGTACAACCTCCCGCGAAGCGCCGAGGAAAGCGTCTCGGGCGGAGCCGCGGAGCTTTGCAGACGACGAGATTTTGGGCAATGGCCCGCCCATCGCTTGGGCAAAAATTCGTCGCGCGGAGGCCGCCCTGGGGGACAAGGACGGCCGCCCCCATTCGAGCATGATTGTTCGTATGAAACCATCATATGCGCAACATTATGCCGATCTGCGCCAACTTGGCCATACATTGTTGCGTCATGTCACGGCCGCAGGTAATAGTTTCGCTGGAAATTGCGACCCGGCGGGACGATCATGCGGTGAAGTCTTGGGAGGGACGGACCATGGCCGAGCGGCGGACCGATTGCGGCGAAATTCGGACGACGCGCCGACGCTGGGCGTGGTGCGCGCGTCGCGGCGCGGCCGGGGGTCCGGCCGCGAGCGGTTCGGACGGGCCGCGAATCCTGGCGCTTGCGCTCCGCGGATCGGTGGGAAGAATGAATTCCGGCGATTGCCGGGCGGACGCCCGGTTGTTAAGATTGCCCAGCGCCCTTTTGCTCGGGCGGTGTGGAGTTCGCAAGTGTGACCTCGAGCGCGTCGCGCTCACAACAATCGGTGACAGGCCGGCCAGCGTACTTTGGCGCGGTTCCTGCATAGGGATGAAGATCTAGGGGGCGCGTCGACGTATGGACAATTTCATCCAGCAACTGATCAACGGGCTGACGCTCGGCTCGGTTTATGGTCTCATCGCCATCGGCTACACGATGGTGTACGGCATCATCGGCATGATCAATTTCGCCCACGGCGACGTGTTCATGCTGTCGGCGTTCATCGCCTTGCTGGTCTTTCTCGTCCTCACCCAGGTCTTCGGCATCACCTCCCTCCCGGTGGCGTTCCTCATCGTGCTCGTGTTGGGTATGGTGCTGACCTCGGCGTGGAATTGGACGATCGAGCGGATCGCCTACCGGCCGCTGCGCGGATCGTTCCGGCTGGCGCCGCTGATCTCGGCCATCGGCATGTCGACGTTCCTCTCCAATTTCGTCCAGGTCGCACAGGGCCCGCGCAACAAGCCGGTGCCGCCGATGTTCACCAACATCATTCACGTGGGCGGCGCGGGCCACGACATTACGCTGCAATATCGTCAGATCGTCATCATGGTGGTCACCGGGCTGCTGCTGTTCGCGTTCTGGTGGCTGGTGCAGAAGACGGCGCTCGGGCGCGCCCAACGCGCCTGCGAGCAAGATCGCAAGATGGCGGCGTTGATCGGCGTCGACGTCGACCAGACCATTTCCATCACCTTCGTGATCGGCGCCGCGCTCGCCGCGGTCGCCGGCGCGATGTACATGATGTACTACGGCGTGGTGAATTTCTCCGACGGCTTCCTGCCCGGCGTGAAGGCATTCACCGCGGCGGTGCTCGGCGGGATCGGCTCCTTGCCGGGCGCGGTTCTCGGCGGTCTGATGATCGGGCTGATCGAAGTCTTCTGGGCGGCGTACTTTTCCTCCGACTACAAGGACGTCGCCGCCTTCTCCATCCTCGCGATAACGCTCATCTTCATGCCGTCGGGCATTTTGGGCCGGCCTGAAATCGAGAAGGTGTGACGATGACGGCCATTTCTCAAACCTCGGCCGTCGCCGAGACCGTGGACAGCGCGAAACTCGCCGACCGGATCAAAGACGCCACGGCGGCGGCGCTGCTGACCGTCTTGCTTTGCGTGCCGATCATCTTGCTTCACGCCGATGCGGACATCGACGGCGTGCTGCATGCTAACCCGCGCCCCTGGGCGGTGGCGATCTTCGCCCTTCTCGCCTTCTTCGGCCGGCTCGCCGTCTCGAACGCCGGGGCCGGCGTCAAGAAAGAAGCAAGGCCCGAGTCCAAGATCGCGGCGACCGTTCGCGCCGCGACCGCGAAATACCTGCCGCCCATCGGCCTCGTGGTGCTCTTCGTCTATCCGTTCGTCCTGCTCACGCTCTTGGGTTCCGGCAGGTCGCTGAAATGGGTCGACAGTTACGGCATCCAGATCCTGATCTACGTGATGCTGGCCTGGGGCCTGAACATCGTGGTCGGACTGGCCGGCTTGCTCGACCTCGGCTATGTCGCCTTCTATGCGGTCGGCGCCTACTCCTATGCGCTGCTGGCGACGACGTTCGGCCTTTCGTTCTGGATTTGTCTGCCGCTCGCCGGCATCCTCGCCGCCCTTTGGGGCGTCATGCTCGGCTTTCCCGTTTTGCGCTTGCGCGGCGACTATCTCGCCATCGTCACCCTCGCCTTCGGCGAAATCATCAGGTCGGTGCTCGTCAACTGGGTCGCCTTCACCGGCGGCGGCGCCGGCATCGCCTCGATTCCGAAAATCACCTTTTTCAACTTGCGCTTCGCCGATGAGCCCGATGGCTTCGACGCCTTCTTTCACCTCGACTATTCGCCGCTGCACGGCAAGATGTTTCTCTATTATGTCATCCTGTGCCTCGCGCTGATCACCAACCTCGTCTCCATGCGCTTGCGCCGACTGCCCATCGGGCGCGCCTGGGAGGCGTTGCGCGAAGACGAAATCGCCTGTCGCTCCCTCGGCATCAACACCACCAACACCAAGCTGACGGCGTTCGCGCTGGGCGCTTTTTTCGGCGGATTGGCCGGTTCCTTCTTCTCCGTTCGGCAGGGCTTCATCAGTCCCGAGAGCTTCACGTTCATCGAGTCCGCGACGATCCTCGCCATCGTGGTGCTCGGCGGCATGGGCTCGCAAATCGGCGTCGCCCTGGCGGCGGTGTTCCTGATCGGCGGATTCGAACTGCTGCGCGAACTCGATTTTCTCCGCGCCATCATGTCGAGCGGGACAGGCGTGTTCGTGATCTGCCTCGGCGTCGTCGTGTTCGGCGTGATCCAGTCGCGCAAGCTCGCCGCGCAGGTCGCGATCGTCCTGATCGCCGCCGTTTTCGCGTTGCGGTCGTTTCAGCTCCTGCCCGACGCGATATTCGATAAGTTCGCGATGCCCGACTTCGATCCCGCGCAATATCGCGGCCTGCTGTTCGGCCTCGCCATGGTGGTGATGATGGTCGTGCGGCCGCGGGGCTTTATTTCGACGCGCTCGCCGTCGATCTTCCTCAAGGAGAAAAAAGCGGTGTCTGGCTCGCTCGTCAAGGAAGGACACGGCTGATGCGTTGGGACGACAATCCCCTGCTCGTCGTCGAGCATTTGACGATGCGCTTCGGCGGCCTCGTCGCGGTCAACAACCTGACGTTTCAGGTCGGTCGCGGCGACATCACCGCGCTCATCGGCCCGAACGGCGCCGGCAAGACCACGGTGTTCAATTGCGTGACCGGTTTCTACAAGCCGACCGAGGGGCGTCTGGCGTTGGCGCGCGAGGGCTCCGCTACGCCCGCCGACGTCGAGGCGCTCACGCTTTCGACCAATAAGCATGCGACCACCCAAACGGGCGAGCTGTTTCTGCTCGAGCGCATGCCCGGCAACGAGATCGCCTGGCGCGCCAAGGTCGCGCGGACGTTCCAGAACATTCGCCTCTTTCAGGGCATGACCGTGCTCGAGAACCTCATGGTCGCCCATCACAACACCCTGATGCTGGCGAGCGGTTTCACCGTGCTCGGCCTGTTCGGCGCGCCGACCTATCGCGCGGCCGAAAGCCAAGCGGTGGAGCGCGCCCAGTACTGGCTGGAAAAGATCGGTCTCACCGATCGCGCCGACGACCCCGCCGGCGAGCTGCCTTACGGCGCGCAGCGGCGGCTCGAAATCGCTCGCGCCATGTGCACCGATCCGGTGATGCTGTGCCTGGACGAGCCCGCCGCCGGCCTCAACCCGCGCGAGTCCATGGAGCTGAACGCGTTGCTGCATTCGATCCGTGACGATCACAAGACCTCGATCCTGCTGATCGAGCACGACATGTCCGTCGTGATGCAGATTTCGGATCACATAGTCGTGCTCGACTACGGCACCAAGATCGCCGACGGCACGCCGGAAGAGGTGCGCAACGATCCCAAGGTCATCGCCGCTTATCTCGGCGTCGCCGACGAAGAGGAACTCGCCAGCGTGGAAGCGGAGATCGGCGCATGAGCCAGCCAAGCGCCAATTCGAGCGCCGCGGCCGTCGCGGCCGCCGCGCCCGCCCCAAAGCCGCTGCTCACCGTTCGCGGCGTCGAAACGTTCTACGGCAAGATCCAGGCGCTCAAGGGCGTCGATCTCGAGGTCAACGAAGGCGAAATCGTCACGCTGATCGGCGCCAACGGCGCCGGCAAGTCGACGATGATGATGACGGTCTTCGGCAGCCCGCGCGCGCGCCGCGGCTCGATCGTCTTCGATGGCCACGACATCACCAACATGGCGACGCATCGCATCGCGCGAATGTCGATCGCGCAGTCGCCGGAAGGACGGCGCATCTTCCCGCGTATGACCGTTTTCGAAAACCTTCAGATGGGCGCCTCGATCGACAATTTCGCCCATTTCAACGAGGACCTGGAACGCGCGTTCACGCTGTTTCCGCGCCTCAAGGAGCGCGCGCAGCAACGCGGCGGCACGCTTTCGGGCGGCGAGCAGCAGATGCTCGCGATCGCCCGCGCGCTGATGAGCCGGCCGCGACTGTTGCTGCTCGACGAACCGTCGCTCGGCCTCGCGCCGCTGCTCGTCAAGCAGATTTTCAACGCGATTTCCGAACTCAACCGGAACCAGGGAATCTCGGTGTTTCTGGTCGAGCAGAACGCCTTCCATGCGCTCAAGCTCGCGCATCGCGGCTACGTGATGGTCAACGGCCTGATCACCATGCAGGGCACCGGCGCGGAATTGCTCGCGCGACCCGAGGTGCGCGCGGCCTATCTCGAAGGAGGCCACTGATGGCCGGAATTCTGTGGCCCGACAGCGATTATGCGCTTCTCGCCTTCATCGTGCTCGACGGCCTGGGCGCCGCGGCGGCGTTCGCGACAGGCCGCGCCTTGGCCAGCGGCTGGAGCCCGCAGTGGCGCATCGCGCCGGCGATGGTGGCGCTCGCCGCTGCGGTGCAATTCCTGCACTACGCGCTGTTCCAGGAGGAGTTGCTGTCGCTCCAATACTATCTCGTCACCTTCGTTCTGCTGCTCGCCGTCGCCTGGCTCGGCTACGCCGCGATGCGTGCGCGGCAGATGGCGACGCAATATTCCTGGGCCTTCGAGAGGATCGGATTGCGCTGGCGCGCGCGTTGAACGGGAGGTCGGCTGTTCGTCCGCGCACGGGAAAGATTTAGCCGCGGCTCGCGGCTTTTGACGTGACACCCATTCGAAAACAGGCTTTTATTCCCACCAAGGTGGGATGAGGTTCCGCCGGGGGGCGCCGTCTGCGCCCCGAAACATAGGGAGTGTAGTATGAAAAAGTATTTGTTGACGGGGCTCGTGCTTGCTGCGGGGTTGGCGTTCGCCGGCGCCGCGCAGGCGCAGCTCAAGATGGGCGTCGCCGGTCCGATCACCGGCCCTAACGCCTCGTTCGGCGCCCAGCTGACCACGGGCGTGAATCAGGCCGCCGCCGACTTCAACGCCGCGGGCGGCATTCTCGGCCAGCAGATCACGGTCGAACCGGGCGACGACGTCTCCGATCCCAAGCAGGGCGTATCGGTCGCCAACAAGTTCGTCGGCGACGGCGTCAAGTTCGTGGTCGGCCACTTCAACTCCGGCGTGACCATTCCGGCCTCCGAAGTCTACGCCGACAACGGCGTGCTGTTCATCACCCCCTCCGCCACCAACCC
>JBEKFO010000096.1:0-11081 GCA_050013275.1 Roseiarcus sp. | reverse complement strand
GGCTTTCGCGCCCATGCCGGGCGCGCGGTCGGCGTCGTCGTCACGCCGTGGTTCATGAATTTCGTCGCCGCCGATCTCCCCGGCGCTCCGCCGACTCCCGCCGTTCGCGCGGGCGCTTCGATCAAGATGGCGCTGCCCGCAGGCGAAGTCGAACTGATCGTCGGTGAATTGCCCGGTTTCGGTCGGCTCGATTCCTGTTCGCTGTTCTCGCCGATGGACCTGTTCGCCGACGTGGGAGACGCGATTGTCGCCGCACGCGAAGCAATGCAGGCGCTGTTCGACGCCGAGTTGTTGCGTCCGCGCGAAGCGCCTGCGGCGCTCGACCGCCGCGCGTTCCTGCGCGGGCGCCTCAAGACCGGCGCGGAGGGCGCGCGATGAGTTCAGCGGTCGACGCCGGCGCCATCGCCATCGAGGTCGACGTCGCGGGCGGCCATGTCTGCTCCGCGGCGATCCGCTCGAGCCGGCCGCTGGGGCTGACCCGCCTGTTCGTCGGCCGCGCCGGCGCGGAGACGCCGTTGCTGGCGCGGCGCATCTATACGCTGTGCGCGCAGGCGCAGGGCGTCGCCGCCGATCAGGCCGTCGCGGTGGCGAGCGGGCGCGCGATCGAAGAGAGCGCGCGCTTCGCCGCGGCGGTGAGCGTCTTAAGCGAACGAATCTTCGAGACGATGCGCGCCTGCGTCGCCGGCTGGCCATGGAGCCGCGGCGCCGACGCCGTGGTCGGCCGCGCCGGCGGCGCGCTGAGAGACGCCGCGCTCGCTGCGCGCACGCTCGTCGACGGCGCCGCCGCGGGGCTCGGTCGCGCGCGTCGCGAGGCGCTTCATGCGCCGCACGCGCGCCTCGCAGCCGCCGCCGAAGCGCTCGGGACGCCCAAGGCGCCGGGCGACGCGCCGCCCGCCGACACGGCGTTCGGCGCGATGTTTCGCCAATGCGAGCGCGACGAAGCGTTCGCGCCCGGCCCGCCCGATTGCCTGACGCGCGCCGACGACGCCGCGGTCGTCGCTGCTTTGCGGGGCGACCCGCCAGGCTTCGCCGCGCGGCCGCGCCTGGCGGGGCGTCGGCCGGAAACGGGCGCCTATGCGCGGCTGTGGCGCCGCTCGCCGTCGCAGGGCAGTGTCCTGTCGGCGCGGCTCGCGGCGCGATTCAACGATATTCGTTTGGCGTTGACGGCGGTGGGGCAGGGGCTACAATTAGGCGAGATGGAGTTCGATGAAGTCCTCGCGGCCGGCGCGGTCGGCGCGAACGCGGGGTACGGCGCGGTGGAGAGCGCGCGCGGGCGCCTCTACCACTGGGCCGAAATCGGGGCGGACGAACGGATCGCCGCTTACGCAATCGTTGCGCCGACGGAATGGAACTTTCATGCGGCGGGGCCGTTCGTCGCCGCTCTGCTCGGCGCGCGCGTCGGCCAGGGCGAGACGGCGCGCCTCGCGGTGACGCGACTGGCGACGCTGTTCGACCCCTGCGTCGCCTTCGACGTTGCGCTGAAGGAGCCGGTCCGTGCATGAGATGTCGCTGACCGAGAGCATCGTCGAGATCGCTCTGGAAGAAGCGCGCAAGCAGGGCGCGCGCAAGGTGACGCGGGTGTTCCTCGACGTCGGCGCGCTGAGCCATGTCGAGCCCGAAGCGCTCGAGTTCTGCTTTTCCGCCGTGGCGGCGGGCACCGCCGCCGAGGGCGCGAAGCTGGAGATCGACCGCATCGCCGGCGCCGGCTGGTGCCTCGACTGCGAAAGAACCGTGGCGCTCGCCGAACGCTTCGGCGCCTGCCCGCAGTGCGGGTGCTACCGCGTGCAGATGACGGCTGGCGACGAATTGAAGATTCGCGAGATGGAGATCGACTGATGTGCAGCGTGTGCGGATGCGGCGAAGCGACGATTGCCCTCGACAAGGACAAGGCCGACGCGCAAGCGCACGACCACGGCCATCCTCACGATCATGACCATCCCCACGATCATGATCATGAACACGACCACGACCACGATCACCACCACCAACACCAACACGAAGATGGCGTGGTTGACTACGGCAAGGGCATCGCCGGCGCGCACGTGCCCGGCCTGAGCCAGGAGCGCATCGTCCGCATCGAGCGCGACATCCTTTCCAAGAACGACGCCTATGCGCGCGACAACCGCCGCGCGCTCGCCGCGAGCAACGTGTTCGCGCTCAACTTCGTCTCCAGCCCCGGCTCAGGCAAGACCACCCTCTTGGTCAAGACGATCGAGGCGTTGAAAGAGCGCATGGCTGTCACGGTGATCGAGGGCGATCAGCAGACCTCCAACGACGCCGAGCGCATCCGCGCCACCGGCGCCCCTGCGATCCAGATCAACACCGGCAAGGGCTGCCATCTCGACGCCCACATGGTCGGCCATGCCTTGGAGACCCTCGCCCCGCCGCCGGGCTCGGCGCTGTTCATCGAGAACGTCGGCAACCTCGTCTGTCCCGCCGCGTTCGACCTCGGCGAAGCGCACAAGGTGGTGGTGCTCTCCGTCACCGAGGGCGAGGACAAGCCGCTCAAGTATCCCGACATGTTCGCGGCGGCCGACCTGCTGCTGCTCAACAAGGCCGACCTGCTGCCGCATCTCGATTTCGACGTCGGCGCGTGCCTCGCCAATGCGCTGCGGGTCAATCCGCGGCTGCAGACGCTGATCGTCTCGGCCAAGACCGGCGAAGGCCTCGCCGCGTTCGTCGCCTGGATCGAAGCCTCCGCCGCTCGCCGAGCGGCCGACATGGCGAGGGGATAGACGATGACGGCGCTCCGCTCGCTCGACGCGCGAACCGACAGGCGCTTGCGCCTGCGCGTTCGCGGCGCTGTGCAGGGCGTGGGCTTCCGTCCATTCGCCTATGGCCTCGCTTCGCGCCTCGCGCTCTCGGGGTTCGTGCTCAACGACGCCGCCGGCGTGCTGATCGAAGTCGAGGGCGCCGGCGCCGAGCAGTTCCTGCACGCGTTGCGTCTCGCGCCGCCGCCGCTCGCGCGCATCGATTCGATCGACGTCGCCGAGCTGCCGCTAGTCGGCGGCGTCGGCTTCGTGATCGAAGCGACGGCGGGCGGACCGGCGACGACGCGCATCGGCGCCGACGCCGCGATCTGCGAGGCGTGCCTCAGCGAGCTGTTCGATCCGGCGAGCCGCTTCTACCGCTATCCCCTTGTCAACTGCACCCATTGCGGGCCGCGCTACACCCTGACGCGGGCGCTGCCCTACGACCGCGCGCAGACCTCGATGGCGCCGTTCCCGATGTGCGAGGACTGCGCGCGCGACTATGCCGATCCCGAAAATCGCCGCTTCCACGCCGAGCCGATTGCTTGTCGGGCCTGCGGCCCCAAGCTCAACGTCGAGATCGAGCAAATCGCCGACTGCATCCGCGACGGCGGCATCGTCGCTCTCAAGGGGCTCGGCGGCTTCCACCTCGTTTGCGACGCGCGCAACGAGGAGGCGGTCGCGGCGCTGCGCCGCCGCAAGGCGCGCGAGGCCAAGCCCTTCGCCGTGATGGTCGCCAACACGGCAAGCGCCGCGCAGCTCGCAGAGCTCGGCGACGCCGAAATCGCGCTGATGGAATCGCGCGCGCGGCCGATCATCCTCGCCAAGAGCCGCGGCGTTCTCGCGCCCAGCGTCGCGCCGAACCTTGCCGACGTCGGCCTCATGCTCGCCTACACGCCGCTGCATTGGCTGGTGTTGCACGCGCTCGCGGGCGCGCCGGATTTCGTGGGTTGGCGCCATGCTCGTAATGAAATCGCGCTGGTCGCCACCAGCGCCAATCTTGGCGGCGAACCGCTGGTCGCCGACGACGAGGACGCGCGCCGACGCCTTGGCCCGATCGCCGACCTCGTCGTCACCCATGGGCGCGCGATCGTGGTGCGCGCCGACGATTCGGTGATGCGCGTGCTCGACGGCGCGCCGGCGTATCTGCGCCGCGCGCGCGGCTTCGTGCCCGATCCGATCGACCTTGGCGTCGACGGCCCGAGCGTGCTCGCCGCCGGCGCCGATCTGAAGAACACCGTGACCCTGACGCGCGGGCGCGAGGCGTTCGTATCGCAACATATCGGCGATCTCGACGACCGCGAAACGATCCGCTTCCGCAACGAGACGATCGCGCACTTGCGTTCGATCCTCGCGATCACGCCCGAATTCGCCGCCTGCGACCTGCATCCAGATTTCCAGTCGACGCGCGCGACAGAAGAGTCGGGCCTGCCTTGCGCGCGCGTGCAGCACCACCTCGCCCATGTCGCGGCGGTCGCGGCCGAGCACCGCTTGAGCGGGCCGGTCCTCGGCGTCGCGCTCGACGGCCAGGGCTACGGAACGGACGGCGCGCCGTGGGGCGGCGAGCTGATCGCGCTCGACGACGCCGAGTGGCAGCGCGTCGGTTGGCTCGAACCCCTCGCGCTGCCGGGCGGCGACCGCGCCGCGCGCGAGCCGTGGCGGATGGGCGTGGCGATGCTCGATCGGCTCGGCCGGCTCGATGCGACCGAGCGGTTCTTTCCCGATGCGCCCCATGCGGCGCGGCTCGCCCAAAGCTTTGCGCGCGGCGCGCGCTTCCCAATGACCACCAGTCTCGGCCGGCTGTTCGACGCGGCGGCGGCTCTGGCCGGCGTCTGTCTCGAACAGCGCTACGAAGGCCAGGCGGCGATGGAGCTGGAGGCGCTGGTTGTGACGCCACGCACGGGCGAAACGCTGTGGAGGCTCGAGGCGGGGCGGCTCGAAATGGCCCCGTTGATGGCGGCGATCATCGATCAGGGCCTGCGCGGCCGCGAGGGGGCGGAGCTGTTTCACGGCGCCCTGATCGCGGCGCTCGGCGAATGGATCGCCGCCGCCGCCGCGGCGCGCGGACTGACGCGGATCGCGCTCGGCGGCGGCTGCCTGATGAACAGAGTTCTCGCCGACGGCCTCACCGCGGCCTTGCGCGAGCGCGGCCTTAACCCCTATCTGCCACGTGCGGCGCCCGCCAACGACGGCGGCGTTTCGCTCGGACAAGCTGCTTTCGCCCTGGCGCGCATTCGCGCCGGCGCTTCCTTTCAGGAGGATTAGACCATGTGCCTCGCCATCCCCGTCCAGGTGAGCGAAATCCTGCCCGACGATATGGCCAAGGTCAGCCTCGACGGCGTCACCAAGACCATTTCGACCGCGCTGGTGGAAGACCTGAAGGTCGGCGACTATGTCGTGCTGCACGTCGGCTACGCGCTCGCCAAGATCGATCCGGAAGAGGCCGAGCGCACGCTCGCGCTGCTCGCTTCTGCAGGAGTGGCCGCATGAGCGCGTCCCTATCGCCCCTCGCCGTCGAGCCCGGCCATGAGGCGGCGGAGGGAGCGCCGCAATGAAGTACGTCGACGAGTATCGCGACGGCAGGCTCGCTAAAGGGATCGCGGCGACGATCGTGCGCGAGGCCGATCCGCAGCGCCTCTATCACTTCATGGAGTTCTGCGGCGGCCACACCCATGCGATATCGCGCTATGGGCTCGAGGATCTGCTGCCCGAGAACGTTCGCATGATCCACGGGCCAGGTTGCCCGGTCTGCGTGCTGCCGATCGCGCGCCTCGAGATGGCGATCGAATGCGCGCAGCGGCCGAACGTGACCTTGTGCACCTACGGCGACCTGATGCGCGTGCCCGGCTCGCACGGTTCGAGCCTGCTCAAGGCCAAGGCGGCGGGCGCCGACATCCGCATGATCTACTCGACGCTCGACGCGATCCGCATCGCCGAGAGGGAGCCGAACCGCGAAGTGGTGTTCTTCGCTATCGGCTTCGAGACGACGACGCCGCCGACCGCGCTCGCCATTCGCGCCGCCGCGAAGAAAAAGCTCGCGAACTTCTCGATCCTCTGCAATCACGTGCTGACGCCGGCGGCGATCCAAAGCATCCTGCAGAGCCCCGAGGTGAGGGAGCTCGGCAGCGTTCGCATCGACGGATTCATCGGCCCCGCGCACGTCAGCACCGTCATCGGCCTGCAACCTTATCGGTTCTTCGCCGAGGAGTTCCAGAAGCCCGTCGTCGTCGCCGGCTTCGAGCCGCTCGACGTCGCGCAGGCGATCCTGATGCTGGTGCGCCAGATCAATGAGGGTCGGCACGAGGTCGAGAATCAATACGTCCGCGCGGTGACCGAGTTCGGCAACGAGAAGGCGCAGGCCGAGGTCGCCGAGGTGTTCGAATTGCGCGAGAGCTTCGAATGGCGCGGCCTCGGCCAGGTGCCCTACGGCGCGCTTCGCCTGCGGCCGGCCTATCAGGGCTTTGACGCGGAGAAGCGCTTCGCCCTGGTGGCGAAGCCAGCCGAGGACAATCCCGCTTGCGAGTGCGGCGCGATCCTGCGCGGCGTCAAGAAGCCGCGCGACTGCAAGCTGTTCGGCACGGTCTGCACGCCCGACACGCCGATGGGCTCGTGCATGGTGTCGCCCGAGGGCGCCTGCTCGGCGCACTGGACCTATGGGCGCTTCCGCGAGACGACGAAGGCCGCGCCACAACGCAGGAGTGTCGCTTGAGCGTTCAACAGCCGATTCGCCGCAAGCTCGACGTCAAGAACGGCCGCGTCGACCTTTCCCACGGCGCCGGCGGGCGCGCGATGGGGCAATTGATCGAGGACATTTTCCACGCCGCCTTCGACAACGACTGGCTGCGCGCGGGCAACGACCAGTCGGCCTTCGACGTCGAGGCCGGGCGCATGGTGATGACGACAGACGGCTACGTCGTCTCGCCGATCTTCTTTCCCGGCGGCGACATCGGCTCGCTCGCCGTGCACGGCACCATCAACGACATCGCGATGGCCGGCGCGCGCCCGCTCTATCTCTCCGCGAGCTTCTTCATCGAGGAGGGCTTCCCGCTCGCCGACTTGCAGCGCATCGCGGCGAGCATGGGCGAAGCTTCGCGCGAAGCGGGCGTGCCCATCATCACCGGCGACACCAAGGTCGTCGAACGCGGCAAGGCGGACGGCGTTTTCATTTCGACCGCCGGCGTCGGCGTCGCGCCGCCCGGCCTTAGGCTATCGAGCGACGCGGCGCGTCCGGGCGATTTCGTCGTGCTTTCGGGCACGATCGGCGATCACGGCGTCGCGGTGATGTCGAAGCGCGAGAACCTCGAGTTCGAGACCCAGATCCTTTCCGATTCGGCGGCGCTGCACGGCCTTGTCGCGACGATGGTCGCGGTCGGCGGCGCCGGCATTCGCGTCATGCGCGATCCCACCCGCGGCGGGCTCGCGGCGACGCTCAATGAATTCGCGCACCAGTCACGCGTCGGCTTCGCCATCGAGGAGGAGGCGATTCCGGTGCGCCCCGAGGTCGCCGCCGCGTGCGAATTCCTTGGGCTCGATCCGCTCAACGTCGCCAACGAAGGCAAGCTCGTCGCGATCCTGGCGCCCGATGTCGTCGAGGCGACGCTCAAGGCGATGAAGGCTCATCCGCTCGGCGCCGACGCCGCGGTGATCGGCCGCGTGGTGGAGGACCCCAACTTCTTCGTCGAAATGCGCACTTCGTTTGGCGGCGGCCGCATCGTCGACTGGCTCTCGGGCGAGCAACTGCCGCGGATCTGTTGAGCCGCGATGCGCATCCTGCTCGTCTGCCATAGCTTCAATTCCCTCGCCCAGCGGCTGCACGTTGCGCTGCGCGAGGCGGGGCACGAGGTCTCGGTCGAACTCGACGTCAATGACGCTGTGACGCGCGAGGCGGTGGCGCTCTATCGCCCAGATCTGGTGATCGCGCCGTTTCTCAAGCGCGCGATCGCGAGTGACGTCTGGCGGAGCGTGCGCTGTCTGATCGTTCACCCCGGGGTGCGCGGCGACAAGGGGCCTTCGGCGCTGGATTGGGCGATCCTCGAGGGCGAGCAGCGCTGGGGCGTCACCCTGATCGAGGCGCGCGACGAGATGGACGGCGGGCCGGTGTGGGCGTGGCGAGAATTTCCGATGCGCGCGGCGACGAAAGCGAGCCTCTACCGTCACGAAGTGGCCGAAGCCGCGCTCGAATGCGTTTTCGAGGCGTTGGCGCGGCTGCAAGTAGGGGAGACCACCGCGCCGACGCCCGTCAATCGCGGCAAGGGACGCGCGCGCCGCGCCTGCGGCGCCGATGAACGGCGCATCGACTTCGCTCGGCACGGGGTCGAGGACGCTCTTCGCATCACGCGCGCGAGCGACGGCGCGCCGGGCGCGCTGATCTCTCTGTTCGGGCGGGACTGGCGCGCATATGACGCCTCGCGTGCGCCGGGGCTCGTCGGCGCCCCCGGCGCGGCGCTCGCGCGCTCGCGCGTGGCGGTGGCTGTGGGATTAAGCGACGGCGCGCTGTGGATCGGCCAAGCCAAACGGCCGGGCGCGCACGAGATCAAGCTGCCGGCGGCCCAAGCGATGGCCGCCCATCTCGACGGCCTCGCGTTCGCCGAGAGCCCCTCGCCGCTGCGCTACGAGGAGGATGACGGCGTCGGCTTCCTCAGCTTCGATTTCTATAACGGCGCCTTTGCGACCGCCGATTGCGAGGCGCTGTCGGCAGAACTCGATCGCGTCCTCGCTCGCGGCCTTCGCGTCCTCGTTTTGCTCGGGGGCAAGGATTGCTGGTCGAATGGGATGCATCTCGGAGTCATCGAGGCGAGCGAGTCGCCCGCCGAGGAGTCCTGGCGCAACATCAACGCGATGAACGATCTGGTCGAGCGCATCGCGCGCGCCGACGGCTTATTGGTGATCTCGGCGATGCGCGGCAACGCCGGGGCGGGCGGCGTGTTTATCTCGCTCGCGGCCGACGAAGTGTGGATGGGCGCCAACGTCATCCTCAATCCGCACTACAAGGACATGGGCAACCTCTATGGTTCGGAATACTGGACCTATTTGTTGCCCAAGCGCGTCGGCGAGGCGCGGGCGCGTCAGATCGCTCAGGCGCGTCTGCCGATGGGGGTCGAGGAGGCGATGCGCCTCGGGCTCGCGAACGCGCGCCTTCCCGCCGACGCCGTTCGCGCCGACGAAGCGATTCGCGCCCAGGCGCGCGCGCTCGCCGCCAACACGGCGAACCTGACGCGCCGCATCGAAGCCAAGCGGCGCCGGCGCGCCGAGGACGAAGCGGCCAAACCGCTCGCCGCTTACAGGGAGGAGGAACTCGCGCGCATGAAGCGCAACTTCTATGGTTTCGATCCGAGCTATCACGTCGCGCGCTACAATTTCATTCGCAAGATCGCCAAGTCGCGTACGCCTTTGACGCTCGCCGTCCACCGTTCGAGCGCGTTCCGCGCGCCGACCGAACCTGTGGCGAGCCTGCCATGACCGCACAGACCACCATCCTCATCGTCGACGACGAAGTGCGCTCGATCGAAGCGCTTCGCCGGGTGCTCGCCGACGAATTCGAAGTCATCAGCGCGGGCAACGCCGCTGAGGCCGAGGCGGTGCTCGCCGGCGAAATGGTGCAGATCATTCTGTGCGATCAGCGCATGCCTGGCGAATCCGGCGTCGAGTTCCTCAAGCGCGTTCGCGACCTCTGGCCCGACACCATCCGCATCATCATCTCCGGCTACACCGACTCGGAGGACGTCATCGCCGGCGTCAACATCGCCGGCATCTATCAATATGTCACCAAGCCCTGGCATCCCGAGAAATTGTTGGAGACGGTGCGCGAAGCGGCGCGGCTGTCGCGCCTGCAGCGCGAGGCGGTCGACGTGCCGGTCGAAGCCAAACCGACCGGCGAGCGGCTGCGCCGCGTTGTCAGCGATCGGCGTCGCAATGAAGGGCGCCTCTACGAATTCGATCGGATCGTGCATCTGCCGGGGAGCCCGATGAGCGAGCCGATTTCGCTCGGCCGGCAGGCGTCGAAGTACGACATTTCCGTGCTCGTCACCGGCGCCTCGGGCACCGGCAAGGAGCTGCTCGCGCGCGCGATTCACTACAGTTCGGCGCGGGCGGAAAAGCCCTTCGTGGTCGAGAATTGCGGCGCGCTTCCTGACGAGTTGTTGGAAAGCGAATTGTTCGGCTGCAAGAAGGGGGCTTTCACCGGCGCCTATCAGGACCGGGTCGGACTGTTCGAGCTCGCCGACGGCGGCACGATCTTCCTCGACGAGATCGGCGAGACCTCCGCCGCGTTCCAGGTGAAGTTGCTGCGCGTGCTGCAAGAAGGCGAAATCCGCCCGCTCGGCGCCCAGCGTCCGCGCAAGGTCGACGTTCGCGTGGTCTCCGCCACCAATCGCGATCTGACTGAAGAAGTGGCGGCGGGGCGGTTCCGGCGCGATCTCTATTACCGCGTCGCGACCTTTCCCATCCATATGCCCGCGCTCGCCGATCGCGCGCAGGACATTCCCGCGATCGCCGCGCGCATGCTGCTGCAAGTCAACCAGGCGTTCGGACGACAGATCCCCGGCTTCGCGCCGCAGGCGATCGAGAAGATGATGGCCTATCGCTGGCCGGGCAACGTGCGCGAACTGCACAACGAAATTCAGCGCATGGTTGTGCTCGCGCCGACCGACGAACCGCTGCCGGCGAGCCTGCTGTCGATCGCGGAAAACTCGCATGCGCCCGCCGTCGCGAGGCGAGGAAATTCCGATACGCGCCCGCTGCGCGATCAGGTCGCTGATCTCGAGCGCGACGCGATCGAAGCCGCGCTAAAGCGCCATCGCGACAATATCTCCCGGGCCGCCGACGAGCTGGGCTTGTCGCGGGTCGGGTTAAGGAGCAAAATCGAGCGCTACCATCTCAGGCGCGACGTTCATGGCTTCGAGGATTGAACCGGCCCATCCCGGCCTGATCGAGAGAGTGACGGGAGGAAGCGACCTCTCGTTCGACGGCGTGCGCGAGTCCATGTGGGTCGAAGTCATCCACCGCATGGACGAGGTCTACTCCGAGCTGCTGCGCAACGAAGCGGACCTGGAGCACAAGAACGCCGAGCTTGAAGAGGCGCAGGCGTTCATTTCCAGCGTCATCGCTTCGGTTTCCGACATCCTGATCGTCGCCAGCGAGAAGGCGGTCATCCGCCAGGTCAACGCGGCGTTCATGCGGCTGGTCGGGCGCGGCGAGGACGAACTGGTCGGCGCGCCGGTCCGCGATTTCGTCGTCGAGGCCGATCAGGGGCGGCTCGCTCAACTGCTCGCCTCGGGCCGCGAGGGCAAGGTCGAGGAAGCGGACCTGCGCTTCCGCACCGCGAATGGCGAG
>JBEKFO010000095.1:0-11107 GCA_050013275.1 Roseiarcus sp. | reverse complement strand
TGATTCGCGCCAGGCGATCGGCCCAGCATTCGGCGCTGCCGCGATCGCCGATCAAATCCTGCCGCACCTCGATGAGCGCATTGGAAAGGCCGCGCGCGGTCGCGACGGCGTTGATGGTGTCGCCCGCCAGGGCGCCGTCGTAGGGCTCGTTGTCGCCGATTTCCGTTTCGCCGATGTCTTTTTCCTCCGCCAGGGCGCGCATCAACGGCTCGGGCAGGCGGGGGTCGCTGTCCCACAGGACGCTGACCTTGCAGCGCCGCGTCAAGCCGCGCCAATGCGGGGTGAAGGAATGGATCGAAAGGATCGCCGGCGGCTCCCTCGTCGCCAGCATCGCTTCGACGGTCGCGTCGACCGCGGCGCGGTAGGGCGCCCAGAAGAGACGGCGGCGGCGATCGATCTCGCCGGCGTCGATGCGCGCGTTGCCTGGCACCAGGGCGCCGTCGGAAATGCGCATCACCAAGGTCGGGTCGTCAACGCCGCGATTGGGATCGATCAGGAGGCGCGAAAAGGTCGAGAGAATCGCCGGCGCGCCGAGGCGCGCGGCGAGACGCCGCGTCAGATGCGCCGCGCCGATGTCGTAGGCGATATGCCGCGCGAGCGCCTCGCGCGGCAGTCCGAGCGCGCCGTAGCCGGGCGGAAACGCGTTGGCGGCGTGGTCGCAAATGACGAGGACGCCGCGATCGAGCGCGCCGTCGATGCGTTCGACCGGTTGGAAGGCGTCCCGCGCCTTGGCGACTTCACGCATCAGCTTGGCGTCCATCGGGCCCCCTTGCTCGATCGATGCGGCGAGAATATGGACGGGCCGACGTTTGACAGCGGGCGTGAAGTCGCGCTTGGCATTTGGGCCGGAATCGGATGACGCAGACCCTTCCGGCGGCGAAGCCGCGCGGCGGCTTCGGGGCGCCTTTCGCCGCGCTGGTCGCCGGCGCCCTGGCGATGGGCGCTTCGCCGATCTTCGTGCGCGTGGCCGACGTCGGGCCGTTCGCGAGCGCATTCTGGCGCGTCGCGCTCGCTCTGCCCGCGCTCTACGCCTGGACCCGTTTGAGCGAATCAGGCGCCGGGCCGTCAGGACGCTTCGGCGTAGCAACCATCTTGGCGGGCCTGGCCTTCACCGGCGATCTGTTCTTCTGGCATCTGTCGATCGTCACCACAAGCGTCGCCAACGCGACGTTCTTCGCCACCACGGCGCCCATCTGGGTGGTCGCGTTCGGCTGGCTGATCTTGCGCGAGCGCGCCGCCGCGAAAACGCTGGCGGGCCTGGCCCTGTGCATTCTCGGCGGCGCGGCGCTGCTCGCGCAGAGCCTGCATCTGAGGCCCGCGGGTGCGATCGGCGATCTCTTCGGGCTTGCGACCGGCGTGTTCTTCGGCCTCTATTTTCTCGCGGTGAAGGCGGCGCGCCGCGAGAGTTCGGCGGCCCGAGTCACCTTCGAGGCGACCGCGATCACCGCCGCGCTGCTGTTCATCGTCGCGCTCAGTCTCGAGCGCACGATCCTGCCGCACAGCGTCAGGGGCGTAGCGGCGCTGCTGGCGATGGCGTGGATCAGCCACGCCGGCGGCCAAGGCTTGCTTTCCGTGGCGCTCGGGCGCTTGCCTGCCGCGTTCTCGTCGTTGGTGATTTTCCTCGAAGCGATCGCCGCGGCGAGCTTCGCTTACCTGCTGCTCGGCGAGCCCGTCTCGCTTGTTCAGGCGCTCGGCGGCCTGTCGATCCTCGCGGGAATCTACGTCGCGCGGCCAACCTGAAACGGCATTCGCCGATCGCGCGCGATCGTCGCCGTCGCGCCGACGGCGCGCGATGGTTGACACCGGCGCCTCGCCGACGAATATGACGCGGCGACGAGCGGCGCGGACGGTCATGGGTCGGAAATTCGGTTGGTTGATTCTCGGTTTGGCGCTTTGCGCCGCGCAGCCCGCGCGGGCCGATTTTCGCATGTGCAATCTCACCGCCAATCGCGTCAGCGTCGCCCTGGCGTACACCGACGGGCAGACCTGGATTAGCGAGGGCTGGTGGAATCTCAAGCCGTCGGATTGCGACACGCTGCTGCGCGGCACGCTGGCGGCGCAGTATTATTACGTCTACGCGATGGACGAGCGCGGCGGCGAGTGGAAAGGCAAGGCCTTTATGTGCACCAGCGATCGCGAGTTCAAGGTCGAAGGCCGCCAGGATTGTTTCGTGCGCGGCTACGACCGCACCGGATTTTTCGAAGTCGACACCGGCAAGGACGCCAAGAATTGGACCGTGCAGCTCACGGACCCCGTCAATCCCTGAGCGTCCCGCCGCTTGTCTTTCATGCGGGCGTCGCGTTCTCGTGAGACGCAATTTGATCGAGTGGCCGGCGCGTGGGGTTCTTCCGCCGGCTGACAGACTAATGGAGAGAACGCTTTGATCCGCCGTCGACGCCGCATCAAGATTATCGCCACGCTCGGTCCGGCCTCGGCCGACCGATCGAAGGTGGCCGCGCTGTTCGAAGCCGGCGCCGACGTCTTTCGCATCAACATGAGCCACGCCTCGCACGACGCGATGCGTGAGCGCGTCGCGATGATTCGCGCGCTCGAGGAGGAATACGACCGGCCGATCGGCGTTCTCGTCGATTTGCAGGGGCCGAAGCTGCGCGTCGGCGAATTCGAATCCGGGTCGGCGCTGCTGCACAAGGGCGACGCCTTCACGCTCGATTCGGATAAAGCGCTCGGCGGTCAGACGCGCGTCTTTCTTCCGCATCCGGAAATCCTCGATTCGCTTAAAGTGGGCGATCGCGTGCTGATCGACGACGGCAAGGTGCTGCTGCGCGTGGCCGATATCGCGCCGGGCCGCGCGGAGACCGTCGTCGAGGTCGCCGGGCGCATCTCCAACAAGAAGGGGGTCAGTCTCCCCGACACCACTATTCCGACTTCGGCGATGACCGAAAAGGACCGGGCTGATCTTGCCGCCGCGCTGCAGGAGGACATCGACTGGATCGCGCTGTCGTTCGTGCAGCGCCCCGAGGACGTGGTCGAGGTCAAGAAGATCGCGGGCGATCGCGCGCTGGTGATGGCGAAGATCGAGAAGCCGCAGGCGATCGCGCGGCTCGATGAAATCCTTGCCGTCGCCGACGCGGTGATGGTCGCACGCGGCGATCTCGGCGTGGAAATGCCGCTCGAGAAAGTCCCGGGCCTGCAGAAGACCGTCACGCGGCTCGCGCGCCGCCTCGGCAAGCCGGTGGTGGTTGCCACGCAAATGCTGGAGTCGATGATCGCCACGCCGGTGCCGACCCGCGCCGAGGTCTCCGACGTCGCGACGGCGGTGTTCGAAGGGGCCGACGCGGTCATGCTGTCGGCCGAGAGCGCTTCCGGCCAATATCCGCGCGAGGCGGTGGAGACGATGAACCGGATCGCAGAGGCGGTAGAGTCGGAAGCCATTTATCCCGGCATCATAGAGTCCCAGCGCGCGACGCCCGAGGCGACCGGCGCCGACGCGATCGCCGAAGCGACGCGCGACGTCGCCGAAACGCTGCAATCCAAGGTCATCTGCGCGTGGACCGCTTCGGGCTCGACCGGATTGCGCATCGCGCGCGAGCGGCCGCGCTCGTCGATCCTCGCCCTGACTCCCATCGTCAGCACGGCGCGCCGCCTCGCGGTCGTTTGGGGCGTCCACGCCGTCGTCACCGAGGACGCGCGCGACGAACGCGACATGGCCGACCGCGCCTGCCGCCACGCCTATATCGACGGCTTCGTCGGCGTCGGCGAGCGGGTGATCGTCGTCGCCGGCGTTCCCTTCGGCATGTCCGGAACGACCAACAATTTGCGCATCGCCGTGGTCGGCGCGGACGGCGGCGCGCTCTAGCAGGGAAGCCGCGGCGGCTACCGCCCTCTTAAGACGCACGCCGCCAAAGCCTGATCGCGGCGATCCAAGTTCGGCTCGATAGGGGCGTAGGATGCGGATCGGGAAGAAACTTCTGCTCTTGGGGTTGTCGGTTGCGCTCGCTCAACCCGGCTCTTCGCGAGCGCAGGCGGTTGGAGAAAGTCAACTGCAGACGTTTACGAAGTCCGATTTCTACAGTGGGTTGCTTAGGCGCAACCTCGCCGCCCTGCCTGAGGTCGTTTTCAAGAAATGCCCGACGTTGGCGTCCAATGGGTCGAGGGTGACGGTATTGAAGCCCGTGTCCTTCGGAGCGGACGGCCAGCCAAACGCCGGCTTATGGAAACACGCATTTCCGGTGAGCGGCTGCGGCGACGACACGGTATTGAATTTCTACTTTTTCGTGGGGGCCGACGGGAAGCTCAATACGATCACGGGCGTTCCCGGGACATCAAACGCCGATCCCACGCTGCAGCGGGACACGCTATTGTATGCGAACGCCGGCGCCGCCTTGGTCGCGAAGGGTTGCAGGGATTTCATCGTCAAGAACACGAAGTTTGAAGCGTTCGGCCTTTCGATTCCGCCGATGCCGGATCCCGGACCGGGTCAACGTCTCCGCCCTTGGTGGGAAACCTGGACGATGGTCGGATGCGGCCGGACAATTGATGTGCCGCTCGACTTCGCGCCCGACGAGACCGGCACGCAAATCACTCAACCCGGGCACGCCGTCGAACATTAGACTGTCTCGGCGGACTGCCCAGCGCTCTGCCGTGCGCGCCGGTCGACTTCGAGAATCGCCGCCACCACGCTTTCGGGCGCGCTGTGGTGCGGGGAGTGGCCGACCCCTTGCAGCGTCGTCAGCGTCGCCCCGGGAATGTCGCGCGCGCAGCCGATCGAATGGATGTGGGCTTAGACGACGCCGTCGGAATCGCCGGTGACGACCGCGGTCGGGGCGCGGATCGCGCTGTAGCGCGGCGAAAGCGCGGCGACATAGGCCTCGGTGTCGACCACGTCCTCGGCGTTGGCCTGGAAATGCAGCGGCCGCAGCACCAGGGGCAGGCGAGTCTTGTCGATATAGTCGGGCGGCGTCGGACTGGGCTCGAAGACGCCGCGCAGGCCCGCGCGCATGCTCGCAAGGCCGGCGGGCAGGACGATCAGGCGGCGAAACGGCGGCCCTAACGTCCGGGAGGCTGCGAGGGTGTAATACCAGGCCACGCCCCCCGGCCAGGGATGGCTGACCGGCGCAAGCAGCACCAAGCCGCGCACGAATTCGGGCGCGTTCAACGCCATCGCGAGGCCGAGAACGCCGGCGAGCGAGTGAACGACGACAATCGCCTGATCGACCCCCCGACGCGCCAGCGCTTCACGTAGCATTTGCGCTTGGCGTTCGGGCGAGGAGGCCTCGCGCCCCGGCGGGCGGGCGCTCCAGCCGTGCCCCGGGCGATCGACGCTGAAAACCCGAAACCCGAGCGCCGCGAGACGATCAGCGAGCGCGACGCTCATGTCGGCGAAATTTCCCGAGGCGCCGTGGACGAGCAGGACGGCGCCGCGTTCGGGGACGTCGGGTGCGCGTTCGACGACATGGATCGCCCCGCCGCCGGTGTCGATGAGTTCGCCGACCGGCGGGAAACGCCTTTCGATCCGCCGCGTCTCGACGAAGGTGAACAGGAACAGGCCGACGACGCACGCGACCGCTAGGCCGATAAGACCGGCCATCATCGGCGCGCGACGCCCCAGCCTCGCGCCGTCATAGCGCCTGACCCGCCAGGGCGGCCTTCACCCGCGCCGCCGCCTCGACTATCGGGCGCCATTGCGGCGCGATCGTCAGCGCGCGCTGATAGGCGCGCAGGGCTTCGGCGCGAAGGCCGCTGTCCTCCAGGATCATGCCCAACGCCGCCAGCGCCTCGAGATGGCGGGGATCGCGCGCGAGCGTTTGCGCGATGTCGGCCACCGCCCCTTTGACGTCGCCCGCGAGGTAGCGCGCGGTCGCGCGCTTGTTCCAGCCTTCCGCCCATCCCGGCTGCAAGCCGACGATCGCGTCGAGCAAGGCGAGCGAGACGGGATAATTCCCGCCGTCCATCGTCGCCACCGCGCGCGCCATCAGGAGGTCGCCGGTGTCGGAGCCCGAATGCAGGTTGAGACGGTCGATCGCGCCGACGATGCCGGCGGCCTCGTCTGGGTCCCTGGCCGCGGCGAGGCGGGCGAAGAGCTCGTCGCGGGTCTCGCTCGCCACGGGGGGCGCGGCCGCGGGCGGTTGCTCAGGCGTTGGCGCGCGCTCGGCCAGCGCGGGCGCGCCGAGAGCCAGCGAGAGAGCGCAGGCGAAGGTCCAACAACGCGTCATGCGGGCGAGCTTAGGACGCCTCGCCGCAATGGTCAAAGGGCGATGTCCCGCCATTCGCAAGGGGAGGCGGGGGAGGCGCGGGCCTCAGCCCTGGCGCGCCTTGAAGCGCTTCTGCGTCTTGTTGATGATGTAGACGCGGCCTTTGCGGCGCACGAGACGATTGTCGCGATGGCGGTTGCGAAGCGACTTCAGGGAATTGCGGACTTTCATGGGATCACCCAAAACAGGAAGCTGCGGGCAAAACCCACGGCGGACGATTTAGCGCGCTCCTATGCCCGATTCAGCCGCGCCGATCAAGCGCCAAGCGCCGCCTTGCTCGTTCGGGCTCCGTCGTCAGCTTCGCGCCGAGGCCGATTCCCCGCGCCGAAACCCACACTCAAGCATCGCAACGGCGAAGGTTTTGTCTTGGATCAATGCGTTTCTTGTCCGCTTTGATAGTAACGGCGCGTTTCATCCGCCGTGAAGCCGGCATGCTTCTTAACTATAGCGAACTTCGATTCCACGCGATGAACTGGGGAGGGGAAGGCGGGAGCTTTCAGGCCAGCGGCCTAAGCCAGAGGGGTGGACGATGCGCTTGCCCGTTCCGATTTTCAGCGGACGCGACCTCGACCCATTCGAGGGCTTTCGCCGCGATTTCGACGATCTGCTGAACGACTTTCGCCGCCGGTCGCCCAAATCGTGGGGTCGGACCGCCGCATTCGATGGTCTCGCCGGCCTCGATTTCGCGGAGACCAAGGACGCCGTGGAAATCTCCACCGAACTTCCTGGCGTCGACGAGGGCGATGTGAAAGTCTCGATCGACGGACAGAGCGTCGTCATTTCCGGCGAGGAGAAGTCCGAGGCGGAAAAGACGGACAAAGCGCGGCGCGTCGTCGAACGCAGCTACGGCGCGTTTCGGCGTGTGGCGCTGCTGACTTCAAGCCGGACGCAGCGAAGATCAAAGCGACTTTCGACAAGGGGGTGCTTCGCGTGACGGTCGGCAAACCGGCCGAGATGGTCGCCAAGAAGGTCGAGATCCCGATCGGCGAGGCGAGCTGACGCGCATTTGACCGCGTCCGTCCGCGGCGCGGGCTCGAGAGGCGCCGACATCGCGGAACGAGGCGGCGGTCGGGGGGCTGGGAAACGGGAGCGGGCGATGGCGTACAAGGACATCTTGGTCTATCTCGATCCGACCAACGACTCGCGGGAGCGCCTGCGCCTGGCGGTGGCGATGGCGGGGGCCCACGGGGCGCGGTTGACCGGCGTCGACGCCAGTTCTGAGGCGGCGTTCGTCGGCGCGTGGGGCGACCGCGCGCTGCATGTCGGTCCGGAATTCGAAGCAGCGGTCAAGGAGGCGGGGCTTGTTGGCCGCTTCGTGGGCGCGGACGCCGCGCCGACGGTCGGCGGCGAATACCGCCACTGCGTCGATCTGATCATTGCGCCGCGGCCGGAAGGCGAGGCGCGCGCGCTGGTGCGCCCCGAAATTCCCGACGGGGCGCTGCTCGCCTCGGGCGCGCCAGTGTTGATCCTGCCGCAGGATTGGAGGCCGGCGCCGGTCGGCAAAAACATCGTCATCGCCTGGAACGCCAGCCGCGAGGCGACGCGGGCCGTTCATGACGCGATGCCGCTGCTGGTCAAGGCGAAAAAGGTTACGATCTTCACCTTCTCGGCGCGCGCGAGCGCGCTGCGCGCGACCTCGGAGGTCTTGGCGGATCACCTTCAACGCCACGGCGTCGTCGCGCAAATTTCCGATTGGACCGACACCGGCGACATCTCGGCGCTGGAAGCTTTGTTCGCGAGCCTCGACACGCAGGACGCCGACCTCATCGTCGCCGGGGCCTTCGGCCATTCGCGCCTGTTCGAGGGGTTGTTCGGCGGCGTCAGTCTCGATCTGCTGCGCCAGCCCACCGCGCCTATTCTGATGTCCCATTAGGCGAACCGCCATGATGCGCGCGATGACTCTCAGAAAGATCGGCGGGCCGCTGATTCTCGAGGAACGCGCCAAACCCGCGCCGGGGCCCGCCGAGGTGCTGATTCGCGTCGAGGCCTGCGGCGTTTGCCGCACCGATCTGCACGTCGTCGACGGCGAATTGCCCAACCAGCGCTTGCCGATCGTTCCCGGCCATGAGGTCGTCGGCTTCGTCGAGCGGCTCGGGGCCGGCGTCGAGGATTTCGCCATCGGCGAACGAGTCGGCGTTCCCTGGCTCGCGCACGCCTGCGGGCATTGCTTCTATTGCGACGAAGGCCGCGAAAACCTCTGCGACCATCCGGAATTCACCGGCTACACCCGCGACGGCGGCTATGCCTCGCACCTCGTCGCCGAAGCGGCTTTCATCATCAAACTTCGCCCCGACAGCGATCCCGTCGCCACCGCGCCGCTGCTCTGCGCCGGGTTGATCGGCTGGCGCTCGCTCGCGGCCGCGGGGCTGGGCCACAAGATCGGAATCTACGGCTTCGGCGCGGCCGCCCATATCGTGGCGCAGATCTGCAACTTTCAAAGACGCGAGTTCTTGGCGTTCACCCGCCCGGGCGACGAGGCCGCGCAGCGCTTTGCGCGCACGCTCGGCGCGACGTGGGCGGGCGGGTCCGACGAAGAGGCGCCCGAGCCGCTCGACGCGGCTATCCTGTTTGCCCCCGTTGGCGCGCTCGTGCCAATCGCCTTGCGCGCGGTGCGCAAGGGCGGGCGGGTGGTGTGCGGCGGCATCCACATGAGCGACATCCCGAGTTTCCCCTATCGTTGGCTGTGGGAGGAACGTCAGATTGTCTCTGTAGCCAATCTTACCCGCGCCGACGGCGCCGAGTTCTTCGAAGTCGCGGCCGAGGCGGGCGTGCGCGCAGAGACCCATCGCTACGACCTCAAGGACGCCAATATTGCGCTCGCCGACCTACGCGAAGGCCGCCTGCAAGGCGCGGCGGTGCTGACGCCGTAGGGCGGCGCTCCGGCAGCCCCGTCAGCCAAATCTACCGATGCAGTTATGACGTATGACGTCGACAACGGCGCGCCGGCATGGCCAAGGCGCAGCGTTCTAAATGCTAAAATCGCACGGCCAATGTAGAACCGATCTCACAAATATTTGTCGCAATGCCTAGAATTCCGCCAAAATTTTGCGGTCAGCTGCTGCATGAGACCGAGCATCGGTCCAGGCGGGGAGGAAGGCGTATCGAGGGAGGAAATCAATGACGGCCAAATTCACGAGACGCGAGGCGATCGGCCTCGGTGCGGCGGGAATCGCGGGTTTCGAGATCGCAGGCCTAGCGCCGATGGCGGCGTCGGCGGCCGAGAGCGGCAAGAAATTCCAAATCGCCTTGTCGAATTCCTACATCGGCAACAAGTGGCGCATCGAGATGGAGAACGTCTTCAAGGCGGCCCTCGATATGGAGCCGTTCAAGTCGCAAGTCGAAGGCTCCTGGTTCAACTCGGGCAACGACGTCAGCAAGCAGTCGCAGCAGATATCGAATCTGATCGCCCGCAAAGTGGACGCAATCGTCGTCGACGCCGCGTCGCCGACCGGCCTGAACGGCATCCTCGGCCAGGCCAGCGACCGCGGAATCCTCGTCGTCTCCTTCGACAACATCGTCACCGTGCCCTCGGCGCTCAAGGTCAATACCGATCAAGTGGCGTTCGGCAAGCAGCTCGCGGATTGGCTCGCCAAGAAGCTGAACGGCAAGGGCAACGTCATCATGGTCACCGGCGTCGCCGGCACTTCGGTGGACGAGGACCGCAACAAGGGCGCCGACTCCGTTTGGTCCGAGAATCCGGGCATCAAGGTGATCAACCGATATACCGGCATGTGGGATTCGGCCACGGCGGAACGCAACACCGCCTCGATCCTGCCTTCGCTGCCGCCGATCGACGGCATCTGGTGTCAGGGCGGAACCGACGGCGTGCTCAAGGCGTTCATCGCCGCCAAACGTCCGTTGCCGCCGACCGCCGGCGAGGCGGAAAACGGCTTCCGCAAGTTCATGATCGGTTACCAGGGGCAGAAAGTCGACGGCATCTCGATCGGGCAGCCGCCTTTCCTCTCCGTTATTTCGTTGGAGCTTGCGCGACAGATTCTCGCGAAGACGTATCCGAAGAAGGACGTCACCATCCCCTTCCCCTATGTGACCAACGACACGGTGAAGGTCGGCGAGACGGTGTTTCCGGACCTTCCGGACAGCTTCTTTACCGACTTCACCGACAGCGGACCGACCGCAACGCTGAAGTTGTGCGTCGAGGCGGCGACGGATGGAAAGCCCTGCCCAGGCAGACTCGACGTCAACTTGCCTTCGGCGGCATGACGCCGGGCCGCGACGTCGAGGGCGAGCCGCCCGTCCAGGCCGTCGAGGGCAATCGGCTGTCCAAGGCGTTTGGGGGAGTCCTTGCCCTCGACGGCGCCTCGTTCTCGGCGAGGAGAGGCGAGGTGCATGCTCTCGTCGGCGAGAACGGCGCTGGCAAGAGCACGCTGATCAAGCTCTTGGGCGGCCGGCTTCGTCCGGATTCCGGGGAAATTCGCTTGTCGGGCCATGCCGTCGCGCTGAACGGCCCGGACAAGGCGCACGCGCTCGGGGTGTGGACGGTCTTCCAAGAGCTGACCCTGCTGCCGTGGATGACGGTGGCGGAAAACTTGCTCATACGGCGCGAGCCGCGCGGGCGGCTCGGCCTCATCGACCGCGGCCGTATGGCCGATGAGGCGGATGCGATCCTGACGCGCATCGGCGTCCACAACGTCGATCCGCGCGCGCTCATCGAAGACCTGTCGCTCGCCAAGCGCCAGATCGTCGAGATCGTGCGGGTCATCGTGCAGGAACCGAGCACGCTCCTTCTCGACGAGCCGACGTCGTCGCTCGGCGAAAGCGAGGTCAATTGGCTCTTCGGCCTCATCCACGATCTTCGCGCGCAAAACCGGTGCGTGATTTTCACCTCGCATCGCTGGAACGAAATCACCAACATCGCCGACCGGATCACGATCTTC
>JBEKFO010000094.1:0-11143 GCA_050013275.1 Roseiarcus sp. | reverse complement strand
GCCGGCGCAGCGCAGGCGGCCGACAAGAAGTTCCAGATTTTCCTTTCCATGAGTTACATCGGCAACGATTGGCAGGCGGAAGCGGCCAACATGGTCAAGGCCATGGCGCAGCATAAGGATTACGCCGACAAGGTCGATCTCAAGGTGCAGGTCGCCGGCCCCAACGCGCAGCGTCAGATCCAGCAGATCAACGCGATGGTGCAGCAGGGCGCGCAGGCGATCATCGTCTATCCGATTTCGCCGACCGCGCTGAACGCCGCCGTCAAGAACGCCTGCGACAAGGGCGTTATGATCATCGCCTATGACGGCGAGATCAGCGAGCCGTGCGCGTATAACGTTTCCATCGATCAGGAAGAGGCCGGCCGGGTGACGGCCGAGTGGCTGGTCAAGCAACTCAAGGGCAAAGGCAACATCCTCGCCGTCACCGGCGTGCCGGGAACCTCGGTCGACACGCTGCGCACCAAAGCCGCCAAAGAGGTGTTCGCGAAATATCCCGACATCAAGATCGTCGCCGAAGCGGTCGGCATGTGGAGTCAGGCCGTGGCGCGCACGGAATTGTCGAAGATTCTCGCGACGCGCAACTGGGACCAGATCGACGGCCTGTGGATGCAGGTCGGCTGCTACACCGCCAACACGATGCAAATCGAAGCGGGCAAGAAGCCGGATCAGTTGAAGCCGTGCGCCGGCGAGGGCTCGAACGGCGGGCGCATTCAAATGCTGCCGGCCGGCACCGAGGCCGAAGGCGCCAACGGCACGTACGCTCCCATGGGCGCGCCGCGCATCTCCTACGCTTCGCCGCCCTACGCCGGCGGTTACGCTTTGAAGCTCGCCGTCGAGAAACTCGAGGGCAAGGCCATTCCCAAGCGGATCACGCTGCCGCTTCCGCTCGTCACCAACGAGACGGTCAAGTATTGCAAGGAAGGCTCCTGGGCTGAGATGAAAGCGGGCTGCAACGCGTTCCCGCCGTCGCTGGTGCCGAACCCGGGCTGGTTCGCCTCGATCTACTCGCCGGAAACCCCGGAGATCGGCCTGCAGGCCGCGCTCGTCGGCCAACCCGAGCCGTAAGCGAAATTCGTTCGAACGGAGCCGGCGGCGCATTTCTCCGCCCGCCGGCTCAGCCGGCCTCCTTTTTCCGCGTTGCGGCGGCGAGCCGCCACGGGACCGAGTTCACGCCATGAATCATAAGGTTTTCACGGCCTCGCCGGCGCCTGTCACCGCGGTCTCGGTCGAGCGCGTTTCCAAGGCCTACGGCGCGACGGTGGCCGTCGACGACGCGTCCTTCGCGATCGCCGGCGGCAGCGTCCATGCGCTGCTCGGCGAAAACGGTGCGGGCAAATCGACCATCGTGAAACTGCTGTCCGGCCTTACGCTGCCCGACAGCGGCCATTTCCGGATTTTCGGCGAGGAGACGCGGCTGTCAAGCCCACGAGCTGCGCATCAGCGCGGCATCCAGACGGCGTTTCAAGAGATGACGCTGATCAAGGACCTCACCGTCCTCGACAACATGCTTCTTCCCTATGGCCCGGTCGGGCTCACCGGCATGATTCGACGCCGCCACGCGCGGGACCTCGTTTCCGAACATTTCGCCGCGTTGGACATGGCCGATGTCGCGCTCGACGACGAGGTCGGCGGTCTCGATCTCGCCGTTCAGCAAAAAATCGAAATCGCCAGGGCGATCCTTCGCAAGCCGCGCATTCTGCTGCTCGACGAGCCGACGTCGACGCTGTCCGGCCGCGACGTCGACTGGCTGGGCAAGATCATCGCCGAACTGAAACGCCGCGGCCTGACGACAGTCTTCATTTCTCACCGCCTGCGCGAAGTGCGCGCGTTCTGCGACGCGATGACTGTGCTGCGCAACGGCCAGCACATCGCCAGCGGGCCGGTCGCCGACTTCGACGACGACGCGGTCATCTCGATGATCGTCGGTCGGTCCCTGTCGCGCGCCTTTCCGGCCCGTCCGCAACCCTCGGGCAGGAAAGAGCCCGAGGTGTTGGGCGCGGACCGCTTGGCCACATTCGGCAAGCTGAAGGAAGCCTCGTTCAGCCTGCGCGCCGGCGAGATCGTCGGCGTCGCGGGCCTGCAGGGCATGGGTCAACTCGACCTGTTCCTGGCGTGCTTCGGAATGATGGATCTCGCCGGCGGCGCGCTGCGCGTCGACGGCGAACCGATCGTAATCGCGTCCCCCGAGGACGCAGTGCGCGCCAATATCGGCATCAGCCTGGTGCCGGAAGACCGCAAGACCGAGGCGCTCTTCCTCAAACTCTCGGGCAAGCACAATGCGTCGCTGCCGGTGATCGACCGCTTCATTCGCGCGGCTCTGATCGACGGCGAGGCCGAGACGAAGGCCGTCGAGCGCGTCTTCGACCTCGTCGAGGTGGACCAACGCGCCTTGTGGACCCGCGCGGGCTCGTTCTCGGGCGGCAACCAGCAGAAGATCGCCATCGCCAAGTGGCTGCTGGCCGAAAGCCGCGTGCTGCTGCTCTTCGATCCGACCCGCGGCATCGACGTCGGCACCAAGAGCGAACTCTATCGGCTCATTCGCGCCTACGCCGATGCCGGCGGCGCCGTGTTGTTCTATTCGACCGAGGTTCCCGAACTCGTGCATCTCGCGGATCGCGTGCTGGTCTTTTACGCAGGCAGAGTCGCAGCGGAAATTCCCAGCGATCGCCTCTCGGAAGAGGCGATCGTGCGGGCCGCGCTGGGGAGCGCGGACGGCGCGGAGATCGCCGCATGATCGCCGTCGGCGCAGCGAGGCTGCCAAGAGCCTCTTTCCGAGCCCCGGCGTTCATGCGTCGGCTCGGACGCCTTCGCGGGCTGATGATCGCGATCGGCGCCTTCGCCGCGCTGCTGGCGACGGTGGCGATCTTCAGTTCGGTTTCCATCGGCTATTACGATCTGGCGTCGATGGCGACGAGCGGCGCCACGCTCGTGTTGGCGGCGATAGGACAGACGATCGTCATTCTCTCCGGCGGCTTCGATCTTTCCGCGGGCGCGGCGATCTCGCTGGTCAACGTGACCTTGGCGTCGAAATTTCAGGATCCCTCGCTATCGCCTCTGGTCATCGTGTTCGCGGGCGTCGCCATCGGCGCGCTGTCGGGCGCCTTCAACGGCTTTTTCGTCGCGATCCTGCGCATGCAGCCGATCGTGGTGACGCTGTCGACGATGTTCATCCTGCAAGGGATCACCCTGCTGGTGATGGACAAACCCGGCGGCGCGCTCTCGCCCGCGCTCGGCGATCTCATGATCGGGGACGCGATTCCCAACGTCCTGCCAAAGCCCGTCCTGCTGATCGTGCTGCTGCTGGCTCTGTGGACTTGGCTCAAGCGCACCCGGTTCGGCATTGCGATTTACGCCATCGGCAGCGATCGCGACTCGGCCCGGGCGGCGGGCGTCCCGACCGCATTCGTCGAATTCATGGTCTACGTGATCGCCGGCGGCTGTTATGGGCTCGCGGGCGCATTCATCAGCGCGCAAACCGGATCCGGCGATCCGCTGGTCGGCAACCCGATGCTGCTGCAAATGTTCGCCGCCGTCGTAGTCGGGGGGACGGCGCTGGGCGGAGGACGCGGCGGCCCGCTCGGCACGGTTTTCGGCGCTTACATCCTGATGATGGTCGTCAACATCCTGCTCGAGCTCAACGTGTCGGCCTACTATTCGACCGTCGCCGAAGGGACGATCCTGATCCTCGCCGTGCTCGCCGGCTCGTTCAGCCGCAACTCGCCGCTCGTGCGCTATTCCCGGCGCCTGATCCTGCGCATCGGCGCCTATCGGCAAGGGCTGCTGCCGAACCAGCGCAGCCTCGAGGCGCGTCACCTGAAAATGAGCCACGCCTCCAAAGGCGCGGCGTCTGAGCGCGCCGGTCCGCCGTCCTTCATCGTCCGCCACGCCGAAACGCTGCGCTTCGCCGCGCCCGCCTATCTTTGTTTCGTCGCGGTGGTTGTCGTCACCGAGCTTGCGCTCGGCCACGCGGTCGGGAGTTGGACCTACTACAATTCGCTGATCGTGCTCGCCTCGTTCCTTGCTGTGCTCGCGCTGGGGCAGGGCGCGGTGATTTTGACGGGCGGACTGGACCTGTCGTTGCCCTGGACCATCGGACTCTGCGGCATTCTGCTCGCAGGAATGGTCAAGGGATCGGACGGCGCGCTGCTCTACGCGCTGCCGGCGGTGCTCGCCATTGGAGCGCTGATCGGCTTCGTCAACGGCGCCGGCGTCGCCGTGCTCGGCATATCGCCCATCGTGATGACGCTCGCCGTCAATGGCATCCTGCAGGGCGCGGCGCTGGTCTATTCCAATGGAACGCCGGACGGGTTCTCCTCGCCGCTGCTGCGGCTCTTCATGACCGACCAGAAGTTCATGGCGACGCCCGTCGTCGCGTTCGTCGCGCTGTTCGTCGTCTTCGCCGTCATGCTGCTCGGCCGCACGGCTTTCGGGCGGCGCGTCTACGCCGTCGGCAACGGCGAGCGCGTCGCCGCGCTTTCCGGCGTCTCTGTCGGCCGGACGCTGATTGCCGTCTACACCTTGTCGGGCCTTTGCTCGGCCATCGTCGGCGTCATGCTCACCGGCTTTTCCGGCCAGGCGAGCTTGGGCATGGGCGACGATTACCTCTTGCCCTCCATCGCCGTGGTGGTGATCGGAGGCACGCTGATCACCGGCGGGCGAGGGCACTATTTGGGCATGCTGGGCGGGGTCTTTCTGCTCACGGCGCTGCAAACCCTTCTCGCCGGCACCACGCTTCCTTACGCCACGCGCGCGATCCTCTACGGGCTCGTCATGCTGGCCGCGGTGATGGCGCTGCGCGAACGAAGAAACTGACCGGGGGAAACGCTTATGTCGCAGCCGCCCAACACACTTTCTCTCAAGCCGGGAACGCGCGTCCTCGTCACGGCGGGCGCTTCCGGCATCGGGCGGGCCATTTCCGACCTGCTCATCGCTCATGGCGCGCGGGCGCACATCTGCGATATCTCCGACGAATTCCTCGCCGACTTCGCCAAGGCGCAGCCGCAAGCCGGGCGCAGCAAGGCGGACGTCTCGTCGGAGAGAGACGTCGAGCGCATGTTCGCCGATGCGCGCGCGCATCTCGGCGGTCTCGACGTGTTGGTGAACAACGCCGGCATCGCCGGGCCGACCGGCGGCGTCGAGGATATCGCGCCCGCCGACTGGCGGCGCACCATCGACATTTGCCTGACCGGCCAGTTCCTGTGCGCCCATCACGCGGTCCCGATGTTGAAGGCCGCCGGCGGCGGCGCAATCGTCAATCTCTCCTCGGCCGCGGGCCGCTTCGGCTATGCGTTCCGCACGCCCTATTCGGCGGCCAAATGGGGCGTGATCGGCTTCACCCAGAGTCTTGCCAAGGAACTCGGGCCCGCCAATATCCGGGTCAACGCGATCCTGCCGGGCATCGTCGAGGGACCGCGAATGTCGCGGGTCATCGAGGCGCGCGCCAACCAGGTCGGCGTTTCCTACGCGGAAATGGAGAAGACCTATGTCGAACGCATCTCGCTCCGGCGTATGGTGACTGCCGAGGACGTCGCGGCGACCGTGCTGTTCCTGGCGTCCGAGGCCGGGCGCAATCTGTCGGGACAGTCGATCGGCGTCGACGGCAACGTCGAGAGCCTCTAGGAGGAAACGCGTGGCGAAAGTCGCCGTCATCGGGACAGGTTTTATCGGTCGCGCGTGGGCGATCAGCTTCGCGCGGGCGGGGCATGAGGCGACGCTGTGGGACGCAGCACCCGCGGCCCCCGCCGCGGCGCTCGCCTATATCGAGAGCCTGCTGCCCGAGCTCGCCAACTATGAACTGCTCAGCGGGTCGACGCCGGCGGAAATTCGCTGCCGGATGCATGTCGCGAGGACTCTGGAGGAAGCGCTCGACGGCGCCGAGCACATTCAGGAGAACACCCCCGAGGATCTCGCGCTCAAACGCGAAATCTTCGCGCGGCTCGACGCCGCGGCGGCGCCGAACGCCGGTCTGGCGAGTTCGACCTCGGCGAGCCTGCCGTCGACGGTCACCGAAGCGCTCGCCGGCCGCGCGCGCTGCCTCGTCGTCCATCCCATCAACCCGCCCTATCTCATCCCCGCGGCCGAAGTCGTTCCTGCGCCTTGGACCGATCGGAGCGTCGTCGAGCGGACCGCCGCGTTCTTGCGCGCCGCCGGTCATGCTCCCATCGTGATGAAGCGCGAGATCGACGGCTTCGTGATGAACCGCTTGCAGGGCGCGCTGCTCGAAGAGGCGTTCCGTCTGGTCGCCGAGGGGTACGCGTCGACCGAGGACATCGACGTCGGCATCCGCGACGGGCTGGCGCTGCGCTGGTCGTTCATGGGGCCGTTCGAAACCATCGACCTCAACGCGCCGGCCGGCGTGCGCGATTACGTCGAGCGCTACCAGTCGATCTACGCCGCGATCTTTCCGACCGCGCAATGGCGCGCCGATTGGGCCGGCCCGGTTCTCGAGACCGTCGAGGCCGAGCGCCGCGCCGCCTTGCCTGCGAGCCGTCTCGGCGAGCGCCAGGCTTGGCGCGATCGGCGCCTGATGGCGCTCGCCGCCCACAAACGGCGCGCCGACCGCGACATCGGGCGCTGAAAGAACCCCTCCAACACGAGCGAGCTCAAGCCATGGCGTCGAATTCGAAAGTCATCATCACCTGCGCGGTCACCGGCGCCATCCACACGCCGTCGATGTCGCCGCATTTGCCGGTTACGCCCGACGAGATCGCCGCCGCCGCGATCGGCGCGGCCGAGGCGGGCGCGGCGATCGTCCATCTGCACGCGCGCGATCCTCAAACCGGCAAGCCCGACCAGTCGGCCGACGCGTTCGCACGCTTCCTGCCGCGCATCAAGCAGGCGAGCGACGTCGTCATCAATCTGACGACGGGCGGCGCGCCTTACATGACCGTGCAGGAGCGGGTGAAGCCGGCCGAGAGGTTCAAGCCGGAAGTTGCTTCGCTCAATATGGGCTCGATGAATTTCGGCCTGTTTCCGATGCTGCGCCGCTTCAAGACGTTCAAGCACGAGTGGGAGGCCCAAGCGCTGGAGAACTCGCGCGATCTCATCTTCCGCAACAC
Organism: Roseiarcus sp.; assembly: GCA_050013275.1. Taxonomy (GTDB): domain Bacteria; phylum Pseudomonadota; class Alphaproteobacteria; order Rhizobiales; family Beijerinckiaceae; genus Roseiarcus. The sequence goes on along the minus strand of JBEKFO010000094.1, from coordinate 4,085 downwards.
GTTTAAGGACATCGAATTCGTCCTGGCGACTCTCGGCGACGCCGGCACGCGCTTCGAGTTCGAATGCTCCGACACCGCGCATCTCTACAATCTCTCGCCTTTCCTCGATCGCGGCTTGGTCAAGCCGCCGCTGTTCGTGCAGACGGTGTTCGGCATTCTCGGCGGCATCGGGCCGCATCCCGAGGATGTCCTCCATATGAAGCGCACGGCCGACCGGCTGTTCGGCGATCAATACCGATGGTCGGTGCTAGGCGCCGGCCGCAGCCAGCTCGCGATCGCCGCGCAGGCCGCCGCCATGGGCGGCAACGTGCGGGTCGGGCTGGAGGACTCGCTGTGGGCCGGCGCCGGCAGGCTCGCCGAGTCGAGCGCCCAGCAGGTGCGCGCGGCGCGCCAGATCATCGAGGGGCTCGGCCTTAGCGTGGCGACGCCCGATGAAGCGCGCGAGATCCTGTCGCTCAAGGGCGGCGACAAGGTCGCGTTCTGAGGACGGAGCCCGCTGAGAACCCTGGGGGAGGCCATGCTGCGCATCGAACTCCTGATCGACGCTCGCGCCGAACTCGGCGAGGGCCCGCTGTGGGACGTCGCCGAGCAGCGGCTCTACTGGATCGACAGCCTCGGCGCGAAGGTTCATTCCTGCGACGCTTCGGGCGGGGCGCAGCGCAGCTGGAACGTCCCCGAACACATCGGCTCGCTCGCCCTGCGTGAACGCGGCGGCGCGGTATTGGCGTTGCGAGACGGCTTCTATGCGCTGGACTTCGCCACCCGATCGACGAGGAAACTGATCGATCCCGACCCGGGCAAGCCGCGCCTTCGGATGAACGACGGCAAGGTCGACCGCCAGGGCCGCTTCGTCGCCGGCTACATGGACTATGAAGAGCGAGACCCAATTTGTTCGCTGTTTCGCCTCGACCCGGACGGGTCGGCGCACCAACTGGAACAAGGCGTCGTCTGCTCCAACGGGCCGGCATGGAGCCCCGACGGGCGCATCTTTTATTTCACCGACACCTATACGCGCGAAATCTGGGCCTACGACTACGACCCGGCGACCGGCGCGGCGACGAACCGGCGGACCTTCTGCTCATTCCCGCAAAGCGGCCTGAAAGGCCTGCCGGACGGCGCGACGGTCGACGCCGAGGCCTTCGTGTGGAGCGTTTCGGTCTACGAGGGCAAACTCGCCCGCTTCGCGCCGGACGGCAGGCTCGACCGCGTCGTCGGCCTGCCGGTCGAAAGCACGACCAGTCTCAGTTTCGGCGGCCCTGATCTCGACGTCGCCTATGTCACTTCGATGGCGCGCGTCGTCAACGGCGTCGCGCCGCGGGAACGCGAAGCGGGCGGGCTGTTCGCCGTGTACGGCCTCGGCGTGCGCGGGCTGCCCGAGCCGCGCTTCAAAGGTTGATCAGCCGACGACAAAACGGAGAGGACGGCATGCGAATCGAAGTCTTGGTCGACGTGAAGACCATTTTGGGCGAAGGCCCGCTTTGGGATGTCCAGGAGCAACGCCTCTACTGGATCGACAGTCTGGGCTGCAACGTCTTCCGCTGCACCGAGGACGGCCGCGAGGTCAGGGCCTGGGACGTGCCGGCGCCGATCGGCTCGATCGCGTTGCGCAAAGCGGGCGGCGCCGTGCTGTCGCTCGCCAACGGCTTCCATTTCCTCGATTTCCAGACCGGCGAAACGAGCCTCATCGTCGATCCGGAGGCTGACAAGCCGAAGAACCGCATCAACGACGGCAAGGTCGACAAGCGCGGGCGCTTCGTCGCCGGCTCGATGGATACGATGGAGGAGGGCCCCAACGGCGTGCTCTACCGGCTCGACCCCGACCTCTCGCTGCACAAGCTCGACGACGGCATCATCGTTTCGAATGGGCCGTGCTGGAGTCCGGACGGCAAGACATTCTATTTCGCCGATTCATGGTCGGGCGAGATCTGGGCCTACGACTACGATCTCGACACCGGCGCCGTCGCCAATCGGCGCACGTTCGCCAAGATCGATACGTCCGGCGGCGGCGCCGCCGACGGGGCGACCGTCGATGCCGAAGGCTTCGTGTGGAGCGCGCAGGTCTATGCCGGCAAACTCGTTCGCTTCGCCCCCGACGGTTCGACCGATCGGGTGATCGAGATGCCGGTCAAGAAGGTCACCAGCGTAATGTTCGGCGGCCCGAACCTCGACGTTCTCTATGTCACGTCGATGGCCAAGCCGCCGCTGCCGCGCTTTCCCGGCGACGGCGTGCTTCGCGGCAGCCTGTTCGCCATCACCGGTCTTGGGATCCGCGGCGTGCCCGAGCCGCGCTTCGCCGGCTGAGCGGCGTTCGAGCGTCAGACGCCGCGTCTGCGTCGGATTTCGCGAACCGTCGCGGCAAGCTGCTGCATCGAGGCGATGACGCAGCCGGCTCCAGCGCTGCGAAGCGCCTCGGCGTGGCCTGGAAAACTGTGGCTGCCGCCGGTGAACCCGATCACCCGCATGCCGGCCGCGACCGCCGCGTCGACCCCGGCGCGGGAATCCTCGACGACGACGCAGTCCGCCGGCGCCACTCCCATGGCGGAAGCCGCGAACAGGAACAAGTCCGGCGCCGGCTTGCCGCGAGGAACTTGGCTTGCGCTGAAAATGTTGGGATCGAACAGGTCGAGAAGACCGGCTACTTCGAGCGCGAGCCGCAGTTTGACCATCTCGCTGGACGAGGCGACGCAACGCGGAGCGCCGACGGCGCGAACGGCTTCGGCGACTCCGGGAATCGCCTCCAGACTGGCTCGGTAGCGTGACTTGATGTCGGCTTCGACGGCGGCGAGGACGCCATCGGGAAACGGCGCGCCGCGTTCGCGCGCGATTTGCGCCCAGATATCTCTTTTCGGCCAGCCGATGAAGCGCCGGATCATCTCAGCCGCGGTGATGGGATAGCCGAGCCGAGTCAGCGCGTCCGCATCGGCTTGATTCGAAATGATCTCGCTGTCGACGAGCACGCCGTCGCAATCGAAAATGATCATGGCGGCGCGGCAGACCGATTGTAGGGGACGACGCCTGCGGCGAGATCGTTCGCGGCGCGGAATCCTGGATATTCTCGAACTGCGCGTTCGACGCGGCGTTGCCGCCTTTGGCCTTGGCCGGTCCCTAAGAAGGCGTTCGGTCGCAAGGCGGTCGATCGACCGGCCCTCGGGAGCTTCAGCACCGTCACTCACGCCCCATGCGATGGTCGATCAGCCGGTTCAAGAGGATGGCCGCAACGATGATCACCCCAGTGACGGTCATTTGATAGAAGGAGCCGAGCCCGAGCAGGTTGAAGATGTTGCGCAGCACTTGCAGCAGCATGACCGCGAAGAAGGTGCCGAGCACGCCGCCTCGACCGCCAAAGAGGCTCGTCCCGCCCAGAACCACCGCCGCGATCGCGTCCAGCTCCATGCCCTGCGCGGCGGTCGGCTGGCCGATCCGCAACCGGGAGGTCAGCATGACGCCGCCGAGCGAGGCCATCAGGCCGCTGACCGCGAAGACGCCCATCGTCATCAGCCGAGTCGGCAGGCCGGAGAGTCGCGCCGCCTCGATATTGCCTCCGGTCGCGAAGACGTACTCGCCGAAGACGGTGTAGCGCAACACCACGCCGGCGATCACACAGACAGCGATGAAGATGATCCCCATCAGCGGAAAGTCGAAGCCGGGCAAGATCGGGATGAGCATCGACCCGAGCGAGCCGAATTCTTTCGGCAGATTGCCGATCGGCGTGCCCTCGGAGATCAGATAGGTGACGCCGCGGATCGAGACGAGCCCAGCCAGCGTCACGATGAAGCTCGGCACGCGGGCGAACGCCGTGATGCCCCCCATCAGCGCGCCGCCCGCCACGCCGACGACAAGAGTGGTCGCCACGGCGAGCGCGGGGTTGCGCCCTTCGGCCAACAGGACGGCGACCAACATGCCGGAAAAGGCGGCCACGCTGCCGACCGAGAGATCGATGTTGGCGGTCAGGATGACGAAGGTCATGCCGACCGCGACGATGCCGACGACGGCCGCTTGCTGAAACAGGTTCGATATGTTGCCGAAAGTGAGAAAATTGCTCGACAGCATCGTAGCGATCGCCGCCACGAAGAAGAAGATCACGA
>JBEKFO010000093.1:0-11186 GCA_050013275.1 Roseiarcus sp. | reverse complement strand
GAGTGCTGGGTAAAGGAGGATCGGCTCCGTTACGTTGCAGCCATGCTGGGGACGCTAGGCGATATGATGGCCGCGACAGGCTGTCCGCTCCTGACGTATTTTCTCGACTTGGCCGCGGCTGAGGCGCGTGACGAGTACAGGGAGGCCATGAACCAACTTGACCGCTCGAGCGTTCTTGAGACCGGCGCACACTTACACTAAAGGCGCTGCCGCACGCATAAGGGGCTGCGCGCCCTCGTCACTTGTGAGCGGCCGCCGGCCTTCGACCCCTGCCGATCGCCGCATGCGACGGCGCCGCTCGGCGCAATCCAGCTTCGACTTGACCGTCGATGGACCAACTCGGCGCCGAGAACGCCAGCCTCGGTCATGAGCGGAAATTTCAAACCGAGACGCTATCCAAATTCCGACAGGGGCTTTCGGCCGCGCCGCGTTGCGTATAGCCGAGCCGCTGGTTCAAGCGCTCCATCAGGCTCAACGCCGCATCGGCGACCACCGTGCCCGGCGGAAAGATCGCGTCGACGCCCGCCGCGCGCAACGGTTTGAAGTCCTCATCGGGAATCACGCCGCCGAAGACGATCATCGCTTCGCCGAGTCCGACGGCGCGCAACGCGCGTTTGAGCGCCGGCGCCAGCGTCAGGTGTCCCGCGGCGAGCGACGAGACGCCGACGATGTGAACTTGTCTTTCCGCGGCGAGCGCCGCGACTTCCTCCGGGGTCGCGAACAAGGGTCCGATCTCCACCTCGAAGCCGAGATCGGAGAACGCCGAGGCGATGATCTTCTGGCCGCGGTCATGGCCGTCCTGACCGATCTTGGCGACGAGAATGCGCGGACGCCGGCCATCGTTCTCCGCGAAGGCGCGCGTCATCGCGACGACGCGCGCGTTGGTCTCGGCGCCGGCGCCCGATTCCTCGAGATAGACGCCGGCGATCGACTTGATCTCGGCGACATGCCGGCCGAAGACCTTCTCCATCGCCAGCGAAATCTCGCCGACGGTCGCTTTGGCGCGCGCCGCCTCGAGGCTGAGCTGCAAGAGATTGGCCGCGCCGCGCGCGCCGTTGGTCAGCGCTTCGAGCGCGGCCGCGGTCGCCGCTTCGTCGCGTTCGGCGCGCAGGCGGCGGAGCTTTTCGATCTGCCGCGCGCGCACGCTCGCGGCGTCGACCTTCAGGACGTTGAGCTCGCGCTCGACGTCGGGCGGGAATTTGTTGACGCCGATCACGGTCTGTCGGCCCGAATCGATGCGCGCCTGCGTGCGCGCGGCCGCCTCTTCGATGCGGCGTTTGGGCAGCCCGAGTTCGATCGCCCTGGCCATGCCGCCGAGCGCTTCGATCTCCTCGATATGCGCGCGCGCTCTCGCCGCGAGGTCCGCGGTCAGACGCTCGACGTAAAAGGAGCCGCCCCAGGGATCGATGACCCGCGTCGCGCCGCTTTCCTCGATGAGGAAGAGCTGGGTGTTGCGCGCGATGCGCGCCGAGAACGGCGTCGGCAACGCCAGCGCCTCGTCGAGCGCGTTGGTGTGCAGGGACTGGGTGTGGCCTTGGGCGGCCGCCATCGCCTCGATCTGCGTTCGCACGATATTGTTGAACGGGTCTTGCGCGGTCAGCGACCAGCCGGAGGTCTGGCAGTGCGCGCGTAAGGGCAGCGACTTCTCCGACTTCGGCCCGAAGCCCTTGACGAGGCCCGCCCAGAGCATGCGCGCGGCGCGCAATTTGGCGACCTCCATGAAGAAATTCATGCCGATCGCCCAGAAGAACGACAGACGCGGCGCGAACTCGTCGACGCTCATGCCCGCCGCGACGCCGGCGCGCAGGTATTCGACGCCGTCGGCGAGCGTATAGGCGAGTTCGAGGTCCTGCGTCGCGCCCGCTTCCTGCATGTGATAGCCGGAAATCGAGATCGAGTTGAACTTCGGCATATGCTCGGCGGTGAAAGCAAGAATATCGGCGACAATGCGCATCGAGGCGCTGGGGGGATAGATGTAGGTGTTGCGCACCATGAATTCTTTGAGGATGTCGTTCTGAATGGTGCCCGACAGCGCCGCCATCGGCGCGCCCTGCTCCTCGGCGGCGACGATGTAGAGCGCGAGAACCGGCAGCGCCGCGCCGTTCATCGTCATCGACACGCTCATCGAGTCGAGCGGAATGCCTTGGAACAGCGTGCGCATGTCGTAGATCGAGTCGATCGCGACGCCCGCCATGCCGACGTCGCCGGCGACGCGCGGGTGGTCGGAATCGTAGCCGCGATGGGTCGCGAGATCGAAGGCGACCGAAAGCCCCTTCTGCCCCGCCGCGAGATTGGCGCGGTAGAACGCGTTCGACTGCTCGGCGGTGGAGAAGCCGGCGTACTGGCGCACCGTCCATGGCTGATTGACGTACATCGTGGGATAGGGCCCGCGCAGGTACGGCGGCAGGCCCGGCCAGGTCTCGAGAAAGTCGAGGCCGCGCCAATCGCCGGCGTCGTAGAACGACTTGACGTCGATGCCCTCGGGCGTCAGCCAGTGGCGCGGCGCGCCGGGGGCCGGCGCCGGCGGCGGCGAGAACGCGATCGAAGCGAAATTGGGTATCGAGCTCATCAACCGATCCTTCGAACGCGGCCTAGCCTTCGACGCCGAGCCGAGCGAACGTCCGCCCGATCGCGGCGAGCGCGTCGCCGCCGGCGACGATGAAATCGTCGACGCCCGCAGCGCGCAACGCCGCTTCGCTCGCCCCCGCCCTGCCCGCCAACACGACATGGCGCGCGCCGGCCTTCTTCAGCGCCGCGGCGAAGCTTTCCGCACATTCGCCGTAGGCGTCGTCGCTGCCGCAAAGGCACGCGGCGGCCGCGCCGCTCGCCGCAAAGCGAGCTGCGGCGTCGCGAGCGTCGGCGGCGCCGACGTCGACGAGCGCCTCGATCCCACCCGCTTCGAAGAGTTCGCGCGCGAAGCCGACGCGCCGGGTGTGCGCCGCAGGCGCGCCGATGGCGACGAGAAAGACCCTCGGCCGCACACCCTCGCGCGCCAGCGCGGCGTCCGAGGCGTCGCGAAAGCGCTCGAACGGCGCGGCGATCCGCATCGGCGTCATCGCCACCGCCGCCGCCTCGGCGGGATAGACGAAAGCAGGCGCGAGCGCGGGGAGAACCACCGCCTTGGCCTCATCGAGATCGGGGTGGGCGCTGACGCCGGTCAGCGGCGACTTCAGGCTCGCCGCGTCACGCGCGAGTTTCGCTGCAGCCTCGGCGACGGCGCGTTGAAAGCCGCCGCCGATAAGCGCGCGCGGCAGGCCACCCTCGCGCTCCAGGCTCTGGAACAGCGTCCACGCCTTCTCGCACAATTCATTCGTCAGCGCCTCGTAGACGCCGGCGCCGGCGGCGGGATCGGCGACGAAGCCGAGATGCGATTCCTGCAACAGGATGAGCTGGCTGTTGCGCGCCAGGCGGCGCGCCAGCGCGTCGGGCAAGCCGATGGCTGAGGTGAACGGCAGCACGCTGACGCTGTCGGCGCCGCCGAGGCCGGCGGCGAACGCCGCCATCGCGCCGCGCATCACGTTGACGTAAGGGTCGCGCGCGCTCAACACGCGCCAAGCGCTCTCGGCGTGAATGCGCGCGGGTCGCGGCGGGAGGCCGCAGGCCTCCGAGACGCGCGCCCACATGAGGCGCAGCGCGCGGAACTTCGCCAAGGTGACGAACTGGTCGGCGTCCGCCGTCAGGCGAAACGCGATCGCCGCCCGCGCCGCGTCGAGCGCAAAGCCGTTTTCGCCGAGCGCGCGCAAATAGGCGAGCGCCGAAGCGAGCGCGAACGCGAGTTCCTGCGCCGGCGTTCCGCCCGCGGCGTGGACGCAGCGCGCGTCGGCGGCGAGATACGGGCCGGCGAATCCCTTGGCCTTGAGAAACAACGCGAGCTTGGCGAGCATCGGCGCTTCGATTTCCCAGGCGCGCGCGGCGCGTCCGCTGCGCGCCAAGGCGCCGATCGGGTCGAGGCCGAAGCTGAGATCGAGCCCCGCCGGATTGAAACCGCTGCGTTCGACGAGGCCGGCGAAGCCGGTCGCTTGGCTCTCCGCCTCGGCGCCGAGATCGAGCTCGACGCTCAACGCCTTCTCGAACCGCACGCCTTCGAAGGCGCGGTGCAGCGCCGCCGAATCCCATTTGCCGAGGCCGAAGCCGTAGGCCCCGCCCGCTCCGGCGAACACGACCTGCAGCCCGTCGGCGCCGCCCGCGAGATCGTCGAGCGCCTGTTCGTTGGCCGCCGCCGCGTCGGGATGGTCGAGGCGCGCCAGCGCGCGCCAGGCGCCGCCCTCCCCGCGCAACGCGCGCGGCCCTTCGCTGCGCGCGTAGAGCGGTTGCAGCGCGATCGCGTCGGAGGTGCGCGAGACGAGCCTGTCGAGCGCCCCGCCCTTGAGCGCGGCTTCGGCGGCCCTGCGCCAATCGGCCTCGCCAAAGGCCGCAAACGCCCCCGAAAGTTGCGTCACGCCGCCCCCCGCGCTCAGATGAATTGCGCCAGACCAGGGATCGCCGCCGAGATTTCGCCGAGGACGTCGTCGCCCGCCGTCTCGCGCGCGTAGTCGAAGACTTCTTTGCCCACGGCTTGGATCTGACCCATGCCGAGGCCGAGCGCCATCAGATCGCCGCCGAGCGCCATCAGGCCGCCGCCGCCCATTGCGCCGGCGCCGGTTCCCATTAGGCCCTTGACGGCCTGACTCATTCCCTCGCCGGAGGTCGAGGCGATCGACGCGACGATGGCGTTGAGCGCCGGAGCCTTGGCGAGCAAGGCGTCGACCGCCTCTTCCGGCGCCTCGCGCTTGATGAAATCGACCACCAAGCCGACCGCCTGACGGGCGGTGTCGGGCGACGTATCGGCCGCCGCAGCGACGCGGGCGAGCAAAGTTTCCATTTCCGGCTCCCATCGAGTCTACGCCGCCGACAGGCGCGCGCCTCGCCGGATGTCGCCGCTTCGCGCGGCAAAATCAAGCGCCGAGAACAGCTATACGCATTCGCGCGCGCACACGAAGTTGGAAAAAGGGCTGAGACCTCCGGACGGGCGCGGCCCGTCCAGACCTTTCCCTGGCCGAGGATGGGCCCTCGACAGGCCGGATTTGCGGCGCCGCAGCAAATCAGTCATGTAAAGGTCACATTGCTGCGACCGATCGGTTTGTCGCTGCAGCCCGATTTTCGAGCGCCTTCGGCGGCGTTTCGCCGTCCCGCTGCGACAGCCGAGAGCCATGACAAATCGCGATATTTTGCGCAGGAGTTTTCTTCCGAGGCTGACGAAGGTTCGATGTCGGACGAGCGAAGCGTTAAAGTTTGCTGAAAATATCTATGCGTTGGACGCATGTCTGGACAGCCGCATTGAACCTTTTCCGGGGTGGGCAGCGCTCCTATGTTGCAATGCACTGGCCGGGTCGATCCTCTCGAGGCGCCGCGCGGCCGCAGAATTTCAACAATGGAGGGTCACATGACCTCGCTTAAGACCATCGCCGATAAGTTGAACGCTTGGCTCCGCTATCGCGAAGCCGTCCGCGAGCTTTCGCAGATGACCGACCGCGAACTGGAAGACATCGGCATCCGCCGGGGCGACATTCGCTATGTCGTTCGCGGAGCGATCGCGCAATAAATTCGGACGCGCCGGGTCCTCCCCCCGGAACGCATCCGCCGCGTCGGGCCACGCCCGACGCCTAAGAAACGCCCGCCGGTCCTCCCCCGGCGGGCGTTTTGCTTTGACTGGAGCGCCATTCCGAGACCTTCAAGGCCGTTGGCCCCGAACCGCGCGACACGCCGCGAAACCGCGCGCGAACTTGTCCCGCCGGCCAAAGCGGCTAAATTCCTTGGCGCGAAGATTGAGTTTCAATCGTCCGTGATCGCCGCAATGAAAGGTCTCGCCGATGCTCCAGGCCTGTCTCAACGGCGGTCGCGCCAAGGCCGAGCACCGTGCGATCCCCTGCGCGCCCGATGAGCTCGCGGCGGACGCGCGCGCCGCGTCGGCGCTCGGCGCCGCCGAGTTCCACGTGCACCCCCGCGGCGCAGACGGCCTGGAAAGCCTGGCGCCGGACGACGTCGCCGCCGCGCTCCAGGCCATCCGCGCGAGCGCGCCCAGCGCGCCGATCGGCCTGTCGACGGGGGCGTGGATCCGGCCCGGCGGCCGGGCGCGCCAGGAGGCAATTCGCAGCTGGACGGTCCTGCCCGACTACGTCTCGGTCAATCTCGTCGAAGAAGACGCGCCCGAGGTTATCGCGCTGGCTATGGAAAAAGGCTTCGGCGTCGAAGCCGGCCTTTGGACGGTCGCCGACGCGCGCCGCTTCGCCGCGCTGCCGACCGCCGCGCAATGCTTGCGCGCGCTGATCGAGATCAACGGGCAGGACGTCGACGAAGGGCTGCGCGTCGCCCACGCGATCATCGCCGCCCTGGATGAAGCCCGGCTCGTCCTGCCGCGCCTGCTGCACGGATTGGACGCGACCAAGTGGCCGCTTTATCGCGAGTCGTTGCGCCTCGGCCTCGACGGGCGGATCGGCTTCGAGGACGGTCTGCGCCTGCCCTCGGGCGAGATCGCAGCAAGCAATGCGGCGCTGATCGCGGCGGCGCGGGCCCTCGCGAGTTGACGGCCGCGCCGCGCGCTGCGACATCCTTGTCATGAACCCCGTTCACGTCATCGGCGGCGGCCTCGCCGGCTGCGAGGCGGCTTGGCAGATCGCGAGAGCCGACGTTCCCGTCGTCCTGCACGAAATGCGCCCGCTGCGCGGCACCGAAGCGCACCGCACCGAGCGCCTCGCAGAGCTCGTGTGCTCCAATTCGTTTCGCTCCGACGACGCGCTCAACAACGCGGTGGGCGTCATCCACCGCGAGATGCGCGCGCTCGGCTCGCTCGTCATGCGTGCAGCCGACGCCCATCAGGTGCCCGCCGGCGGCGCCCTGGCGGTCGATCGCGACGGCTTTGCCGCCGCGGTCGAGGCGGCGATCGCCTCGAACCCCACCATTCGCGTCGAGCGCGGCGAAATCGCCGCCCTGCCGCCCGACGACTGGGACAATGTGGTCATCGCCACCGGGCCGCTGACTTCGCCGGCTCTCGCCGCGGCGATCCGCGCCCTGACCGGCGAGGACGCGCTGGCGTTCTTCGACGCCATCGCGCCGATCGTGCATCGCGACTCGATCGACATGTCGGTGGCTTGGGCGCAGTCGCGCTACGACAAGGCCGGCCCCGGCGGCACGGGCGCCGACTACCTCAATTGCCCGCTGAGCCGAGAGCAATACGAGACCTTCCTCGACGCACTGCTTGCGGCGGAGAAGACCGAGTTTCGCGAATTCGAGGGCACGCCGTATTTCGACGGCTGCCTGCCGATCGAGGTGATGGCGGAGCGCGGCCGCGAGACGTTGCGCCACGGGCCGATGAAACCCGTCGGCCTGACCAACGCGCACGCCCCGAACGTCAAGCCCTACGCCGTCGCGCAGCTTCGCCAGGACAACGCGCTCGGCACGCTTTTCAACATGGTGGGGTTCCAGACCAAGCTCAAATACGGCGAGCAGGCGCGGGTGTTCCGGCTCATTCCCGGGTTGGAGCGGGCGGAATTCGCCCGGCTCGGCGGCCTGCACCGCAACACCTTCCTCAATTCGCCGCGGATGCTGGATTCGCGCCTGCGCCTCAAGGCCGCGCCGCGTCTGCGTTTCGCCGGGCAGATCACGGGGTGCGAAGGCTATGTCGAGAGCGCCGCGATCGGGCTTCTCGCCGGCCGCTTCGCCGCCGCCGAGCGGCTCGGGCGCGTCTTGACGCCGCCGCCGCCCACTACCGCGATCGGCGCGCTGCTCAACCACGTCACCGGCGGCCACATCGAAGCGATCGACGCCGGCCCGCGCTCGTTCCAGCCGATGAACGTCAATTTCGGCCTGTTCCCGCCGATCGAAGAGCCGCGCCTCGACGAAGCCGGCAAGCGCCTGCGCGGGCCCGAACGCGGCGCCGCGAGAAAGCGCGCGCTGTCGGCGCGGGCGGAGGCGGATTTGGCGAGGTGGTTGCGCGAAATGGCGTAACGCATTGACGGCACTCGCCTATCTCCCGCGCGCCCAGCGCCGCAGCGCCCATTGGCGCCGCCAGGGGGCCGGCGCGGCGAAGGGGTCGAAAGGCGCGCGGGCGCGTTGCAGCCGCGCCAGGCCGAGCCGCACGCCGCCCACCGGACAGCAGCGTAACTCCATGCCGGCCACGAACCAATGGCAGTGATCCAGCGCTGTAAAGACGTCATGCGATTGTCGTTTTCAGCGCGAGTTGGTTATCAATTGGCGCACTAGTTTCGTAAATTGATGACTGTGGCGCATCCGCCACCATCGGCGGGAATCTCCCGTCGGCCATTGCTGCGACGCCAAAATCGTGATTACACCGATTACGTGTCAAATTTGCTTGGCGGGGGCTGCGATGATTAGACGGTTCGCTTTGGGGACACTGACCGCGCTTGGTTTGGCCGGCGTCGCCGCTGCGGCTGACTTGCCGACGAGCAAGCCAGCTGCGCCGCCGCCGTACGCGCCGCAAATCAGTTGGACGGGCTTCTATTTTGGTCTCAATGGCGGTTGGATCGGCTCCAGCGGCGACAACGTGTCCAACACCGGCGCCGACACAGGCCCGGGCGGCCTCGGCGCCGCGCTGGCCGCTGGCCAGATTCCGCGACAAATCGGGATTGGCCAGAGCGGCGGTGTATTTGGCGGTCAGGTCGGTTACAACTGGCAATTCAGCCCGACCTGGGTGGGCGGCGTCGAGACCGACCTCGACTGGGCAAGCCCGCAAGGCAGCGCAAGCGCCGTGCATACGGGCGGCCTCGGATCCGCGCCCTTCACGACCAACTTCAGCCGCGCGCTCGAGGCGGTCGGCACGGTTCGCGCGCGGATCGGCTTTCTGGCGACCCCCACTTTCCTGCTCTACGGCACGGGCGGCCTCGCCTACGGCGAGACCAAGATCGGCTCCTCCTTCGTCTGCCCGACTTGCTCGCCGCCGACGTCGACGGAAGCCACCACTGCGAACAGCAACACGGGGTGGTCGGCCGGCTGGACGTTGGGCCTTGGCGGCGAATGGAAACTCGCGCCCAATTGGAGCGTGAAGGCCGAATATCTCTACGTCGACCTTGGAAGCCGAAGCGATACGATTGCATACACTTATCCGACGGCCAACACGAGCACGCTGACAAGCAAGGCCGACACGCGCGACAACATCGTTAGGGTTGGTGTGAACTACGGTTTCTGACAGGTTCCCGTCGCGTCAGCGATCGTGAGCCGCCGTCGGGCGAGAAGCTGGAGTTCCGCTGGGGCGCAGCAACGGTCTCGCCGGAGCGCCTTCGCGCTCCTTCGGCCCTGCCCTCAGCGTTCCCCGGCGCGCCGCGGCCGGGGCGCGTCGCCGCGCTGTCGGACGGCGGCGTCGGCGCCGTTTAAGCGCCCCGTCGTCCTCTCGCCCACCACCACAACGCCATTTGGCGCCGCCAGGCCGCCGCTTCCGCGAAGGGCGCAAAGAGCGACGCCTCGGTGCGCCGAAGGCGCTTAAGATCGAGCCGCAAGGCGCCCAGCGGGACGAAGGCGGGCGTCAGAATCGCCGGCAGCGCTGCAACGCGCGTTTCCGCTTCGGCGAGGCGCCGCTCGGCGAGCTCGCGCAATTCGGCGAGCGCGGCGCGCAGACCCGCCCCGTCGCGGCGCGCGCGCACGTCCGCGAGCGACGCGCCATGACGCTCCAGCAAATCGCGCGGCAGGTAGATCGGGCCGCGCGCGCCGGATTGCGAAAACGTCCGCAAGACCTCGGTCAAGCCGAAGGCGAGGCCGGCGGCCTCGCTCGCCTCGGCCGCGCCGACGCCGCGCCCTTCGCCGAGGATCAGCGCCGCCAATTGAAACAGCGCCGAAGCGGTGCTGCGGCAATAGGCCTCGAGATCGGCGAGCGTCGCCATCGCGTCGTCATAGAGATCGAACGCGCGCGCCTGCAACAGGTCGTCGAACGCCGCGGAGGGCAGCGCGAACTTGGCGATCGTGTCGATCAGCGCGGCGGCGACGGGATGGCTCGCGGCCTCCGAATCGCGCTCGCCCGCGAGCGCCTCGCGCCACCACGCCAAGCGCATCTCGCCGGCCAGCGGCTCGCGCGCGGCGGCGCGAACGCGCGCGATTTCGCACGTGAACGCGGCGAGCGCGTGAAGATGCGGGCGGGCGGCCTCGGGCGCGAACAAAGCCGACAGCCAGCGATCGCGATCGCGCTCGCGCGCGAGGCTCGCGCAATATGCGTAGGCCTGATCGAGCGCCTTTGCGCGCTGTCGGCCTTCGCTCATGGCGCGGCGATGAGGAGGGCCGCGACGCGGCGGTTCTCGTCCATCATCACGTTATAGACCCGCGCGGCGGGACCCGTCGCCATCGCCTCGAAGCGCAGGCCCGCCGCGCGTAGATACCCTTTGAGCGCCGGCGCCAGCGGCGCCATTCGCGCGCCCGTGCCGATCACCAGGAACTCGATCGAGCCCGGTTCGGCCTCGAGTTCCGCGAACAGCGGCGTCAGCGCGGCGGCGTCGATCTCGTCCGGCGCATGAAGCGCGACCGCGCCGACGCCCTTCGGCGTCGCCAGGATCGAGCCGACATGCGAAAGGCCGGCGAAGCGAAAGCCGCCGGCCCCATAGGCCTCGATCGCGTGACGACCGGGAACGTAACCTTGGTTGAGAGAGCGCGGCCCGCTCACACCTTCGCCTTGACGGCGGCGTCGGCCTCGGGCTCGCTCGCCTTGTCGAACGCGTCGGCGCGCACGCCGAGATAGATCAGCATCGGCGAGCAGATGAAGATCGAGGAGTAGGTGGCGACGCATATGCCCCAGATCATCGCCGCCGAGAACGAGCGGATGACGTCGCCGCCGAGGAAAAACAGGGCCAACAACGCCAGAAACACCGTCGTCGCGGTCATGATCGTGCGCGGCAGCACCGCATTGACCGACATGTCGACGATTTCGGCGGTCGACAGGCGCTTGTATTTGCGCATCACTTCGCGGATGCGGTCGAGCACGACGACGGTCTCGTTGAGCGAATAGCCGACGATGGTCAGGATCGCCGCGATCGAGGTCTGGTTGAACTCCAGCTGCGTAACGCTGAAGAAGCCGACCGTAAGCAGCAAATCGTGCATCGTGCCGATGATGGCGCCGACCGCGAACTGCCATTCGAAGCGAAACCAGAGATAGGCGAGCACCGCCAGGATCGCGACGACGACGCCGAGCGTGCCGCTCTGCACCAATTCGC
>JBEKFO010000092.1:0-11198 GCA_050013275.1 Roseiarcus sp. | reverse complement strand
CCCGCCGACGTCGATCGGCCTAACGACATGTGTCCGACAGAGAGCGGCTTTCCGGTTCGATAGTCAAGAATCGCGCCGCGGCATTAGGCAGCGATCCGCGCCCTGGAGACGATCTTGAACAAAAGGACGAACGCAGATCACCTCGCTACGCGGTTTCATGAGGAGCTTCGACGCTCGCTGGGTTTGTCGCTGCCACTGGTTTCCAGGCCCGTCGGTCATCTCGCTTTGCCGGCGCTTGTAGTCCCGAAGCTGCCGTGTCTGCCTCTCCTTTGATTTCACACTCCCGTGTTGTCATGCGAAGCCATCGCGGCTTCTCCACCGCGATGCGACAATTTCGGGAACTGGACTTGCTGAGCTGTTGGTTGCCCGAGCTTTGCAAGCGGCAACGTGGCGGTTCTCAACCAACAAAACGCCTAAAATTGGTCCGGCGTTACGAAGTGCTCATATGATACAGCATAGGGAAGAGATTTAGCAACATAATCCGCAACGCCGCGCTGATCGAAAATTGGAAGCGACTTGACGGTCCCTGACGGTACGAGCTTCTTCCAGATACGTTCGGCGTGCAAGTCGAACATCTCTTTCTGCTTCTCAAGCATCCCCGGAGCCGGAGTGAGCCTCACTAATCCGTGCCAATGAGGGTTGGCTGCCGGCTTTTCCAAGAAGTAGAACGCCCACATCCGGTCCTCTTTACGCTCGGCCCACTTCGGACCCGCAAGCTTCCGATTCATCCTCCCGTCCCACTCCTTCAACAATCCGGTGAGGCGGTCACTGTGCGAGCCGAAAACAGCGGACGGGAGATTAGCGCCATTTGTGGCAAGCGTAACGAATCGGTCGTATTTCCAATTTTCGAGCCAGAGAGGAATTTCTGTTCGAAGCGCCGGAACGACGCGCGAGATGAATTTTGGCAAAGCGACCTCAGGGCTACAGCTAAATCAGGGGCAAGGACCAGGAGCCGGACAGACGGAGCTTGTCGGTGCTTATAGCGCTTTAGGGTTGAGATGCGTGCGGGCTCGGCTACGATGCAGACGCGATGAAGATGTCAGCGCTCCGCATCGTGAGCTGCGCGTCGCTACGATCACTGGCGCGTCGCTATCCGACGCCTCCGACGGCCACCGTCTTCATGGTCGGTCAAGAGCGACTAAGCAGCCCAACCTGTGCGCGAAGCTGTGCGGCCGCAGCCGTGTCTGGGGCTATATATCTCGGAATCCCCTGATAATAATGGTCGGAGTGAGAGGATTCGAACCTCCGACCCCCTCGTCCCGAACGAGGTGCGCTACCAGACTGCGCTACACTCCGACAACGCCGCGAACGGCGCAAGCCGGCCTTATAGAGGCCCGGCGGGCGGCGCGCAAGCGTGACGACGCCGCGCGCTAGTTTCTCCGGCCGCGCCGATTTGGCCTTGCCCGTCCGCGCGCGCGATGCTTTGTTTGAGCCAACGAGGGAACGCGCCTGCGCTTGCGCCTTCTCAGGTCTTGCGGCCTTCGCGGCGCCGGTGGCGGCGGGGCGTGCGCGGGGACAGGCCTCGAACCAGCGCCGGGGGTAGGGAGAGCCCATGCGTCCTTTCTTGAAAGGTTTGGCGGTTGCGTCGGGAGTTTTGATCGGCGCGGCGAACGCTTACGCCGACGATATCAACGTCGCGCTGATCTACGGCCGCACCGGCCCGCTCGAGGCCTACGCCAAGCAGACCGAGACCGGCCTCAGGCTCGGCTTCGAATACGCGACCCAGGGGACGATGACGATCGACGGGCGCAAGATCAACATCATCCTCAAGGACGATCAGAGCAAGCCCGACCTCGCCAAGACCGCGCTCGCCGAAGCCTATGAGGACGACCATGCCGACATCGCGATCGGCACCTCGTCGTCGGCGGCGGCGATCGCCATGCTGCCGGTCGCCGAGGAGCACCAGAAAATCCTCATCGTCGAACCGGCGGTCGCCGACCAGATCACCGGCGACAAGTGGAACCGCTACATCTTCCGCACCGCGCGCAATTCCTCCCAGGACGCGATCGCCAACGCCGTAGCGATCGGCAAGCCCGGCGTGCATGTCGCGACGCTCGCGCAGGACTACGCCTTCGGCCGCGACGGCGTCGCCGCGTTCCGCGAAGCGCTCGCCAAAACCGGCGCGAGCCTCGATGCGGAGGAATACGCGCCCGCCAACACCACCGACTTCACCGCGGTCGCGCAGCGCCTGTTCGACGCGCTCAAGGACAAGCCGGGGCGCAAGATCATCTGGGTGCTTTGGGCGGGCGCGGGCGATCCGATGGGCAAGGTCTTGGATCTCGATCCCGGCCGCTACGGCATCGAGCTCTCGACCGGCGGCAACATCCTGTCGGCGCTCGCCACCTTCAAGCGCTTCGCCGGCATGGAGGGCGCGGCCTATTACTACTACGGCATCCCGAAGAACCCGATCAACGATTGGTTCGTCGCCGAGCATCAGAAGCGCTTCGGCGCGCCGCCCGACATGTTCACCGCGGGCGGCTTCTCGGCGGCCATGGCCGTCGTCGCGGCCGTCGAAAAGGCCAAGTCGACCGACTCGGAGAAGCTGATCGCGGCGATGGAGGGAATGGCCTTCGACACCCCCAAGGGCAAGATGATCTTCCGCAAGGAGGACCATCAGGCGCTGCAGTCGATGTATCACTTCAAAGTGCGGGTCGACCCGGCGCTCGCCTGGGCGGCGCTCGATCTCGTCGACGAATTGAAGATCGACGACATGGCCATTCCGATCCGCAACAAGCGGTGAGGGGATGACGCTCTGGCGGTCAGAGGCGCAAACCATGGTGGAGGGCGTGACCGAAGCAGGCTTTTCGCGGGCTCGGCTCAAGGCGTTTTCCGACGGCGTGATCGCGGTGATCATCACGATCATGGTCCTCGAATTGAAGGCGCCCGAAAGTCCGCAAGTCTCCGAATTGCTGAAACTGGCGCCGTCGTTCGCGATCTATTTCGTCAGCTTCGTCTTCGTCGCGATCTATTGGATCAATCATCACGATCTGATTAGCCAAGCGCGGCGAGTGAGCGCCGCTGTGATCTGGGCGAACAACGCGCTGCTGCTTTGCCTGTCCCTGATTCCGTTTGCGACCGCCTATGTCGCAATCACGCATCTGGCGCCCTTTCCGACCATGGTCTATGGCGCGCTCCAATTTTCCTGCGGCTCAGCGTTCGCTCTGACGTTCTCGACGATCGCGCGCCAGCGGCGCGACGAGCCGGAGTTCGCGCTCGCTGCACAGGCGCGCCAACGCAAGAACTGGGCGGGGTTGGCGGCTTACGCTTTGGCGGTCGTGATCGCGGCTTACAGTCCGACAAGCGCGCTTTTGCTCTTCGTCGCCGTCGCGGTGGCTTATGTCGTTCCCTCCCTGTTTGCCGACGCCTCGCCGCGCGGACGGCGTCAATGAAGTCCGACGGCGCAATCGCCGGCGGCGCGGCGGCGCCGGCGCTCGAAACCAAGAACCTCACCATCCGCTTCGGCGGCCACGTCGCGGTCGACGCGGTGTCCTGCGCGTTCCGCCCGGGAGAGCTGACGGCGATCGTCGGTCCCAACGGGGCCGGCAAGACCACCTACTTCAATCTGATGTCCGGGCAATTGCGCGCGACCAGTGGCGCGGTCCTAGTCAACGGCGCCGATGTTACGTCGCAGCGCGCGCCGCAGCGCGCGCGTCTCGGCGTCGGGCGCGCGTTCCAACTCACCAATCTCTTTCCCGGCCTCAGCGTGATGGAGAACGTCCGCCTCGCCACCCAGGCGACTGCAGGCGTGCATTATGAGTTGTTTCGTCCGTGGATGCTGCGCCGCGATCTCATCGAGCGCGCTTACTCCGTCCTCAAGGAGGTCGGCCTCGCAGCCAAGGCCGACCAGCGCGCCGCGTCGCTGTCCCACGGCGACCAGCGCAAGCTCGAAGTGGCGATGATGATGGCGCTCGACCCGGACATTTTCATGTTCGACGAGCCGACCGCCGGCATGAGCGTCGACGAAGTCCCCGTCGTGCTCGACCTCATCGCCCGCCTCAAGCAGGACAAGAACAAGACCATTCTGCTCGTCGAGCACAAGATGGACGTCGTGCGCTCGCTTGCCGATCGCATCGTCGTGCTGCACAACGGCCGGCTCGCCGCCGACGGGGAGCCAAGCGCGGTCATCGCCTCGCCGATCGTGCAGGAGGCCTACCTCGGCGTCGCCAAAGGGGCGGCGTCATGAGCGTCCGTCTCGCTCTCAATGGGGTCCACACCCATATCGGGCGCTATCATATTCTGCAGGGCGTCGACTTCGACGCGCCCGAAGGCGCCGTGACCATGCTGCTTGGGCGCAACGGCGCGGGCAAGACGACATGCTTGCGCACCATCATGGGGCTGTGGCGCGCCTCCAAGGGCGAGGTCACGCTCGGGTCGACCGCGATCGGCGCGCTCAAGGCCAGCGCCATTGCGCGCGCGGGCGTCGCCTATGTGCCGGAAACCATGGCGGTGTTCTCGGATTTGAGCGTGCGCGAGAACTTGGCTCTGGCGGCGCGCGACGGGCCGCTCGACGAGGCGCGGCTGCAATGGATTTTCGGCTTTTTCCCAACCCTAAGAAAGTTCTGGCTGTCGCGCGCGGGCTCGCTGTCGGGCGGCCAGAAGCAGATGGTGTCGATCGCCCGCGCGATCGTCGAGCCGCGCCGCCTGTTGCTGATCGACGAGCCGACCAAGGGCCTGGCGCCGGCGATCATCGGCGGCCTGATCGACTGCCTCAAGGAAATCAAAGGCGCCGGCGTGACGATGCTCGTCGTCGAACAGAATTTCCGCGTCGCGAGCGAAGTCGGCGATCACGTGCGCGTCATGGACAACGGCCGCATCGTCCACCAAGGCGCGATGGCGGAGTTGGCCGCCGATTCGGCGCTGCAAGAGCGGCTGCTTGGCCTTTCCCTGGATTCCCACCAGTGAGCGCGAGCGACTTCGGCGCCGCGCTGCCGCGACCAAGAATGGACCTCGCTCCGGCGCTGACGCCGCTTGTCGTCGCCGCGCTCGCGTTTCCCTTCATTGGCTCGGTTTCGACCTTCGTCACGCTGACTGCCGCCGGGCTGGCGATGGGCATGATGATCTTCATCATGGCCTCGGGGTTGACGCTCACCTTCGGCATGATGGATGTACTCAACTTCGGCCACGGCGCGTTCATTTCGCTGGGGGCCTATATCGCGACGCTCGTGCTGCTGCCGCTCACAGCATGGGCGCAATCCGATTCCCTCGCGCTCAACCTCGGTGTTCTGCTGCTCGCTCTGGCGGCGGCGGTCGCAGTCTGCGGCGCCTTCGGCTTCGTTTTCGAGCGCCTCATCATCGCGCCCGTCTATGGCCAGCATCTCAAGCAGATCCTGGTGACGATCGGCGGCGCCATCGTCGTCGAGCAATTGCTCTACGCCCTGTTCGGTCCCGACCAAATTCCGCTCGCCGCTCCGGCGGCGTTTCGCGGCTCTTACCTCATAGGCGATGCGACAATCGAGAAGTACCGCGTCTTTGCGGCGATCGTCGGCCTCGCCGTCTTTGCCGCGCAGATGCTCGTGCTCAACCGCACCAAGATCGGCCTGTTGATTCGGGCCGGCGTCGAGAACCGCGAAATGGTGGAGGCGCTGGGCTATCGCATCGACCGGTTGTTCGTCGGCGTGTTCATGGCGGGCTCCGCGCTGGCGGGCCTCGGCGGCGTGCTGTGGGCGCTCTATCGCGGCCAGGTTCACGCCTCCATGGGCGGCGAACTGCTCGTGCTGGTGTTCATCGTCATCATCATAGGCGGCCTCGGTTCGGTCGGCGGCTGTTTCACCGGCGCGATCCTCGTCGCTCTGATCGCCAATTACGCGGGGTTCCTGGCGCCGAAATTGGCGCTGGTGTCGAACATTCTGCTGATGGTCGCGGTGCTGTTATGGCGCCCACGCGGCCTATATCCGGTGAGCGGGCGATGATGATCCTTTCCGGCGATGCGCCGCGCGGGCGGGCGCTTCGAATCGCGCTGATCGCGGTGACGCTGTCGCTCGCCTTTGCGCCATTTCTGTTCCCTGGCGCCAAGCCGCTCAACGTCGCAGAGAAAATATGCGTCTATGCGCTGCTCGCCGCCTCTTACGACGTTCTGCTCGGCTACGCCGGCATCGTTTCCTTCGCCCACGTGATGGCGTTCGGCACGGGCGCCTATGGCGTCGCGCTGGCGCTTTATGGGCTGGGTCCCGGCTGGGGCGCCGTCGCGCTCGGCGTCGTCGCCGGGCTCGCGGTCTCGCTCGCGCTGGCGCTGGCGATCGGCCTGTTCTCGCTGCGCGTGCAGTCGATCTTCTTCGCCATGGTGACGCTGGCGGTCGCCTACGCCTTCAACGTTCTGGCCTCGCAGCTTTCGCAAATCACCGGCGGCGAGGATGGGCGCTCGTTCCAGGTTCCGTTCGTTCTTCGCCCTGGATTCAAGCTCATCGGCGGAGAAATCTTCGGCGTCGCGATCACCGGGCGCGTCTTGAGCTATTATCTCGTTTTCGCCGTTTGCGTCGCGCTGTTCCTCATCCTGCTGCGCATCGTCAACTCGCCGTTCGGCCGCGTGCTGCAGGCGATCCGCGAGAACCCGTTTCGCGCCGAGGCGCTCGGCTACCGCATCGTTTTCCATCGCACGCTGGCGACCTGCATCGCGGCCGCGGGCGCGACCGCGGCCGGCGCGATCAACGCGCTGTGGCTGCACTACACCGGGCCGGACACCGCGTTGAGCTTTTCCATTCAGATCGACGTGCTGGTCGTCGTCGTGATCGGCGGTATGGGTTCGCTCTATGGCGCCGTCGCCGGCGCGGCGTTGTTCGTCGTGGCGCAGAATTACCTGCAGGCGGCGATGGGCGCGCTTTCGAAAGGCGCGGCCGAGGCCGGCTTGCCGCTGCTGCCGGGGCTGTTGCATCCCGATCGCTGGCTGCTGTGGCTCGGTCTGATGTTCATCCTCGCCGTCTATTTCGCCCCGACGGGGATCGTGGGGAAGTTGCGTGCCGGGAATGGCGAGGGAGGGTAGTCCCGCGCTCGTCTCGTCGCAGCGCCGTCGGCGGCAATCGTTTTCGGGTGGGCGCCGTTCGCGCTGGAGGGTAGCGGTTTCGTGCTCTCCAACGCGAGGCCGACATGACCAACGACGAGAACATCGATCAATTTGCCCATCGAGTCGGCGAACCCGCCATTCTCTACTTCGGCACGCCGGTCGTGCTGATCAGCACCGAGAACGAAGATGGTTCAATCAATCTGGCGCCGATGTCGTCGGCATGGTGGCTCGGCTGGCGCTGCGTTCTGGGATTGGGGGCCGCTTCGAAAACCACGGAGAATTTGAAGCGCACGCGCGAATGCGTGCTCAATCTGCCTTCGGACGCGCAAGCGGCGGCGGTCGATCGACTCGCCTTGACGACGGGTTCGGATCCCGTGCCGTCGGGTAAGCTCGCGCGCGGCTATCGCCACGAAAAGCACAAGTTCGAGATCGCGCACTTGACGCCGGCGCCGTCGCAAACCGTGCGTCCGCCGCGGGCGCTGGAATGCCCCGTGAACCTCGAGGCCAAGATCGAGCATTGGCGCGAAATTGGCGAGAACGATGAGAAGGTGCGAGGTCGGGCCTGGGTGTTCGAAGCGCGCATTCAGCGCGTGCACCTGGGCAAATCGATTCTCATGGACGGCGATCCCAATCGGGTCGATCCCGACAAGTGGCGGCCGCTGATCATGAGCTTCGCAAGATATTATGGCCTGGCGGACCGCCAATTGCTCGACTCGACTTTGGCGCGGGTGCCCGAGGCGCTCTATCGCAGCCCGGATGTTGACACGGCGCGGGCGGCGGCCGTGCGCGGGTGACGAAGCTCACCTGTCGCTTGACGCTGCGGCGCTTCGCCCCCATCTGCCCCGAGGAGGCGGGTTGCGTTGGGCGCTCGCCCACGGGAGTTCGCACATGAAAATCGGCGTCGTCGGTTCGGGAACGGTCGCGCAGACGCTGGGTGCGGGTTTCGTCAAACATGGTCACCAGGTGAAGCTCGGCACGCGCGAAGCGGCCAAGCTCGGCGAATGGGCGGCCAAGCACCCCGGCGTCGAGGTCGGCGATTTCGCCGCGGCGGCGGCGTTCGGCGACATTGTCGTTCTCGCGGTCGGCGGCGCGGTGGCGCTCGACGCGCTCAAACTCGCCGGCGCTGAGAACATCGCCGGCAAGACGGTGATCGACGCCTGCAATCCGATCGGCGGCGGTCCGCCGGTCCATGGCGTGCTGTCGTTCTTCACCAGCCTGACCGATTCGTTGATGGAGCGGCTGCAAAAGGCGTATCCGGCCGCGCATTTCGTCAAGGCGTTCAATTCCGTGGGCGCAGGGCAAATGGTCGACCCGCGGTTCGACGGGGGCAAGCCGACGATGTTCATCTGCGGCGATCACGAGGAGGCCAAGCGCGCCGTGACGACTCTGCTCGACCAGTTCGGCTGGGAGACGGCGGACATGGGCGCCGTCGAGGCCGCGCGCGCGATCGAGCCGTTGTGCATGCTGTGGTGCATCCCCGGCGTCGCCCGCAACGACTGGTCGCCGCACGCGTTCAAGCTGCTGCGGTGAAACGGCGCCGCGTCG
The DNA here is from genome assembly GCA_050013275.1 of Roseiarcus sp. GTDB lineage: Bacteria > Pseudomonadota > Alphaproteobacteria > Rhizobiales > Beijerinckiaceae > Roseiarcus. Next base: position 2,656 of record JBEKFO010000092.1, on the reverse strand, counting down.
TTCCTCGCCCATTTGACAGCTTGCCCGAAGTCGACGCACATCGGCGGTCAGGCCGATCGACGAAGGCGCCGAGGCGATGAGGGAGCGAGGGAACGCTAGGGAGCGATTCTCCATGGTGTGGCTGCAGGCGGGCTCCTGCGGCGGCTGCACCATGGCGGCGATCGAGCACGGCGCCACGGGCTGGTTCGGCGAGCTCAAGGCGTTCGACGTCGATCTCCTTTGGCACCCCTCGCTGAGCGAGGAGACCGGCGACGAGGCGCTCGCGATCCTCGATAGCGTCGCGAACGGCGAGACGCCGCTCGACCTCTTGTGCATCGAGGGCTCGCTCTTGCGCGGGCCGGACGGTTCTGGGTTGTTCAATCGCTTCGGCGGCTCGGGCCGCACGATGCTCGATTGGGTCAGGCGAATCGCTCCGCGCGCGCGCTATTGCGTCGCCGTCGGCAGTTGCGCGGCCTACGGCGGCATTCCGGCCGGCGCGCCCAATCCGACCGACGCCTGCGGCCTGCAATACGAAGGCGCCTTTCCCGGCGGCGCGCTCGGCGAGGATTTTCGCTCTCGCTCCGGCCTTCCCGTCATCAACGTCGCGGGCTGCGCGCCGCATCCCGGCTGGATCATCGAGACGATCGCCGCGCTGCGCATGGACGACTTCGCCGCCGACGATCTCGACGCGCTCGGACGACCGAAATTCTACGCCAAGACGCTCGCTCATCACGGCTGCGAGCGTAACGAATATTACGAGTTCAAGGCGAGCGCCGAGAAACTCTCCGATCTCGGCTGTCTTATGGAGCACCTCGGTTGCAAAGCGACCCAGGCGGTCGGCGACTGCAACCAGCGCGGCTGGAACGGCTCGGGCTCGTGCACCCACGGCGGCTATCCCTGCATCGCCTGCACCTCGCCGGGTTTCGAGGCGACGCGCAGCTTTCTCGAGACGCCGACCGTCGGCGGCATTCCCGTCAACCTGCCGCTCGATATGCCCAAGGCCTGGTTCGTCGCGCTGGCGGCGCTGTCGAAATCGGCGACGCCCAAGCGCGTCAGCCAGAACGCCACCTCGGACCGCGTGGTTCAGGAGCCGCGGCGCGCCAAGGGCCCCGAAGCATGACGCGCACGGTTGTGGGTCCTTTCAATCGCGTCGAGGGCGATCTCGAAGTCGCGCTCGAAATCGAAGACGGGCGCATCGCCAGCGCCGAGGTGACGACGACGCTCTATCGCGGCTACGAGCAGTTGCTCGGCGGGCGCACGCCGCTCGACGCGCTGGTGATCGCGCCGCGCGTCTGCGGCATCTGTTCGGTTTCACAGTCGATCGCCGCCGCGACGGCGTTGCGCGAGCTGGCGGGCGGGCAGGCCGTGGACAATGGAATCCTGGCGGCCAACATCGCCCATGCCGCGGAGAACGTCGCCGACCACCTCACCCACTTCTATCTCTTCTTCATGCCGGACTTCGCGCGCGCCGAGTATTCCGACCGGCGCTGGTCCGAGGCGACGACGAAGCGCTTCAAGGCGGTGAGCGGCGAGGCCGCGCGCGAAGTGTTGCCGGCGCGCCGTCGCCTGTTGGAAATGATGGGCGTCCTCGCCGGCAAATGGCCGCATTCACTCGCCTTTCAACCGGGCGGAACGACGCGTGCGGTCGGCATGGGCGAACGCGTGCAATTGCTGGGCCTGGTTGCGGAATTCCAGACCTTTCTTGAAGGCGCGCTGTTCGGGGTCGCGCTCGACGACATCCTCGCGCTGGAGAACGTCGGCGAGCTCGACGCCTTCGCGGCAGGACCAGGTCGCGCGAGCGACTTCGCGGCGTTCTTGCGCATCGCCGCGGACCTGCGCCTCGAGGCGGCGGGCTGCGGGCCGGGCCCGCTCATGAGCTTCGGCGCCTATCACGGGGTCGCCGGACCGTTGTTCGCGCGAGGGCTGCGCGCGGGCGACGAGGTCCTGCCCGTCGACGCGGCGGCGATCGGCGAAGATGTCGCGCACTCCTGGATGCGTGAGAGCGCCGCGCATCCTTTCGAAGCGGAGACCATTCCCGCCGCGCAGAAGCCCGGAGCCTATTCGTGGGCCAAGGCGCCGCGCTATTGCGGCAAGGCGGCGGAGGTCGGCGCGTTCGCACGCCAGGCGGTCGACGGCCATCCGTTGATTCTCGACTTGCTGCGATGCGACGGCGCGAGCACCGTGCGCGGGCGCGTCGTCGCCCGCATGATCGAAGTCGCCATCCTGACGCACGCCCTTGGCGGCTGGCTGCGCGCACTGCGGCTCAAAGACGCGTTCTGCCATCAATTGGAGATTCCGCCCGAAGGGCGCGCGGCGGGGCTCGTCGAAGCGGCGCGCGGCGCGCTCGGCCACTGGGTCGTCGCGCGCGATGGCGTGATTGCCCGCTATCAGATCATCGCGCCGACCACCTGGAACTTTTCGCCGCGCGACGCGTCGGGCCGCCCGGGCCCGCTCGAGGGGGCGCTCGGCGGCCTGGAAGTCGGCGCGCTCGGCGCGCGGGCGCCGATCGTCCAGCACGTCGTGCGCTCCTTCGATCCGTGCATGGTGTGCACCGCGCACTGAGGGAAGGCGGGCAGGGCGCTTTATCGCGTCGCCGGCGCCGCTCCTTCTTCCCCTCCCGTTATGGAGAGCGACCCAGGGTCGCTAACGCGACGACCCCCCACAATGCCGTCACGCG
>JBEKFO010000091.1:0-11387 GCA_050013275.1 Roseiarcus sp. | reverse complement strand
GGCGACCGCGGTGACGGGAACGGGCACGCGCAACTCGGCCAAATACTCGCGCAGTCCCGAGACCAGGATTTCGCGGCAGAGAATGACGATCGCCGCCCACAGCGAGGGGCCGGAAATGGCGCCGTCGGCGGTGAGCGCGAGCAACGCCGCGGCGACCAGCAATTTGTCGGCGATCGGGTCGAGCATGCGCCCGAGCGAGGATTGCTGCGCCCAGACGCGCGCGAGATAGCCGTCGAAAAAATCGGTGATCGCCGCCGCCACGTAGATCGCCAGCGCCGTCCAGCGCGCCCAGGCGACCTCCGGCCACAACAGGAAGGCGACGACGAGCGGAACCGCCGCCACCCGAGCATAAGTGAGAAGGTTCGGCAGATTCCAGTTGCGGTTGCCGACGCGTGTGGGTGTATTGGCCATTGGCCCGCCAAGAGACATTGAAGGCCGCCTTCCGTCAATAGACCCTTCTCGATCCTCGCGCTCGCGGCGTTTCGTCACTGGGAATATCTGGGGATGATCGCCTCGGCGACAACGGAAGCGACCCGAGTTGGTCTAATGTCGCATCCAGTCCGTTTGGGGGAGCCCCGCCATGTCCAATGTCCACGTCGTCGATCATCCCCTGGTGCAGCACAAGCTGACGCTGATGCGCGACAAGACGGTCTCCACCAAGGGGTTTCGCCAGCTGCTCAACGAGATCGGCATGCTGCTGTGCTACGAAGTGACGCGCGATCTGCCGCTGGAAATGGTCGAGGTGGAGACGCCGCTGGCCAAGACGATGAAGCCGACCATCGCCGGCAAGAAGCTGGTGTTCGCGCCGATTCTGCGCGCCGGCGTCGGGTTTCTCGACGGCATGCTTGACCTGGTGCCGAGCGCGCGGGTCGCCCATATCGGCCTCTACCGCGACCCCAAGACGCTGAAGGCGGTCGAATATTATTTCAAGGCGCCCGTCGACGTCGCCGGTCGGCTGGTCATCGTCATGGACCCGATGCTCGCCACCGGCAATTCCGCGGTGGCCGCGATCGACCGCTTGAAGAGCCGCGGCGTCAAGGACATCCGCTTCGTCTGCCTGCTGGCGGCCCCGGAGGGCGTCGCGCGCCTCACCAAGGTCCATCCCGACGTGGAGGTCTGGACCGCGGCGATCGACGAAAGGCTCAACGACCACGGTTATATCGTGCCGGGCCTGGGCGACGCGGGCGACCGGATGTTCGGGACGAAGTAGGCGCGTTTCCCGCCGGGGAGGCTCACCGGATCGCACATTTGGCCGCGCTGTCGCCAAGATGGGTGAACTTCGTAGCGCGGAGGCGAAGGGGCGCGCGCCTTCGCTATTCCGCCCCCCGCTGCGTCTCGACGCGGAAGGGATGCGCGGGGTAGACGCCGAGGATGCGCATCTCGCGCGAGAAAAACTCGAGTTCTTCGAGCGCGCGCTTGAGCGGCGGATCGTCGGGATGGCCGTCGACGTCGGCGAGGAATTGGGTCGCGGAGAATTCGCCCTCGACCATGTAGCTCTCCAACTTGGTCATGTTGACGCCGTTGGTGGCGAAGCCGCCGAGCGCCTTGTAGAGCGCGGCGGGGACGTTGCGCACGCGAAAGACGAAGGTCGTCACCAGCGGCCCGTCGTGCGCGGCCGCCCAGCGCGGCGTCTTGGAGAGGACGACGAAGCGCGTGGTGTTGTGCGCCTCGTCCTCGACGTCGGCGGCCAGAGTCCTCAAGCCGTAGATTTCGCCCGCGAGCCGGCTCGCCAGCGCGGCGCGGGTCGGATCGCGCAACTCCGCCGCTTCGCGCGCCGAGCCGGCGGTGTCGCCGGCGACCACCGGCTTGAGCGCGTATTTGCGGATGATCTTGCGGCATTGGCCGAGCGCGTGGACGTGGCTAGTGACGCTGCGCAAGCCTTCGAGCGTCGCGCCGGGAACTCCGAGCAGTTGGAAGTGGATCGGCAAAAAGGTTTCGGCGACGATGTGCAGGCCGGAAGCGGGCAGCAGAGCATGGATGTCGGCGACGCGGCCGGCGATCGAATTCTCGATCGGGATCATGCCGAGATCGGCCGTTTCGTCCTGCAAGGCGGCGAAGGCGTCCTCGAAAGTCGCGCACGGCAGCGGCGTGAATTCGGGATAGTTGTCGAGGCAGGCGATGTGCGAATTGGCGCCCGGCTCGCCCTGGTAGGCGATGGTCTTGGCTTCGGTCATGGCTTTTCCCTGGAGGCCAGCATCTCGCGGGCGCGGCGCAAGTCTTCGGGCGTGTCGACGCCGAGCGGCGCGACGTCGACCAGCGCGATGTCGATGCGCATGCCCGCCTCCAACGCGCGCAATTGTTCGAGCCTTTCGCGCCGCTCCAACGGCGAGGGCTTGAGCGCGACGAAGCGCGCCAGCGCTTCGCGCCGATAGGCGTAAAGGCCGATGTGATGGTAGAGCGGTCCCTCGCCCCAGGGCGCTCGGGTCCTGGTGAAATAGAGCGCTCGCAGGCGCCCCGGGCCGACCTCGGTCCCCACCGCCTTGACGACGTTGGGATCGTCGCGCTCTTCGGCGCGGGTGATCGGCGTCGCCAACGTCGCGATGTCGACCGCGGGATCGCTCAGCGGGCCGACCGCGGCGCGCACGGCGCTCCTCTCGATGGTCGGCAGATCGCCCTGCACGTTGACGACGACGTCGAAGCGCCCGCGCGAATCGAAGGCGCTGACGGCCTCGAAAATCCGGTCGGAGCCCGAGACGTGGTCGGGCCGCGTCAGCACGGCGCGTCCGCCGATCGCCTCGATCGCGTCGACGATCCTGGAATCGTCGGCCGCGACCAGAACCGGCCCGACGTCGGCTTCGACGGCGCGCCGCCAGACGTGCGCGATCATCGGCTCGCCGTGGATGTCGGCGAGCGGCTTGCCGGGCAGGCGCGTCGAGGTCATGCGCGCGGGGATGAGGACGATCGGGTTGGTCATGGGCGGGTTCGGCTCGCGCAGTCGGAAAAAAGGCTGCGGCGCGGCGCTTATACGTGTTGCCAAGTCCGGCGCAAAGCCGCTAATCAGAATTTTCGGCGGGGCCTCGGGCGCCCCGCCGATCGACGTTCAGATCGGGGCCGCCCGCGCGCATGGAAACGACGAACGCCAACAAGATCGCTCTCGCCGTCCTCGGCGCGTTGCTGGGAACGATGACGCTCGGAGTGTTTTCCAACGCGGTTTTCGCGCCCAATAAACTGGAGAAGCCCGGCTACGAGCTGCCCGGCGCCGCGCCCGCCGCCGCCGCGCCCGCCGCCGCTCCGGCGCCGGCGGTGGCGCTTCCCGCCCTGCTCGCCAAGGCGGACGCGGCCAAGGGACAGGCCGACGCCAAAGCTTGCGAGGCCTGCCATTCCTTCGACAAAGGCGGCGCAGCCAAGGTCGGCCCGCCGCTTTACGGCGTCGTCGGGCGCACGGTCGCCTCGATCGCCGGTTTCGCCTATTCCGACGGCCTGAAGGCGTTGGGCGGCGATTGGACCTACGAGCAGATCAACAAGTGGATCACCAAGCCGTCGGCTTTGGTCCAGGGCACCAAGATGTCATTCCCGGGCGAACCGGACGCGCAAAAGCGCGCGGACATTCTCGCCTATCTCCACACCTTGTCCGACAACCCGGTTCCATTCCCGTCGCCGGCCGCCGCCGCGACGCCGGCGCCGGCCGCGTCCGCCACGCCCGCGGCCACGTCCGCGCCTGCAGCGACCGCCACGCCCGCGCCCGCCGCCGCTGCAACGCCGGCCGCCGCGGCGCCCGCGTCGCCTCAGCCCACCCCTTCGCCGACTTCGACGCCTTAACGGCGGCGGTCGGCGACCGGATCTGCCGTAAGCTGGACAAGGGGATCGCCAAACCAGCGGCTTTCCCTGACGGCGCGAAGACGACTTGCCACGGCGAACGCGACGGGCGAATGCGCGCGGACATCCTCGCCGATCTCCAGGCCCCGAATATCCGAGTTCCGTTTTCCAGGTAGCGCGCGTCGGGCCGCGCGCGTTACGACAAAGGGGCTGGGGCTTTCTCGGCCTCTTTGCATGGGCGCTCCCTTGCGCGCGAACGCGATTGAGGGTCAACTCGCGCCGAAAATCTGGCTAGGGGAGAAAGACATGGATCTCGGCGTCACCGACAAAGTCCGCCCGCTCATCGCCGCGGTCCGCGCGATGGTGCGCGATGAAATCATGCCGCTCGAAGAGGAGTACGAAGCCGAGGTCGGCCGCGAGGGCGATCGCTGGACGCCGACCGCGCGCATGATCGAAATCCGTGAATCGCTGAAAAAGAAGGCCCGCGCGCAGGGCCTATGGAACTTCTGGCTCACCGATTCCGACAAGGGCTACGGCCTGACGACGGTCGAATACGCCTATCTCGCGGAGGAAATGGGCTGGTCGTCGCTCGCCTCCGAAGTCTTCAATTGTTCGGCGCCCGACACCGGCAACATGGAAGTGCTGGAGCGCTACGGCTCGCCCGAGCAAAAGCAGCGCTGGCTGCCCGATCTGCTCGAGGGCCGGGCGCGCTCGGCCTATTTGATGACGGAGCCCGGCGTCGCCTCGTCGGACGCGACCAACATCGCGATGGACGCGCGACTCGACGGCGACCAATGGGTGCTCAACGGCGAAAAGTGCTGGTCCTCCGGCGCCGGCGATCCGCGTTGCTCGCTCTACATCGTAATGGCGCTGACCGACCCGGAAGCGTCGCGCCATGCGCGCCATTCGATGCTGCTGGTTCCCGCCGCGAGCAAGGGCGTCGAAAAGGTGCGGGCGCTGACGATCTATGGCGCCGACGACGCGCCGCACGGCCACTTGCACATTCGTCTCACTGACGTTCGCGTGCGCAAGGACGCGCTGATTCTGGGGCGCGGGCACGGCTTCGAAATTGCGCAGGGCCGGCTGGGGCCCGGGCGCATTCACCATTGCATGCGCGCGATCGGCCAGGCCGAGCGCGCCCTCGAGGCGATGTGTCGGCGTTCGGTAGCGCGCGAGGCTTTCGGCAAGAAGCTCTCGGCGCTCGGCGCCAATCGCGACATCATCGCCGAAGCGCGCATGAGCATCGAAATGGCGCGCCTTCTGTGCCTCAAGGCCGCATGGGCGATGGACACGCAAGGCGTGCGCGCCGCCGCGCCGCTCATTTCGCAGATCAAGGTGATCGCGCCGCGCGTCGCGCTCGAGGTGATCGACCAAGCGGTGCAGATGCACGGCGGCGCCGGCGTCAGCCAGGACTTCCCGCTCGCGCGGATGTGGGCGAACGTGCGCACCCTGCGCCTCGCCGACGGGCCCGACGCGGTGCATCGGCTCGTCATCTCGAAGGCCGAGCTGAAGCGCTACGCGAACGCGAGCGAGGCGCGGTGAACGGGATGGGGTTCCCCGAGGACACGACCGCGCTCGACGCCTGGGCGGGCGCGCATGTGAAGGGTTATGTCGGTCCGAGCCAAGCGCGCAAATTCGCCACCGGCCAATCGAACCCGACCTATCTGCTGACGACGGCGAGCGGCGCCTACGTGCTGCGGCGCAAGCCGCCGGGCAAGCTGCTCAAGTCGGCGCATATGGTCGAGCGCGAGTATCGCGTGCTCGCCGCGCTGGAGGGCTCCGGTTTTCCTGCGCCGCGCGCGCTGGCGCTGTGCGAGGACGAGAGCGTCGTCGGCTCCGTCTTTTACCTCATGAGCCATGTCGACGGGCGCATCTTCTGGGATCCGGCGATGCCCGGCTCGACGCGCGAGGAGCGCGCCGGGGTCTACGACGCGATGAACGAAGCGCTCGCGCGCCTGCATGCGATCGACGTCGCCGCGGCGGGCCTCTCCGACTACGGCAAGCCCGGCAATTACTTCGCGCGCCAATTGCAGCGTTGGAGCGAGCAATATCGCGCCAGCGAAACGGGCGAAATCGCCGACATGAACCGGCTTATCGCGTGGCTCGGCGCGCATACGCCGGCTGATGACGGCCGCGTCGCGCTCGTCCACGGCGATTGGCGCATCGACAACATGATCTTCGCTCACGGCGGGCCGCGCCTGCTCGCCGTGCTCGACTGGGAGCTGTCGACGCTCGGCCATCCCTTCGCCGACCTCGCCTATCAGTGCATGCAATGGCGGCTGCCCAACGCCGGCGAATTTCGCGGCCTCGCGGGCGTCGACCGCGCCGCGCTCGGCCTTCCCGACGAAGCGGCCTACGTCGCCGCTTACTGCCGCCGCGCGGGGCTCTCGGCAATCCCGGACTGGCCCTTTCTCATCGCCTTCAGCTTCTTCCGCATCGCCGCGATCGTGCAGGGCGTCTACAAGCGCTCGTTCGACGGCAACGCCTCCAACCCGGAACGCGCTGCGAAAATGGGCGCCGCCGTGCCGCTAATGGCGCGGCTGGCGATGGAGGAGGTGGAAGGCGGGTGAGCGAACCCCTCTCCCGTTCACGAGAGAAGGCGGACGCGCGAAGCGCGGCCGGATGAGGGTGTTTGGCTGAAGCGCTGAGGCTTAAGGACCCTCACCCCGACCCCCTCCCGCGAAGCGCGAGAGGGGACTCCGCCGCTCACCCCTTATTCTTCTGGTAGACGTCGACGTAGACGGCGGCGAGCAGCACGATGCCCTTGACGACCTGCTGCCAGTAAATGCCGAGGCCGTAGATCGACATGCCGTTGTTCATCACGCCCATGACGAAGGCGCCGATGACGACGCCCATCACCTTGCCGACGCCGCCGGAGGCCGAGGCGCCGCCGATGAAGCAGGCGGCGATGACGTCGAGCTCGAACGAAAGGCCCGCGCTCGGCGTCGCCGAGTTGAGGCGCGCGGCGACGATGAGGCCGGCGAGCCCGGCGAGCACGCCCATGTTGACGAAGGTGAGGAAGGTCAGCCGCTCGGTCCGGATGCCGGAGAGCTGCGCCGCCAGCTTGTTGCCGCCGAGCGCGTAGATGCGCCGGCCGATGGTCATGCGCGTCGTCACGAAGGCGTAGATGAGCGTCAGCACGCCCATGATGATCAGCACTTCGGGCAAGCCTTTGTAGGATGCGAGCTGGTAGCTGAAGAACAGAATCAGCAGCGAAAAGATCGCCGTCTTGCCGATGAAGAGAGCGAAGGGCTCCGTTTCCATCGATTGCGCGCGCGAATGGCGCCAGCGGCGCACGCCGGTATAGATCAGCGCCGCGACGCCGACGATTCCGACCAACATCGAGCCCCAGTGGAAGTGCGAATCGCCGACCAGGGGCTTGAGGAAATCGAAATCGCCGAAGTCCGGGATGAAGCCGGCGCTGATGTCTTGGAACGCCTTGGGAAACGGGCCGACGAATTGGCCGAGCAGCATGTTGCCGGTTAGGCCGCGAAAGATCAACATGCCGCCGAGCGTCACGATGAACGAGGGGATCTTGCTGAAGGCGACGAAATAGCCCTGCGCCGCGCCGATCGCGCCGCCGAGGACCAGCGAGAACAGGACGACGGCCTCCCAGGGAACCTTGACGTCGACGTCGACACCCGGAAGGTGAAATCCCACCATCATCGTCGCGGCGACCGCGCCGACGAAGCCGACGATCGAGCCGACGGAAAGGTCGATGTTGCCGCCGACGATGATCAGCAACATGCCGAGCGCCATGATGACCACGTAGCTGTTCTGCAAGATGAGGTTGGTGACGTTGAGCGGCGCGAGCGACACGCCATCCGTCAGGAAATAGAAGAACCCCATGATCACCAGCAGGGAGAACAACAGGCCGTAATCGCGCAGGTTGTTCCGCCAGAAGCTGGCGTGGGCGTCCGCCTGCTCCGAACCCGAAGCCGTGACGGTCTCGTGTTTCATTGCACCGCTCCGTATTGCCGCATGATCGAGGCCATGATCTTCTCCTGCGTGGCGTCCTTGGCCGGCATTTCGTCGACGAAGCGCCCTTCGTTCATGACATAGATGCGGTCGCAGACGCCCAGGAGTTCGGGCATTTCCGAGGAAATGACGACGACGCCTTTGCCGGCGTCGGCCAGTTCGTTGATGATCGTGTAGATTTCGTATTTCGCGCCGACGTCGATGCCGCGCGTCGGCTCGTCGAGGATCAGCACCTGCGGCTGGGCGAACAGCCACTTGCTCAGCACGACCTTTTGCTGATTGCCGCCGGAGAGATTGAGCGCGCGCTGGTAAATCCCGGAAGAGCGGATCTTGAGCGTGCCGCGATAGCGGTTGGCGACGGCGGCTTCGCGCGCCTCGTCGATGACGCCGCGCCAGGCGACGCCGGGCAAATTGGCGAGCGTGACGTTGTTCTTGATGTCCTCGTTGAGCACCAGGCCGAGCGACTTGCGATCTTCGGTGACGTAGGCGATGCCGTTCGCCACCGCCTTCTGGATCGTGCCGATGTCGATTTCCTTGCCGTCCATCGCCGCCGTGCCGGTGACGTTGCGGCCGTAGGCGCGGCCGAACACGCTCATAGCCAGTTCGGTGCGCCCGGCGCCCATCAGGCCGGCGATGCCGACGATTTCGCCCCTGTTGACGTGAAGATCGACGCCCTTGATCACCTCGCGGCCGGCGTGCTGCGGATGCTCCACCCGCCAATTGCGGATCTCGAACAGCTTTTCCCCGATCTTGGGGTCGCGATGGGGATAGCGGTCGGACATTTCGCGCCCGACCATGCTCTTGATGATGCGGCCTTCGCTGATTTTTTCGAGGTGGCAATCGATCGTCTCGACGGTCGTGCCGTCGCGCAGCACCGTGATCGAATCGGCGACCTTCGCCAGTTCGTTGAGCTTGTGCGAAATGAGGATCGAGGTGATGCCCTGCGCGCGGAATTCGATCAGCAGCTTCAGCAGCGCGTCGCTGTCGGCTTCATTGAGGCTCGCGGTCGGCTCGTCCAGGATCAGCAGCTTGACTTTCTTGGCGAGAGCCTTGGCGATCTCGACCAACTGCTGCTTGCCGATGCCGAGATTGGTGATCAACGCGTCGGGCGATTCCTTGAGGCCGACCTTTTGCAGGAGCTCGCGGCTGCGATTGAACGCCTCGGCCCAGTCGATGACCCCCATTTTGGCCGGCTCGTTGCCGAGAAAGATGTTTTCGGCGATCGACAGCAGCGGCACCAGCGCCAGTTCCTGGTGAATGATGATGACGCCGAGATGTTCGCTGTGGGCGATGCCGGCGAAGCGCCGCTCCTCGCCCTTGTAGATGATCTGCCCTTCGTAGGAGCCGAAGGGGTAGACGCCGCTCAAGACCTTCATCAGCGTCGACTTGCCGGCGCCGTTCTCGCCGCAGATTGCATGAATCTCGCCCTCTTTGACCACGAGATTGACGTCGCGCAGCGCCGTCACGCCGGGAAACCTCTTGGTGATCCCCCGCATTTCCAGGATTGCGTTCATCGCAAACTCGACTTTTCGCTCATCGTTCATGAATGCCGCAAAAGAACCGGGCGCGCCACTCGAAACGAAAAGGCCTCCGCGCTCTTCGTCAGCGCGGAGGCCAGGGATTGCCTCAGCCGATCATTGGAACTGTTCGGCCTTGTAATAGCCGGTGTCGACCAGCGCGGCTTTCCAGTTGCTGGCGTCGACCGCGACGGGCTTCAGGAGGTAGGAGGGAACGACCTTGACGCCGTTGTTGTAGGTCTTGGTGTCGTTGATTTCGGGCTTGCCGCCGGAAACCACTGCGTCGACCATGCCGGCCGCGACCTTGGCGAGGTCGCGGGTGTCCTTGAAGATCGTCGAATATTGCTCATGAGCGATGATCGACTTGATCGAAGGCACTTCGGCGTCCTGGCCGGAGATGACCGGCATCGGCAGATCCTTCGAGCCGTAGCCGACGCCCTTGAGCGCGGAGATGATGCCGATGCTCAGGCCGTCGTAGGGCGAGAGAACCGCATCGACCTTCTGCTTCGTGTAGAAGGCGCTGAGCAGGTTATCCATGCGAGCCTGCGCGACCGCGGCGTCCCAACGCAGGGTCGAGACCTTGTCCATGCCCATCTGCTTGCTCTGCACGACGAGCTTGCCGCTGTCGAGGTAGGGCTGCAGCACCGACATCGCGCCGTTGTAGAAGAAGAAGGCGTTGTTGTCGTCGGCCGAGCCGCCGAACAGTTCGATGTTGAAGGGGCCGGTCTTGCCGGCGTCGAGCCCGAGGCCGTGGACGATGCTGGTCGCCTGAAGGACGCCGACCTGGAAATTGTCGAAGGTCGCATAGAAGTCGACGTTGGCCGAGCCGCGGATCAGGCGATCGTAGGAAATGACCTTGATGCCCGCGTCGGCGGCCTTCTGCAGCGCGTTCGACAGAGTGGTGCCGTCGATGGCGGCGATCACCAGGACCTTCTCGCCTTTGGTGATCATGTTCTCGATCTGCGCGAGCTGATTGGGAATGTCGTTGTCGGCGTATTGCAGGTCGGTCTTGTAGCCTTTGGCCTGAAGAACCTTGACCATATTGTCGCCGTCGGCGATCCAGCGCGCCGAGGACTTGGTCGGCATGGCGATGCCGATCGTGCCCTTGTCCCCGGCGTGCGCAGCGCCGCCGAGGGCGAACACCCCCAGCGCGATCGCGGCGGCGAAAGATTTAAACTTCATTGTCCATACCTCCCATGGAATCCGAAAACTCGAACGCTTCGCCGCTACGCGGCCGTATCGACGGCTGGAACAGTGGCCGACGGACCTCGGCGGCCGCTGTCGCTCGCGCGAGGCGCGGCTAGCTAGTTGGAAAATGTTATGACAGTCAAATGCGCAACTTGGCGTTATCTATTCACATTTGGTATATTACAAAAATCGGCGTCGGCCGGCGGGGGCATCGCACGGAATGAAGGACGAAAACCGATCGCTTCGATCGACGGCGCGCGGACGGCGCACCGCCGCTAAACCGCCGCCGCACAGCCGGCTGAAGGTCGCGCATCTGCGCTTGATCGCGGCGCTTGCGGAAACAGAAATGGTGAGCGCCGCCGCGCAGGCGGTGAACATGTCGCAGCCTGCCGCCTCGCGCATGATCGCCGAATTGGAGGCTCTGCTCGAAGCCCCGCTATGCGAGCGGCTGTCCCGCGGCGTTCGGTTGACGCCGCTGGGTCAGGCGCTGGCGCGTCATGCGCGCTCGATGTTGTTGCAATTGTCGCAGGCCGAGTTGGAATTCGCCGATTTGCGCGCAGGACGGCGCGGCGTTGTTTCGCTGGGCGCGGTCACCGCGCCGGCGATCGATCTTGCGGCGCCGGCCGTGGCGCAAATTCGCGCCAAGGCGCCGTCGATCGAGCTCAACATCAAGATCGACAACAGCAGCGTCTTGGCGCGCGATCTGCTCGCCTCGCGGCTCGATTTCATCATCGCGCGCGTGCCCGACGATCTCGACCCGCGGCTGTTCGACAGCCTGACGATCGGCGTCGAGGAAGCGCGGCTGATCGTGCGGCGCGGCCATCCTTTGCTCGGGCGAGGTCCGGTTTCGATCGCGAGCCTCGGGAGCTACGAATGGGTGACGCAGCCGCGCGGCGCGCCGATCCGCCGCACCATCGACAATTTGTTCCAGGCCGCCAACGTGGCGGC
>JBEKFO010000090.1:0-11483 GCA_050013275.1 Roseiarcus sp. | reverse complement strand
ATGTCCATGTGGTACCAATGGTTCATGCCGGCGCCGATGATGATCATCGAGCGGCCGTTGGTCTTCTCGGCGTTGGCGGCGAATTCGCGAGCGACAGTGATGATCGCGTCGCGCTTGACGCCTGTCACCCGTTCGGCCCAGGCGGGCGTGAACGGCGCGTCGTCGTCGTAGGACTTGGCGGCGGCGCCGCCGAAGCCGCGGTCGAGGCCGTAGTTGGCCATCAGCAAATCGTAGACGGTCGCGACCGTGATCGTCTTGCCGTCGGCGGTCGCGAGCGTGCGAATGGGGACGTCGCGCGTAAGGATATCCCCGTGCGCGGTGGCGGCGAACGGCGCGACCGCGCGGCCGCCGAAATACGGGAAATCAACTGCGGCGACTTGCGACTTTTCGCCAGCCAGGGTCAGCCGCAGGCGGGTCGCCAGGCCGCTTCCGTCCTTCTCCTCGAGATTCCACTTGCCGCTCTCGCCCCAGCGATAGCCGACCGAGCCGAGCGGCGCGACGAGGGCGTCGCTCGCCTCGTCGATCGCCACCGCCTTCCATTCCGGATTGTTCGCCTCGCCGAGCGCGCCCGGAAGTTCGCTCGCGCGCAGGAAGCGTTCGGGGACGAGGCGCCCGTCGCGTTCGACCAGCCGCACGAGGAACGGCATGTCGGTGAAGCGGCGGACATAGTCGTCGAAATAGGGCACGCGCCGATCGAGATGGAATTCGCGCAGGATCACATGGCCCATGGCGAGCGCCAGCGCGGCGTCGGTGCCCTGCTTGGGATTGAGCCAGATGTCGGCGAATTTCGTCGCCTCGGCGTAATCGGGGCTCACCACCGCGCTCTTCGCCCCGCGATAGCGCGCCTCGGTGTAGAAATGGGCGTCGGGCGTGCGCGTTTGCGGCACGTTGGAGCCCCAGAGAATGAGAAATCCGGCGTTGTACCAGTCCGCGCTTTCCGGCACGTCGGTTTGCTCGCCCCAGGTCTGCGGCGAGGCGGGCGGCAAGTCGCAGTACCAGTCGTAGAAGGAAAGGCAGACGCCGCCGATCAGCGAGAGGTAGCGCGAGCCTGCGGCGTAGGAGACCATCGACATCGCCGGGATCGGCGAGAAGCCGGCGACGCGGTCGGGGCCATGCTTTTTGATCGTGTAGGCGTTGGCGGCGGCGATGATTTCGTTGACCTCGTCCCAGGTCGCGCGCACGAAGCCGCCGTGGCCGCGGATCGACACATAGGCGTTGCGCTTCTCGGGCGCCTCGACGATCGATCCCCAGGCGGCGACGGGAGACGCGGTCGCGCGCGCCGCGCGCCAGAGTTTCAACAGCCGGCTGCGGACCATCGGATATTTCACCCGCGCGCCCGAATAGAGGTACCAGCTATACGAAGCGCCGCGCGCGCAGCCGCGCGGTTCGTGATTGGGCAAATCGGGGCGCGTGCGCGGATAATCGGTCTGCTGCGTCTCCCAAGTGACGATGCCGCCCTTGACGTAGATCTTCCAGGAGCACGAGCCGGTGCAGTTCACGCCGTGCGTGGAGCGTACGATCTTGTCGTGACTCCAGCGCTTGCGATAACCGTCCTCCCAGCTCCGATCTTCGTTCGTCACGATTCCGTGGCCGTCGGAAAACGGCATCCCTTTTCTGCGGAAGAAGGTGAGCCGATCGAGAAAATGCGACATGGGAAACGTCCTGGAGCGTGTTCGGCGGCGACCGGCCTCTAGCGCGAAGGCTGCGGCTTGGAAGCGCCCGCCGTCGATTTGGCGGCGCGGTCGAGCCGCCAGAAATAGAGCGAGATGACGATCGCAACCGCCGCCAGCACGACATAGGCGAAGAAGCCGCCGGCGTAGCCGCGCTCGCCCATTGCGTCGACGACGGCCCCCAGAAACGGCGGAATGACGAATCCGCCGAGCGCGCCGAGCCCGCCGACCAATCCGGCCGCCCCGCCAACCGCTTCCGGCACATATTTCGGAACCATCTTGAATACCGCGGCGTTGCCCACGCCCATGCCGAGAGCGATCAGCAGCTCGCCGGCGAGCGCGGAATTGAAATCCTCCAAGTAAGCGAGCATCAAGGCGCCGATGAGGACGCCGGCGAAGGCGAAGATGGCCGTCCGTTCGCCGCCGATCCGTTCCGAGAGAACGCCGCCGAACACGCGAACGATCGCCGCCAACAGCGAGAACCCGAGACCGCCGAGCAGCGCGGCGGATTTCACGTCCATATGATGAAGGTTGATCCAGTAGATCGGGAACCACGCCGTGAGCGCGAGGAATCCGCCGAAGGAAACAAAGTACAGCGCGACGAGGCCCCAGCTGCGCGGGTCTTCGGCGGCGGTGATGACGGCCTGCCACACTCTTTCATTGGGGAAGAGTTCCTGGCCCTTGCTACGAGCGATTTGCCGGCTCGCGTCGGCGTCGAAGCCTTGCTGGCGGAGCTGGAAGAAATATGCGTCGCGCGCCAGCCAAGCATAGATAACGGCGCCGACGAGCAAGAACCCGAACCACGCGAAGTACGAGCCCGCCAGGCCCCAGGCGGCGATCGCATAGGGCAACACGAGCGTGAACAGGCCCGGCGCAAGATTGCCGATCCCGCCGTAGGCGCCGAGCACCGTGCCCTGCCGGGATTGCGGGTACCAATAGGACACCTGCGGGATACCGACCGAAAAGGAGGCGACGCCACAGCCGCTCAGGAAGCCGAACATGACGATGATCGGATAGGCCCCGACGGTCAGCGTCTTGGCGGTCATCAAGATGAAGACGAGCCCCCACATGCCGACCAGGGAGAGGCCGAAGAGCGTCAACATCGGCAGCCGGCCGCCGACGCGATCGACCCATGCGCCAAACGGAATCCGCAGCAGCGAACCCGTCAGTTGCGGAGCCGCGACCAGGAGCCCCAGGGTGAGCCCGCTCAGGTGCATCTGTTCCTGGAAATATTTCGCCGCCGGCCCATAGAGCGACACGGCGGCGAAGCCGATGAAGAACCCCCATGTCCCCATCGCGAGACCCGCCGTCGGCCGGCCTCTCAAGCGATAGGCGATATCGGTTCCTGATTGTTGCGTCGCTTCGTTCATGTTCATTGACCTTGGAATGTCGCGGAACGCGATGTTCGGGATTGATCGCGAACCCGACGCCTCGTCGAAATCATGCGCACCCAGGACCGCGCGCCCGAAAGCCCCAATTTCCCGGCGCAACGAAGGGTAACGGCGTCGCGCCGCGCGTCCTTGACTTTTGTTAAGTCGCCCTGCGGCAATTCGCGCTAGGAGACGGCGGCGCGAGACGCCGCTGGCGCAGCGCCGTGCAAACGCAAGGGAGGAGATCTTGGCGACGCCGACGGTCGATAAGGAAGGCTACCTCGTCGATCCCAGCGAGTGGACCGAGGATTGGGCGCGCGAGACGGCGCTCGCGTCCGGCGTCGCGCTCACCGAGGAACATTGGGACGCGATACGCTTCATGCGCAAGTTCCATGACGAGCATCAGGTCGCGGCCGATGCCCGTTTCGTCATGCGCCATCTCAAGGAAGCGCACGGCGCTTCGCGCAACCGCTTGTTCGAACTGTTCCCGTTCGGCTATCCGGGACAAGCTTGCAAGATCGCGGGGATGCGCCGACCGCGCGCTTGGAGCACCGGTTGAGTGACGCGGCGCAGGTCATTTCCCAGCAAATTCGGGGACGATAGGTTTTCGCGCCGCTCGTGCAGGTGGGTCGAAATTCTGCTATGCACGCGCTGGCGCGAGAGACAAAGCATGGGCCTTTCGGCTCGCGATTGGGACATTGTGATGCGGGCGCCGCTGTTCAAGGCGATGGGCCCGACGATCTCTCGCGCGATGATCCAGGACCGCAAGCCGCGATCCTATGCGCGCGGCGAACAAATCTTTCAGCAGGGCGATCCGGCGGAAGGCTTCTTTTGCGTGATCGAAGGATGGGCCAAACTGTTTCGCTTGCGCGAGGACGGCGAGGAAGTCGTCGTCGCGATCTTCTCGGCCGGCGAAACCTTCGCCGAAGTCGCGATGTTCCTGGGCGGACGTTACCCCGCGAGCTGCGAAGCGGTGTCGCCGGCGCGCATTCTCAAGGTCGACGCCGCGAACCTGCGGCGCGCCGTTCTCGCGCAGCCGCAGCTCGCCTTCGACATGCTCGCCGCGGCGTCGCTCCGCCTCAGGCAACTGGTCGACGAGATCGAACAACTCAAGGCGCAATCGGCGCCGCAACGCATCGCCGATTTCTTTCTCGCGCAGACCGCCGCCAAATCCGGTCCGGCCGAGATCGCCCTGCCCTATGAAAAGTCGCTGATCGCCAACAGGCTCGGCATGAAGCCCGAGAGCTTTTCGCGCGCGCTCGGCAAGTTGAGCGACTTGGGCGTCACGGTCGATCGCGAAAGCGTGCGCATAAGCGACGTCGATCGCTTGGCGGCCTTCGTACAGAACCACGACGCGGTCGCCGCGGAAATCGCGCGGCGGAGCGCCGCGCCGCGTTCTCGCTGAGTCGCGACGATGCATGAGCGGCGACAGGGCGGAGCTGGACGCCGACGACCAGTTCGCCTGAGCCGGCCGTCGTCGGCGCAATATCCAAAGGTTTAGTTCAGCCGTTGCGGTCATTTGCATCGCTGGCAAGCGCGCGATCTTGGCTTCAATAGGCTTCGGCGAGCAAAATCGGCGAGGAAATCTCACCTCAAACGCCCCGCAAACTGCGACGCCAGGAGTGCGATGACGACAACGGACAGCGCCAGAGCGACGAATTCGTCACGACGATCACGCCGAGGCCGGCCTCTCCCGACCCGTGGGGCCGCGACCCACCGGAAGCGGACATAAGACCCTCCGAAAATCGACGTCTGCATAGGGTCACACTGCGCCGGTCGTTGCCGAACCGCGGAAGGTCCCCTTCGGTCGGAAGCGGATTTTCACCTGACGCCACCCAACCCCGCCCAACAAAAAAGGGCGGCCGAAGCCGCCCTTTCCGCATAATCTCGAGGCCAGCCCCGCTCAGCGCTTGGAGAACTGGAAGCTCGCGCGCGCTTTCTTGTGGCCGTATTTCTTGCGCTCGACGACGCGCGAGTCGCGGGTCAGGAAGCCCTCTTTCTTCAGCGGGCCGCGCAACTCCGGCTCGTAATAGGTCAGCGCCTTGGCGAGGCCGTGGCGCACCGCGCCGGCCTGGCCGGAGAGGCCGCCGCCCGCGACCGTCGCCGTCAGATCGTATTGGGTCAGACGGTTCACGACGACCAACGGCTGGTTGAGGATCATGCGCAGCACGGGCCTGGCGAAATAGACGTCGAGCGGCTTGCCGTTGACGGTCGCCTTGCCCTTGCCGGGCTTGATCCAGACGCGCGCGACGGCGTTCTTGCGCTTGCCGGTGGCGTAGGCGCGGCCGAGCTTGTCGAGCTTCTGCACATGGACGGGCGCTTCCGTGGGCGGCGCGATCGCCGAGCCCTTGAGGTCGGCGAGGGAGGAAAGTGTCTCGGCCATGGATCAGGCGCTCCGGCTATTCTTGGGATTGAGCTTGGCGACGTCGAGCGTCGTCGGCGACTGCGCGGCGTGCGGGTGGTCGGGGCCCTTGTAGACCTTGAGATTGCTCAGCTGCTTGCGCCCCAGCGGTCCGCGCGGCAGCATGCGCTCGACCGCCTTCTCGACGATCCGCTCGGGGAACTTGCCCTCGAGGATCGACTTGGCGGTCCGCTCTTTGATGCCGCCGATGTAGCCGGTGTAGTGGTAATAGACCTTCTGGTCGCGTTTGCGGCCGGTCAGCACCACCTTCTCCGCGTTGACCACGATGACGTTGTCGCCGTCGTCGATGTGCGGGGTGAACGAGGGCTTGTGTTTGCCGCGCAGGCGCATCGCGACGATCGTCGCCAGGCGTCCGACGACGAGGCCCTTGGCGTCGATGAGAAGCCACTTCTTCTCGACGTCGGCCGTCTTGGTCGAATGGGTCTTGCCGAACATGAAATGCCGTTCCGTTCTTCTTAAGAGCGCGCCCACGACGGCGAGCCGGTCAGGGCCGCGCTTATAGAGGCGACAGCGGGGACGCGTCAACCACAAGTAAGCGGAATCGGCTGAGAAAGCGGAGTTTTTTCCATGCGGTATCAGGATACCTCATTCGGCTCGCCGTGCGCCGGAATCGAATAGGTTCCGGTCGCGTGGGCGACCATCGCCGCTTCGCCGAGCGAATGCAGCGCGACCTCGCCGACCGCGAGGCGCTTGCCGAGCTTCATCAGCCGGGCTTCGCCGATCAGGTCGCCGGGCGCCGGCTTGCGCAGGAAATTGATGTTGAGGTTGGTCGTCACCGCCAGCGGCACGCGACCGATCTGGGCGAGAATGGCGACGTAAAGCGCGACGTCGGCGAGCGCAAACATCGCCGGCCCGGAAATCGTGCCGCCGGGGCGCAGGTGGTCGGCGTGATATTTCAGCCGCACCCGCGCGCTCATCGGTCCGATTTGCTCGATCTCGTGCGTCCCCGAGCTCCAGAACTGCGGAAAGATGTGCCTGAGATAGGTCCTGAGCCCGTCCAGGGTGAAGGCGAGTTGCGGCGACGACATGGGGACGTCCCTGAGGCGACGGGCGCGAATTGTTCGACGCGATGCATAGCCGGCGGCGCGCCGGCGCGCCATAGGGCCAATGGGACGGTCTCCCCTCGCCTCGTCCCGCGCCATCGAAGAAACGCGTCGCGCGATCCTCGGCCATATGCTAGGTAAGGACGCTACGGAAAATCGCATTACCGGAGCCTGATATGACCGCCACGGTGACCAGCAAAGGCCAGGTGACATTGCCGAAGGCCGTTCGCGACCTTCTCGGGATCGAGCCGGGCAGCGTAATTGATTTCGAACGTGCGCCGGATGGACGCATCGTTCTCGTGAAGGTGGAAAAGGCCGTGCGAGAGAGCCGTTTTGCGCGCCTGCGCGGCCATGCCGGAAAGGGCCTCAGCACCGACGAGATCATGGCTCTGACGCGCGGCGAGGACTGAGGTGACTTTGGTAGACGCCAACGTCTTGCTCGATCTGGTGACCGACGACCCCGCTTGGTCGGCGTGGTCGCTGGCGAGACTCGAGGAAGCCGCCCTCGTCGGGCCTGTGGTCATCAACGACGTCGTCTACGCGGAAATCTCCACACGCTACCCCCGTATCGAAGATCTCGAATCGATGCTGGCCGAGGCAATGATCAGGATCGCGCCGATTCCGCGATCCGCCCTGTTCCTCGCCGGCAAGGCTTTCCTGCGGTATCGGGCGGCCGGCGGCGCGCGCGCCGGCGTCCTGCCCGATTTCTTCATCGGCGCTCACGCCGCCGTCGAAGGCTGGCCGTTGCTGACGCGTGACGCGCAGCGATACCGGACGTACTTTCCGGCAGTGACGGTGATTGCGCCGGGCGATTAGCTTGAGGCTGCGGCTCGAATCGCGGCCTATGGCGTTCTCGATCAGCCCCGCCCCGCGGTCGATCCCGGGACGAGGCAGGTTGGAGCGGGATGATGAATTTCGTCGCGATCGACTTCGAAACCGCAAACTACCAACCCGACAGCGCCTGCGCGGTCGGGTTGGTGAAAGTGGCCAGCGGCGAAATCGTCGACAAGGCGGTTCACCTGATCAGGCCGCCGACGAAGGAATTCGTCTTCACCTATGTCCACGGATTGACATGGAAAGACGTGGCGAAGTCGGACGATTTCGGAACGCTGTGGCCGAAGCTCGCGCCGCTGCTCGACGGCGCGACGTTTTTCGCGGCGCACAACGCCCCGTTCGACAAAGGGGTTCTGCACGCGTGCTGCGCCACCTACGGCATCCGCGCGCCGTCGCTGCCCTTTCGCTGCACGGTGCAGATGTCGCGGCGCGCCTGGAACATCTATCCCACCAAGCTCTCCGACGTCTGCAAGAAGCTCAAGATCGCGCTCAACCACCACGAAGCGCTGTCGGACGCGATGGCTTGCGCCCAGATCGTTCTGGCCGCCGCCAAGAAATAGGGCTCCGCCGACTTGGACCGCGGCGCCGCTGAAAACATCAATCTTGTCAATGCACAAGCGACATTTTGTTTGCGAACGCCTTGAAGCGCGGTAAACTGATTTTTGGTCTTGGCGGGTGATCGTTCACACGGCCGATGCGGCTGCGGCAAGCGAAACGCGCGTCCGTCATCGCCGCCGCAAACGCTCGTCGCGCGCGAATTCTATCGCGCGTCGAGGGACAGAAAATGGCGCCCAAGTCTTTGCAATCAGGCCCGCGGAGACAGGAATTGCGCCCGCCCCGGCCTTCGCGGCTCGCCGCCCTTTTCCCTCGCGCCGTTTCGCGCGATAACCGGCGCGAGACGCAGCGCGCCGCAGGCTAGCCCGGACGAGCCCGTCCGCCCGCCGCGCGCCACGGCTCACAAAGGAACGCCGCCATGAACGCCTCGCCGCCAACCGACGCCTCGGCCCTCGTTCGCCGCGAGACCCAGGACGGCGTCGCGACGCTGACGCTGCAATCGCCCGCCTCGCGCAACGCGCTGAGCCTCGCCATGATCGAGGCGCTGATCAGCGAATTCGCCGCGCTCGGCGTCGACCCTTCCGTGCGCGTCGTAGTCCTTGCGGGCGACGGCCCCGCGCTTTCGTCCGGGCACGATCTGAAGGAGCTGCGGGCCCATCGCAACGACGCCGACCGCGGCCAGGCCTTCTACGAGCGCGTCATGAGGCTTTGCGCCGAGCTGATGCAGCAAATCGTCGCGCTGCCCAAGCCGGTGATCGCCGCCGTCGAGGGCGTCGCGACGGCGGCGGGCTGTCAGCTCGTGGCGGCCTGCGATCTCGCGGTCGCGGGCGACCGCGCGCGCTTCGCCCTGCCCGGCGTCGGCATCGGCCTCTTTTGCTCGACGCCGCTGGTGGCTGTGGGGCGCGCGATTTCGCGCAAGCACGCGATGGAAATGGCGCTGACCGGAGCGCTTTACAGCGCGGCGGAGGCGGAGCGCTTCGGCCTCGTCAACCGCGTCGTTCCCGCCGGCGCGGCGCTCGCCGAAGCGCAGAGCCTCGCCGGCGGCATCGCCGCGCGCTCGGCGGCGACCCTGGCGATCGGCAAGCGCGCGTTCTACCAACAGGTGGAAACGCCGCTCGCCGAGGCGTACGCGCTCGCCGCAAAGGCGATGGTCGACAACCTCGCCCACCCCGACGCCGGCGAAGGCATCGGCGCCTTTCTCGACAAGCGCGAGCCGCATTGGGAGGGCGCGTGAACCACGATTCCTATTCCGACGATTACATCCGCGGCATTCTTCTTGGCGTGAAGCGGATCGCGATGGTCGGCGCCTCCGCCAACACGGCGCGGCCTTCCTATTTCGTGCTGAAATATCTCTCCGAGCGCGGCTTCACGATGCTGCCGATCAATCCGGGCCTCGCCGGCGGCGCAATTCTCGGCCTTCCCGTCTTTGCGAATCTGGCGGACGCGCCCGGGCCGATCGAAATGGTCGACATCTTCCGCAATTCCGAGGCGGCGGGCGCGGTCGTCGACGAGGCCCTGGCGCTCGATCCGCTGCCCCGTGCGATCTGGATGCAGCTCGGCGTGCGCAACGACGCTGCGGCGGCGCGCGCCGAGGCCAAGGGCGTTCAAGTGGTGATGAACCGCTGCCCGAAAATCGAGTATGGCCGCCTCTCCGGCGAAATCGGCTGGAGCGGCGTCAACTCCCGCATCATTTCGGCGCGCAAGACGAGCGCCGGATCGGGATTTCAACGGCTGACGATCAAGCCGCGGTGACCGCACAAGGTTAATCGACTGCCATCGCGAAAGCCCAATTCAGCGGCGACGCCGCGGTTTACAGCCGCCGCGAAATATTGCGCTCTTTCATTGACTTTCGCGGGATTTCTTCTATATGCACGATTGGTCGAGGGCGCGATCAGAGCTCCGACTTCGCGCGGCGCGACAAGGATGTCCTCGCGCAGGCGCGACAGATAAGTATCGCGCCGTCCCCGATGGGCGCCGCATGCGCCCCAAAAGCCTTCATCCCTGTGAGACGAAATGAAATTTGATGAACTCGGCCTGAGCGAGAAAGTGCTCAACGCCGTCCAAGCGTCCGGCTACGACACGCCGACCCCCATTCAAGAGCAAGCCATTCCCTACGCGCTGCAAGGGCGCGATATTTTGGGCATCGCCCAGACCGGCACCGGCAAGACCGCGGCGTTCACGCTGCCGATGTTGTGCATGCTGGAAAAGGGGCGCGCCCGCGCGCGCATGCCGCGCACGCTGATCCTCGAACCGACACGCGAACTCGCCGCGCAGGTCGAGGAAGCCTTCGGCAAATACGGCGTCAACCATAAACTCAATTTGGCGTTGCTGATCGGCGGCGTCTCTTTCGCCGACCAGGAGGCCAAGATCACCCGCGGCGCCGACGTGCTGATCGCGACGCCCGGGCGCCTGCTCGATTTCGCCGAGCGCGGCAAGATCCTGCTGACGGGCATCGAGATTCTGGTCATCGACGAAGCCGACCGCATGCTCGACATGGGTTTCATTCCCGACATCGAGCGCATCTGCAAGCTGGTGCCGTTCACCCGCCAGACACTGTTTTTCTCCGCCACCATGCCGCCGGAAATCACCCGGCTTACCGAGGCTTTTCTGCACAATCCGGTGCGCATCGAAGTCGCTCGCGCAGCTTCGACCGCCGAGGGCATCACCCAGACGCTGGTGCGTTCGGGCTCCTCGCCCGAGGAGAAGCGCGCGACCTTGCGGCGCCTCATTCGCGGCGCCGACAATTTCAAGAATGCGCTCATCTTCTGCAACCGCAAGCGCGACGTGCAGGTGGTCTATCGCTCGCTGGAGAAGCACGGCTTTTCCGTCGGCGCGCTGCACGGCGATCTCGACCAGCGCTCGCGCATGGCCGCGCTCGACGCGTTCCGCAACGGCGCCGTGCAATTGCTCGTCTGCTCGGACGTGGCGGCGCGCGGACTCGACATTCCCGACGTCAGCCACGTCATCAATTACGATGCTCCGCATCATTCCGAAGATTACGTGCATCGCATCGGTCGGACGGGTCGCGCGGGCAAGCTCGGCGTCGCGCTGACGATCGTCACCCGCGCCGACTCGCGCTCGATCGAGGACATCGAGAAACTGATCAACCGCAAGATCGACTGGCAGGCGGGCGAGCAGGCCCCTGTCGAAGAGGAGCCGGACAGCGCCGACGCCGGCCGCGAACATCGCGGCGCGCGAGGGCGCGGACGCGGCGGCGAAGCCAGATCGTCCTCTCATCGCGGGCGCGGCGGCGCGCGCGCGGCTTCGCCCGCGGAAGGCGACGCGCGCGGCTCGCGTTCGCCCGAACGTCATCCCCGCGAGCCGCGCGACCTCGAGCGCCCCGAGCGGGAAGCTCCCCCGCCGAGGCCCGCGGCGCAGGCCCGTCCCGCGCCGTCGCGGCGGCCGCATCGCGACGACGGTGCGGAGGCGCCGGTGATCGGGCTCGGCGATCACGTTCCGAGCTTCCTGTTGCGGCCAGTGCGCCTGCCGCCCGCCAAGGCGGTTCCCGCCGAGGCCGAAGACTGATTTTGCCCGAATGGCGCCGCTCGCGATTGTGCTGCGTCGGCGGCGAGGGCGGCCTGACCGAACG
>JBEKFO010000089.1:0-11514 GCA_050013275.1 Roseiarcus sp. | reverse complement strand
GATGCCGATCGCCAAGAGCACGATCGTGCCGATCTTGAGGAAGGTCGAGAGATAGTCCCTGGGCGCCAGCAGCAGCCACACCGGCAGCACCGAGGCGACGAAGCCGTAGCCGATGATGGCCAGCGCCAGCGTCGGACCGGAGAGATTGAAATACGGCGCCAGCGCCGGATCCTCGGAGACGGTGCGACCGAACACCAGCGCCAGCGCCAACAGGACCGCGCCGATGACCGACATCTCGCCGATTCGCCCGGGCCGGATGAAACGCGCGTAGACGCCCATGATCAGCGCGATCGGAATCGTGCAGAACACCGTGAACGCGCCCCACGGGCTGCCCATCAACGCCTTCACCACGACGAGGGCGAGCACGGCGAGCACGATGACGCAGATCAGCAGCACGCCGAGGCTGGCGACGCTTCCGGCGACCGGGCCCATTTCGGCGCGCACCATGTCGCCGAGCGAGCGCCCGTCGCGCCGGGTGGACAGGAACAGCACGGTCATGTCCTGCACTGCGCCCGCGAACACGACGCCGGCGAGAATCCACAGCGTGCCCGGCAGGTAGCCCATCTGCGCGGCGAGAACCGGACCGACCAGCGGCCCGGCGCCGGCGATCGCCGCGAAATGGTGGCCGAACAGCACGTAGCGGTTGGTCGGGACGTAATCGAGGCCGTCGTTGCGCCGATAGGCCGGCGTTTGCCGCGTCGGATCGATCCCGAGCGCGCTGTTGGCGACGAAGAGGCCGTAAAAACGATAGGCGATGACGTAGATGCAGACCGACGCCACCACCAGCCAGGCGGCGTTCACCGGCTCCCCGCGCGCGAGCGCCACGATCGCGAAGGAAATCGCGCCGATCACCGCCACCGCGGCCCATGTCAGTTTCGCTTGCAGCGTCACGGTCCCACTCCCCCCAGAGTCAAGCCCAACAGCCGGCGCGCTTCGATCGCCCCGACCGAGCGCATCCTACACCGAGGGGGGCCTAATGCAACGACTTGACCTGGCCGAAATGACGCACGACTTTGGCGAAATTGGACATTCGTCGCGACCTGAACGCGCGGCGACGCGCCTCGGGTCGCCTTCTTGCCGGCCCATCGGCCTTCGGCGCGGGCCGCGTCGTCCGCCGGATTTGAGCGTCAGAAGCTCTTCGCCTATCGCGGGGAAAGGGCGCGCGGCCTCTCTAATTCTGGCTCTGCCCCGCCGCCTGTTCGATCATCACCGCGGCGCTGACCGCCTCGCCGCCGCCGCCCGTCTGGGCCACGCGGAACGGCGCGGCGCCGAGCGCGTCGAAGCCGACGGCGACGCGCACGTAGGCGTCGTCGGCGCATTGATTGCGCGCGGGATCGAACGCGACCCAGCCCAGCACCGGCGCCTCGGCCTCCGCCCAGGCGTAGAGCCCCTGCGGCGGCGGCGCGTCGCGCGGCGCGAGATAGCCGCTGACGAAGCGCGCGGGGACGTCGAGCCAGCGCGCGCAGGCGATGAACACATGCGCGTAATCCTGGGCGCCGCCGCGCCGCAGGGCGAAGGCCTCGCCGGCGCCGCCCTTGGCCTCCATCGCCTCCGGATCGAAGGTCATCGCCTCGTGGATCGCGCCCATCAGGCGATGCAGCCGTTCGAGCGGATCGGGGGTCGTCCTGATCGCGTCGAGCGCGAATTCGCGCAGCGCTCCGTTGGCCTGGGCGAGCCGGCTCGCGCGCAGGAACATCGACGTCGGCAACGGCTCGACCGCGCCGCGCACGACGCCGACCGCGTCGGTCGTCGCCACTTCGCCGCTCGCCGAGACGGTGAAGCGTTCGATCGGTCCCTGATAGGATAACGCGTGCATGACGTTGCCGAGCGAATCTTCGCTCTGCCGCAGCCAGCCGTCGACGTCGACGCCGACGCGCCAGCGCAGCACGTATTGCGACTCGAAGCTGCGCGGGGTCAGCCTGAGGTTCTGGATGACCGAGCGAGCCGCCGGCGCATAGGCGAAGGTCGTTCGGTGAGAGATCCGGATTCGCATGCGCGGCGTCGCTCTCGGGTTCGCGGTTGGCGGTTGAGGGACCTCAGACGAAAAGATACTGCTCGAAAATCGTCGTGGCGAGCCGCGCGTTGTCTTCGATGAACTTCGTGATGAACTCGTGCAAGCCGTCCTGGAAGATATCGCTCATGCTCGCGCGTTCGAGCGCGCCGAGCATCGCGCGCGCCTGGCGTTGCGCGGCGCCGCTGCGGCCGTCTTCGCGCGCCAGCGAGTCGAGCGCCTGATCGATGCTTTCGTAACAGAAGATCAGCGAGCGCGGCATCGCCGGTTTCAGGATCAGGAGGTCGGCGATCAGCCACGGCTTGACCCGATCGCGATAGACCCAATGATAGGCGGTCGCGGCCGACACCGCGCGCAGAATCGCCACCCATTGGAAGTAGTCGAGCGAACCGCCGACCGTTTCGCTCGACGGCAACAGGAGATGATATTTCACGTCGAGCAAGCGCGCCGTATTGTCGGCGCGTTCGACGAAGATCCCCAGCCGATTGAACCAGTAGCCGTCGTTGCGCAGCAGCGTGCGATAGCACGAGCCGTCGAAATCGAGCGAGGCCTTCTTGACGTAGTCGAGGAAGCGCGCGAGCGCTTCGCGGTCGAGGTCCTTGCCAGGGCGGCGCGTCGCCTCGAAACGCTTGAGCTCGAGCCAGGCGTCGTTGATCGCGGTCCAAGTCTCGACCGTCAGCGCGGTGCGCACGGCGCGGCCGTTGGCGCGCGCGTTCTCCAGACAATTGCAGATCGAGGACGGGTTGGCGCGATCGAAAGTGAGGAAGTCGATCGCGCACGCCTCGTCGACCTCTCCGCGCGTCGCCTGGTAGCTGTCGTAGGCGCCCACAGCATTGAGCGCGCCGGCCCATTCGACCGCCGGCTCCTCGACGCCGCTGCGGGGCAGGTACTCCAGACGCAGCGTCGCCTCGATCATGCGCGCAGTGAAGTCGGCGCGCTCCATCGATCGCGCGAGCCAGAAAAGATTGTCGGCGGTGCGAGCGAGCATGGCTTCAGCCCTCCCCGACCGTCGCGTCGTCGTCGACGACCCAGGTGTCCTTGGTGCCGCCGCCCTGGCTCGAGTTGACCACCAGCGAGCCCTCGGTCAGCGCGACGCGCGTCAGGCCGCCGGGCACGATCTTGACGCCTTTGGCGCCGCAGAGCACGAACGGCCGCAGATCGACATGGCGCGGCGATATCCCGCTGTCGAACGACGCCGGGCAGGTCGACAGCGCGAGCGTCGGCTGGGCGATGTAATTGGCGGGATCCGCCTTCAGCTTGGCGGCGAACAATTCGCGCTGCGCGGCGCTGGCGTGCGGCCCGACCAGCATGCCATAGCCGCCCGAGCCGTTGACTTCCTTGACCACCAGCTGATCGAGCCGCTCGAGCACGAAATGCAGCATCTTCGGCTCGCGGCAGCGATAGGTCGGCACGTTCTGCAACAAAGGCTCTTCGGAAAGATAGAAGCGGATCAGCTCGGGGACGTAGGTGTAGATCGCCTTGTCATCGGCGATCCCCGTCCCGACTGCATTCGCAATGGTCACATTGCCTGCGAGATAGGCGCCCAGCAGCCCGGGAACGCCGAGAAGCGATTCCGGATTGAACACCAGCGGATCGAGAAATTCGTCGTCGACCCGGCGATAGATCACGTCGACGCGTTTGGGGCCGAGCGTCGTGCGCATGAAGACGACGTCTTCGTCGACGAACAGGTCGCGCCCCTCGACCAGTTCGACGCCGAGCTTGTCGGCGAGGAACGAGTGCTCGTAATAGGCCGAATTGTAGGGGCCGGGCGTCAGCAGCACGATCGAGGCGTCGCTCGCGCTCGGGCGCGGCGTCACCGAGCGCAGGCAGGCGAGCAGTTCGTCGGGATAGTCGTCGACGGGCGCGACGCGGTGGCGCGCGAACAGGTCGGGCATCAGCCGCATCGTCACTTCGCGATTTTCCAGCATGTAGGAAACGCCGGACGGCGTGCGCGCGTTGTCCTCGAGCACGTAGAACGAATCCTCGTCGACGCGCACGATGTCGATGCCGCCGATATGCACCCAGATGTCGTGCGGCGCGCGATGCCCGATCATTTCCGGCCGATAATAGGGATTGCGCAGGATCAGTTCCTCGGGGACGATGTTCTCCTTGAGGATCGCGCGCGGGCCATAGACGTCCTTCAGGAACAGGTTGAGGGCGTTGACGCGTTGGGTGAGGCCCGCGGCGAGACGCGTCCATTCGGCGCGCGAAATGAGGCGCGGCACGATATCGAACGGGATCAGCCGCTCCGCCGCGTCCTTGTCGCCGTAGACGCCGAAGGTGATGCCGATGCGGCGAAACATGTATTCGGCCTGGGCCCGACGGGAGGCGAGAACGTCGGGCGGCGTTTCCTCGAGCCAGCGCGCGACCTTGCGGTAGAGCGGTCGCACCTTTTCGCCGCCCAGGCCCATTTCGTCGAAAGAGCCGACGGCCCCCATTTGCAACCTCTTCTTAGCCCTCGCGGTTCCCAGGCGAGGCGAAGCAATCTTCGTGCCGTCAGCGGCGCGGCGCGCCAAGCGCCAACGCGAGCGCCTCAGGTCCGCTCATCGGCTGGCGCGCCGGCCAGGCGTCAAAGTCGGCGGGCGCGTCGAGCGCCGCCGTCAGCCGCCGCCGATACGTCTCGCGCGAAATCTCTACCGCGCCGAGCGCTGAGAGGTGTGGCGTGACGAATTGCGCGTCGAGCAGGCGAAAGCCGCCCACGCGCAGCCGCGCGACGAGATGGACCAGCGCGACCTTGGAGGCGTCGCGCGCGACGTGGAACATGCTCTCGCCGAAGAAGGCGGCCCCTAAGCTCACCCCGTAGAGGCCGCCGACGAGCTCGCCGCGCTGGTAGGCCTCGATCGAATGGGCGTGGCCGCGCGCGAAGAGTTCGCCATAGAGGCGCACGATTTCCGCGTTGATCCAGGTCTTGTCGCGATCGGCGCAGGCCTCGATCACCGCCCGAAAGTCTCGGTTGGCGCGGATTTCGAAGCGATCCGAGCGCACCGTCTTGGCCAGGCTCTTCGACACGATCAGCCGGTCGAGCGGAAAGACTCCGCGCTCTTCGGGCTCGACCCAGAACAGCGTCTCTGCCTCGCGGCTCTCGGCCATCGGGAAGAGGCCGATGGAATAGGCCCTGAGCAGTATGTCAGGGGTGATCTCGAACTTGGGTTGGAGGCGCGACATGAAATGAATGGTGCGTCGGGGCCGAGGCGGCGTCAATCGGCAAACGCGCGGCCCCGAGCGAACGCGCCGGCGCGGCCGCCTTTCCCTCGGCGGGTTAATTTGCCAACATGGGCCCACCGACGCACAACGGGGGAACCATGAGCAACGACGAGCCCGGATTTTCGACGCTGTCGATCCACGCCGGCGCGAGGCCCGATCCGACCACCGGCGCGCGCATCACCCCGATCTATCAGACCACCGCCTTCGTCTTCGACGACGTCGACCACGCCGCGTCGCTGTTCGCGCTGCAGGCGTTCGGCAACATCTACACCCGCATCACCAACCCCACGACCGCGGCCCTCGAAGAGCGCGTCGCCGCGCTCGAGGGCGCGCCGGCCGCGCTGGCGGTCGCCTCGGGCCACGCGGCGCAGGCGATCGTGTTCCACTCGCTGATGCAGCCCGGCGACGAATTCGTCGCTTCAACAAAGCTTTACGGCGGTTCGATCAACCAGTTCAACCATGCCTTCAAGAACTTCGGTTGGGTCGTCAAGTGGGCCGACCCCGACGATCTCGACGCCGTCAAGGCGGCGGTCAACGAAAAGACCAAGGCGATCTTCATCGAGTCGATCGCCAATCCCGGCGGCGTGGTCACCGACATCGAAGGAGTCGCCGCCATCGCCAAAGACGCCAAGGTCCCGCTGATCGTCGACAACACCCTGGCGACGCCCTATCTCATTCGGCCGATCGATCACGGCGCCGACATCGTCGTCCACTCCGCCACGAAATACCTCGGCGGCCACGGCAATTCTATGGGCGGCGTGATCGTCGACTGCGGGTCGTTCGAATGGATAGGCGACGCGCGCTATCCCATGCTTTCGGCGCCGCGGCCCGAATACAATGGCATGACGCTCGCCGAGACCTTCGGCAATTTCGCCTTCGCGATCTGCTGCCGCGTGCTCGGCCTGCGCGATCTCGGGCCCGCGATCTCGCCGTTCAATTCCTTCCTCATCCTCACCGGAATCGAAACGCTGTCGCTGCGCATGCAGCGCCATTGCGACAATGCGCTCGCGGTCGCCCGGCATTTGGCCGGGCACCCCAAGGTGAGTTGGGTGTCCTACGCCGGACTGCCCGGCAATCGCCGCCACGAGCTGGCCAAGCGCTACTGCCCGAAGGGCGCCGGCGGGGTCTTCACCTTCGGCGTCACCGGCGGCTACGAGGCGGGCGTCGCGCTGGTCAAGAAGCTGCAGTTGTTCTCCCATGTCGCCAACGTCGGCGACACCCGCTCGCTGGTCATCCACCCCGCCTCGACGACGCACCGCCAGCTCGCCGACGCCCAAAGGACAGCCGCCGGCGCCGGCCCGGACGTGGTGCGGCTCTCGATCGGACTGGAGGACGTCGCCGACCTGATCGCGGACCTGGATCAGGCGCTGAGGTGAGACGAGGCGATACGGTCGGCGCCGCCCACCCCTAGCCGCCGCCGAGCACGCCTTTCGCCGCCTGGTCGGTTTCCTGGGCGTAGCGGCGCGCGGCGTAGGCTTCGCCGAGCAGGCCGACGACGAGGCCGGACTCGCGTTCGGTGACGGCGAGCGTATCGGTCTGCGCGGCGTCGAAAATCGCCAGCGCCGAGCGCGCGTCGACATCCGGGTGCAGCGTCGTCTCCGGCAGGCGCGCGACCTCGGAGATCGGTCCGCCGTCATGGTCGTCTTCGAGAGGAACGGCGTGCGCCTCGGCCACGACCGCCAATCCCCGATAGCGCCCCGCCGCGTCGACGACGACGACGACATGCTCGCTGCCCAGGGGATAGGCGGCGCGGAACGCGCGCAGCGTCGCGTCGGCGGGAATCGTCGGCGGCGAGCGGACCATCAGGCGCGCAACGGTCAGATCGCGCAACCAGCCGATGTCCTGAGCGCCGCGGATCGACTCGCCGCGCAGATGGAGGCGCCACGTGGTGAAGGAGTAGCCGAAGGTCGCGCGCACCGCGAGGCTGGTGGCGATGCTTGCCGCCAGCACGCCGCCGGCGACGCTGAGGTCGCCCGTGCTCTCCAGCACCAGGAAGGTCATCGTCAGCGGTCCGCCGACCACCGCGACGCTCAGCGTTCCCATGCCGGCCATGATGCAGGCGGTCGGATCGAGCGCGAGCGCGGGCAGCGCGGCGTTGACGCCGATCGCGTAGAGCTTGCCGAGCAGCGCTCCGGCGAACAGCGAGGCGAAGAACAGGCCGCCGCGATAACCGGAGGCGAGCGAGACGAGACTCGCGCTCAGCTTGAGCGCGAGCAGCGTCGCCAGCGTCGCCGCGGTGAGCTGCGCGGAAAAGTCGAGCCCCACCGCGCCGTGTCCCGCGCCGAGCACCTGCGGCGTGTAGAGCGCCATCGCCGCGAGAATGAAGCCGCCGAGGACGGGGCGCGCCCATGGCGGCGCCCGGGTGGCGGCGAAGCCGCGTTCCAGCAACGCGGCGGCGCGCATCGCGCCGACGCCGAGCGCCGCCGATATCAGACCCAGCCCGACCAGCACCAGGTGATGGCCGAGCGCGAGCGGCGCGACCGGCGGCGCGACGATGACATAGGGAGCGCCGAGCAGCGCCTTGGTGGTCAAGGTCGCCGCGAGCGCGGCGGCGAAGATCGGGCCGGCGTTGGCGAGCGAATAGGCGCCGATGATCAGTTCCGACGCGTAGAAGGCGCCGGTGAGCGGCGCGCCGAACGCCGCCGCGATCGCCCCACCGGCGCCGCAGCCCACCAGAATGCGCAAATCCTGGCGGCGCAGCCGCAACGCCACGCCGATCCGCGAAGCGACGGCTCCGCCGATCTGCGCGTAGCCCGACTCGAGCCCGACCGAGGCGCCGCTGCCGTTGGAGATGACCGTCTGCAAGCAGACAATCAGGCTTTCGCCCATCGCCATGCGGCCGCCGCGCAAGGCGTTGGCCTCGATCGGATCGACCGCGCGCGGCAGCTTCCTCGCCCGCCGCCAGCTTCCGATCAGCCCGACCGCGAGGCCGCCGAGGGGCAGCGCGGTGAAAGCCGCAACAGGGAAGACCCTCTCCGCCGCGCTCAATCGCACGTCGAACGGGATGCCGTAGATCGCGACGTGCGCGATGTCGGCGAGCTCGGTCATCGCGGCGACGCTGAAGCCCGCGAGCACGCCGACGACGACCGCGACGAGGACCAGCGACAATTCATTCGAGCGCACGACGGCCCGCAGGCGCGACATGACCGCGAGCGGCCACTGCGAAACGGCGATCGTCATCGCGCGTGACGCTCCAGGCCGCGACGCGGACCGGGCTGAGCAACGGTCATCGCGCCGTCACCGTCCGTCGCTCCATCGCCGTCGCGCGCCAATTGACGACCGCCATGCCGAACAGCAGCAGCGCGACCGCCTGATGGGCGAGCGCGAATTCGATCGGCACGACCATGACCAGCGTGACGATCCCCAGCGCCGTCTGCAGAATCGCCAGCGCGGCGAGGACCGCGCCGCGCCGCGCGAGCGACGATCGCGGCGCGCGCCGCCGCGCCGCGATCGCCAACGCGAGCGTCGACGCGACGACCGCATAGGCGATAAAACGGTGGTCGAATTGCGCGGTGGTCGCATCGTCGACGATCGACCTCGGCCAGGGCGCGAGGCCAAAGACGCCGCCGGGGATCAATCGCCCCTCCATCAGCGGCCAGGTGTTGTCGATCAGCCCGGCGCGAAGGCCGGCGACCAGCGCGCCGAGGCCGAGCTGGCAGAAGATCAGCGCGGCGAGCGCGCCCGCCGCCGCGACGAAGCCCGCGCTGGCGCTCTCGCGCGGGCGCTCGCCCAAGCCCACCGCGGCGTAGATCAGCGCGCCGAAGGTC
Source organism: Roseiarcus sp. (assembly GCA_050013275.1). Taxonomy (GTDB): domain Bacteria; phylum Pseudomonadota; class Alphaproteobacteria; order Rhizobiales; family Beijerinckiaceae; genus Roseiarcus. The sequence goes on along the minus strand of JBEKFO010000089.1, from coordinate 2,532 downwards.
GCGGCGCCGATGAGCAGGTGCAGCGCGAGGCGCTCCTGCGCGACTTCGATGCGCTCGGCCAGACCCGAGCTCACCATCCACCAGCCGACGATCGGCTCCAGCGCCAACAGGCCCGTCGCGACGGCGATTTGCCGCCCGAGCGGGCCCTTGAAGCGGCCGCTGCGCCAGAACCACAAGGCCGGCAGAATGAACGCCGCGCCGATCACGCGCGCGAGCAGGCGATGGCTCCATTCCCAGTAGAAGATCGTCTTGAACCCCTCGAGGGTCATGTCCGCGTTGAGCGCGGAGAATTGCGGAATTTGCCGATAGCGCGCGAATTCCGCGGCCCAGTCGGCTTGGCTGAGCGGCGGAATCACGCCGGTCACCGGCTGCCATTGCGTGATCGAAAGGCCGGATTCGGTCAGCCGCGTCGCTCCGCCGACGATCACCATCACGAAGATCAAACCCGCGACCGCGAAGAGCCATGCGCGCACGGCGCGCGAGCCGTCGAGCGCCGGCGCGGCGTCGCTTGGGCTCATCGCCAGAGAGTCCTGCTGAAGCATTTCCGTTTCCCGACTTGCGTCCTCGCCCGCGCCAAGACATAAGCGGTCGCGCTGCGCGCGGCAAATCGCCCGCGCCGCAAGGTCCTGAAGAGGGTTCGGCATGCCTGCGCGCATCCGTAAACTGATCGGCGGCGTCGTCATGATTGCGTTCATCGGCTTTTACGCGATCATCGCGATGGCGCTCGCCCAGTCGCGACCGTTGCAGGAGGCGCCGCCGCTGGTGCAGACGCTCGGCTATATCGTGCTCGGCCTGGCCTGGACCTTGCCGCTGATGCCGCTCATCAAATGGATGGAGCGCCCCGACCGGCGCAGATGAAACGGCCGCGGACATCGCCCTGATGCGCGCTTCGTCATGAACAGCGAGCCGCCCGCCTTCGACGCCGAATTTCGCGATCGGCTCGCGTTGCTGTTCGCGTGGCGGCGCGACGTCAGGCGTTTTCGCCGCGATCCGGCGCCCCCGGCCCTGATCGACGAATTGCTCGACCTCGCGCAACTCGCGCCGTCGGTCGGCAACAGCCAGCCCTGGCGCATCCTCAGCGTCGAAAGCGCGGAAAAGCGCGCGGCCATCCGCGCCAATTTCGAACGCTGCAACGCCGACGCGCTGGCGGCGCTACGCGGCGAACAGGCCGAACGCTACGCCCGGCTGAAGCTCGCCGGGCTCGACGCGGCGCCGGTGCAACTGGCGGTGTTCTGCGATCGATCGACGACTCAGGGGCACGGGCTCGGCGTGCGCACGATGCCGGAAATGCTGGATTACTCGGTGGTCGGGATGATCGCGTCGCTCTGGCTCGCGGCGCGCGCGGCCGGCCTCGGACTGGGCTGGGTCTCGATCATCGATCCCGTCGCCGCGGCGCGCGATCTGGGCGCGCCTGCGGAACACAAGCTGATCGCCTATCTCTGCTTGGGCTGGCCGGTGGAAGAACACGACGACCCCGAACTCGTGCGCCACGGTTGGCAGGAACGCACCGACAAGGGGCGAAAGGTGACGGTCGTCTAGCGGGGCGACGAGCGAGGCCCCGCGCGGCCGCGCTTGCCAAGCCCCGTCGACCGCGGCAATCTCGCCTGCGGTTTGGCGTTCGGCCGGCGGATGTCGGCTCGACGCCAAGGCTCTCGCCGCAACCTGAAGGAGAGGGCGAGCGCGTGACCCTCGATCTCCCATCTCGCGAGCGGTTCTTCGCGGCGCTGCAGGTCGCCGGAATGCCCCGCCCCGGCGAATTCTCGGTCGCCTGGGGCCATCAAGTCGTCTCCGCCGCCATGCTCGCGGAAATCGCGGGTTTCATTGGCGTCTTCGACGCGGTCACCAGCCGCGAGGTTTGGCGCGCGGCGGCGCTGAGGGACGCGCCGGCGATCGCCAAGGCGCGGCGACGGGAAGTCTGCTTCTTCAGCGCCTGGGATTTCCACTGTCCGCCCGGGGGCGGCTTCCAGCTCATCGAGTTCAACGACAACGGCTCGGGCTTCCTCTACGCCGCGATCGTCAACGCCCTCTACTACGAGGCGGCGCGATTGCCGCGCGACGACGCGATCGCGCCGCCCGCCGCGATCGCCGCGTTCCGCCAGACCATCGCCGACATGGTGGAGCGGGAAGCGACGGCGTTTTTCGGCGAACGCCCGGCGGAGCTGCTTCTCGTCCTCGACGGCGCAGATTCGCTGCGCGCCGGCAAATTTCGCGGCGAGCTCGCTCTGCTGCGCGACCTACTCCGCGAGCGCGGCTGGCGGGCCGAACTCGGGTCGCCCGCCGAGACCCGCTGGGACGGCCGGCGTCTCGTTTTCGACGGACGGCCGGTCGCCTTCGTCGTCAACCGCTCGACTGACTTCTTTTGGAGCGCCGAGGAATTCGCCGCCCTGCGAAACGCTTACGAGATGGGGAGCGTTTACGCCGCCCCCAATCCCTTCACCTATTCGACGCGCAGCGACAAGCGATTGCTGGAGTGGCTGTCGTCGCCGCTTTGGGACGACGATCTGGCGATCGGCGCCGCAGAGCGCTCGGTCT
>JBEKFO010000088.1:0-11524 GCA_050013275.1 Roseiarcus sp. | reverse complement strand
GACCGCATCCATCCGGCGAGCATCATCGAAATGTCGCTCGGCCTGGCCATCGGCGCGGTGACCTTCACCGGCTCGATCATCGCCTTCCTGAAGCTCGACGGCCGCATGTCGGGCAAGCCGATCATGCTGCCGGCTCGCCATGCGATCAACATCGCTCTCGCCGTCGCGCTCGTCGTCCTCATCGCGGTGTTCTACTTCGCGCAATCGCCGGTGTTCTTCTGGCTGATCACGGCCGTCTCGCTGGCGCTCGGCGTGCTGCTGATCGTGCCGATCGGCGGCGCCGACATGCCGGTCGTCATATCGATGCTCAACTCCTATTCGGGCTGGGCGGCGGCGGGCATCGGCTTCACGCTCGGCAATCTCGCGCTGATCATCACCGGCGCGCTGGTCGGCTCCTCGGGCGCGATCCTCTCCTACATCATGTGCAAGGGCATGAACCGCTCGTTCATCTCCGTCATCCTCGGCGGCTGGGGCGGCGAGGTCGCGGGCGCCGCGGCCGGCGCCGAGACGCGGCCGGTCAAGCAGGGCTCGGCCGAGGACGCGGCGTTCATGATGAAGAACGCCTCCAAGGTGATCATCGTCCCCGGCTACGGCATGGCGGTCGCCCAGGCGCAGCACGCCTTGCGCGAAATGGCCGACCTCCTCAAGAAGGAGGGCGTCGAGGTCAAATACGCGATCCATCCGGTCGCCGGCCGCATGCCCGGCCATATGAACGTGCTGCTCGCCGAGGCCAACGTGCCCTACGACGAAGTGTTCGAGCTCGAGGACATCAACAGCGAATTCGCGCAGGCGGATGTCGCTTACGTCATCGGCGCCAACGACGTCACCAACCCCGCCGCCAAGACCGATCCGAAATCGCCGATCTACGGCATGCCGATCCTCGACGTCGAGAAGGCCAAGACGGTGCTGTTCGTCAAGCGCGGCATGGGCTCGGGCTACGCCGGCGTCGAAAACGAACTGTTCTTCCGCGACAACACGATGATGCTGTTCGGCGACGCCAAGAAGATGACCGACGCGATCGTCAAGGCGCTCGCGCACTGAGCGACGAGCCGCGCCGCGCGGGCTGCTACCGCCGCGCCGTGATTCCCGGCGCGATCGCCTCCATCGCGAACAACAGGCGGAACAGCGCCGGGCGGACGACGTACCGCTTCCGTTTTTCGATCGCGCGCACGATCGCCTGCGCCGCCTGATCGGTGGTCAGCGGCGCGATGCCTTTGGGCACGCGCTCGCGGCTGCCGGGATTGTGTTCCCAGTACGAGCTTTCGACCGTCCCGAGCACGACGAGGCTGACCAAGAGCCCGCGCGGCGCGACTTCGAGACGCAACGCGTCGGAGAAGCCCTTGAGCGCCTGGCGCGCCGCGATATAGGCGGCCGCATTCGGCCAGGCGATGTAGGAGGCCGGCGAGGTGACGTTGACGATGTGGCCGCTGCCGCGCGCGAGCATCGCCGGCAAGAAGGCCTTCGTGACGGCAAAGGCGGCAAGATAGGGAAGCTCGATCATCGCGCGGGCTTCGGCGAGGCTGGTTTCCATCGTCGACAGCCAGCGGCCGGCCCCGGCGTTGTTGACGAGGATATCGGGCGCGCCCGCGGCGGCCATCGCCGCGTCGCACGCCCGCGCGGCTTGGTCCGGGTCGGCGAGGTCGGCCGGAAAGACCAGCGCCTTGCCACCCGCCGCGGCGATTTCGCCCGCCACGCGTGCGAGCTTGTCGGCCGAACGCGCGACGAGTGCGACGCGCGCGCCGCGACCCGCCAGGGCGCGCGCCGCCGCCTCGCCGATGCCGCTGGAGGCGCCGGTCACCAGCGCGAACTTGCCGTCGAGTCTCATCGTCCGCTCCGTTCCCGGGGGCAATGCCGCCGCCGCGGTCCGCCCCAACGCCCGCAATCGCCGCCGCGCTAAGTTGACGATGTATACATACGAATGATTACGCCGTCAACATGAACGCCGAACGCGCGGCCGCGCGTCGCGCGGCAACGGCGATCAATCGACGTAACATTTCACGCTTGTTGGAGCGGCGGTGCTGAGGCGCGCGCGCCTCGGTTCCGCCGCCGCGGCCTTTCAGGCCAGCCTTTGCAGCCCGGCTTTGGCGATCGCGTTGCTGGGGCTCACCTGCATCGCGCGATCGTAGGATTCGATCGCCTTGGCCTTGTTGCCCAGCTTTTCGTAACATTGGCCGAGCGCCGCCCACGCGTCGGCGTTGTTCGCGTCGACGTTGAGCGCGGCATTGAAGTCCTCGATCGCGGCGTCGTACTTGCCGGTGGCGAGCAAGCTCTGGCCGCGCGCTTGATACGGCGCGCCGGCGAACGGATCGCGGTCGATCGCGTTGTTGAAGTCGGTGATCGCCTGGTCGTGATTGCCTTGGCGCTGGAAGATCAGCCCGCGCGCGTGATAGGCCTGCGCGCCCTCCGGATCGAGCCGGATCGCCGCGTCGAGATCCGCCATCGCTTCAGGAAAATGGCTATGCGCGCGCAACAGGTTGCCACGCCCGAGATAGGCCGACGCGTCGTTGGGATTGGCGGCGATGGCGGCGTTGAAATCGGCGAGCGCCGGGCCGTCCTTTTCGATCTGCCGATAGGCGAGCGCCCGATTGGTGTAGGCGGCGGCGAATTTCGGATCGATCTGAATCGCCTTGCTGAAGTCGTCGATCGCCTTCTGAAAACTCCCGCCCTTGGCGTAGGCGATGCCGCGGGTGTTGTACGCTACGGAGTCGTTGGGGTTGCGCTGGATGACGTCGGTCAGCGAAGCGATATTGCCGGCGTTCGCGGACGGCGACTCGGAGTCGACTTCGGCGACGCGGCTGGTCTGAGGATTGAAAGAACCGAGAGTCTCGCTGCAGGCCGCAAGGGCCAGCGCCGCCACCGACAGCGCCATCAATCGTCCGGCTGTCGCGCGACGAGACCGCACCGTCATTCGCATGATCCGCCACCCTCCGCGCGCCGCCCTTCGGGCGGACTTCAAACCTCGTTGCTCGCCGAACGCATGCGCGAAAAAAGTGGCGAAATGTGAGCGGCTCTCCAACGTCAGCCGGCAGAGCGCGGCGCGCCCGGCATGACCTTCGGCTTCATCGGCAGCAGGCCTTCGCGCTGCAGCTTCTTGCGCGCGAGCTTGCGGGCGCGGCGCACCGCTTCGGCCTTCTCGCGCGCGCGCTTTTCCGACGGCTTCTCGTAATGACCGCGAAGCTTCATTTCGCGGAAAATCCCTTCGCGCTGCATCTTCTTCTTGAGCGCCTTGAGGGCCTGGTCGACATTGTTGTCGCGGACGAGAACTTGCACGGGCGATCCTGTGTTGGGAGGCGGAGCCTCGAAGCAGCCGAGAATTAGCGAGAGACAATACAGGCGCGCCCACTCTGCGAGCGGCGCGCCTATTTCGCGTTTCCCCTAGCAGACTCGCGTCGCTTTGTCCAGCCGATCAGCCGTGTTTTGGCGGCTCCGGCAGGACCCGCGTCACATGGCCCATCTTGCGCCCCGGGCGCATCTCGAGCTTGCCGTAGAGGTGCAGGGAAAGGTCGGGCTGGGCGAGGATGTCGCGCCAGTCCTCGGCCTCGTCGCCGATGAGATTGTGCATCTCGATTCGGCCGCGCCGCGTGGTCGCGCCGAGCGGCCAGCCGGCGATGGCGCGGACATGCTGCTCGAACTGCGAGGTCTGCGCCCCCTCGATCGTCCAATGGCCGGAATTGTGGACGCGCGGGGCGAGCTCGTTGACGATCAGCGCCTCGCCGCCGTCGGCCGTGCGGGCGACGAACAATTCGACGGCGAGAACCCCGACATAGTCGAGCGCCGTCAGGATGCGGCCCGCGAGCGCCTTGGCCGCCTCCTCGACGCCCGGTCCGACGCGAGCGGGCGCCTGGGTGCGCGCGAGGATGTGGCGCTCGTGCTCGTTTTCGCACAAATCGAAGGCCGCGATCGCGCCCTCCAGGCTGCGCGCGGCGACGACCGAAGCCTCGCGCTCGAACACGACGTAGCCCTCGAGGATCATTGGCCCGCCGCCGAGGCTGCGATGCAGCGCCGGCGCGTTCGAGCCCTCGCGAATCAGCGCCTGGCCCTTGCCGTCGTAGCCGAAGCGCCGGGTCTTCAGGATCGCGGGACGGCCGAGTTCGCCGACCGCGCGCGCCAGGGCGCCCGAATCTTCGACGCCGATGAACGGCGCGGTGGCGAGGCCGAGCTCGCGCAGGAACTTCTTTTCGACCAGTCTGTCCTGGGTCAGCGCCAGCGCCCGCGCGCCGGGGCGCACCGGCCGGCGCCGGGCGAGAAACTCGACGCTGGCGATCGGCACGTTCTCGAATTCGTAGGTGATGACGTCGACCGCTTCGGCGAAGCGCGCCAGCGCCTCCTCGTCGTCGAACGCGGCGACGGTGCGCGCGCTCGCGGCGTCGTAGGCCGGGGCGTCGCTTTCGGGCGCGTAGATGTGGCAGCGCAGGCCGAGCTTCAGCGCGGCCATCGCCAGCATGCGGCCGAGCTGGCCCGAGCCGAGAATGCCGATGGTGGCGCCGGGAGAAAGGATCATCCCGCGCCGTCCGCCGGCGCCTCGGCGACCGAGGCCGTCCGCGCCGCGCGCCACGCCTCGAGTCGCTCGGCGAGGCCCGCGTCGCCGAGCGCGAGCACCGCCGCGGCGAGGAGCGCCGCATTGACCGCCCCCGCCGCGCCGATCGCCAGCGTGCCGACCGGCACGCCCGCCGGCATCTGCACGATCGAGAGCAGGCTGTCCTGGCCGGACAGCGCCTTCGACTCGACCGGCACGCCGAACACCGGCAGCGTCGTGAACGCCGCCGTCATGCCCGGCAGATGCGCCGCCCCGCCTGCTCCGGCGATGATCACCTTGTAGCCCGCCGCCCGCGCGCCCTTGGCGAAGGCGACCATCCGGTCGGGCGTGCGATGCGCGGAGACGATGCGCGCTTCGTAATCGACGCCGAGCTCGTCCAGCGTCTCGGCCGCGCGCCGCATCGTCGCCCAGTCGGACTGGGAGCCCATGATGATCGCGACGGGCTTGGATCGAGCGGTCATGGGCGCCTGCCGGGAGAGGAAAGGCTGGAGAACATGCGCGTTGCGTTAACGGAACGCCGCGCGCGGCGCAAGGCGGAGAGGTCGTCTAGACGGCGCCGATTCGATCGCAAATCGCTCGATCGGGCGCTCTCACTTGGGGCAAAGATGGTAGGTGCGCGCGTCCGCGGGCTGGTATTTCTCTTTGTCGGCGTATTGATTGAAAACGAACTGCCCCTTGTCGACGACTTCGATCCTTGCGCGCCACAAATATCCATACTGTTGCGTATTTTCGTCCCGGGTCTTGGTGCGGGACGCGACATCGTACTGATTTTCGCCGATCTTGTTAATCGAAACGATGTTGTCGATATAGACGTAGTCGGCGACGAACGCCCTGCCGTCCCAGGCCATCGCGGCCGGCCCGCCGCAATCGTCGGCGGAGTCGGAATAATAGTCGCCGATCGCGATCGGCAATCGCGCTTGTCCGGCCGCATGCCCCGCAGGCGCCAACGCGCAGCACGTCGCCGCAGCGAGCAAAGCGATCATTGCCCCCCTCAGTCTCGCAGTGATTGGCATCGGCCGCCCTCCCCCCTCGTTGCGACGGAGTTCCTATTGAGCGCTCACAGACGACGTCCCCGCGACGTCCGCCGGCTTTGCCCGCAATCTCCGGCGTTTCAGCGGCTCGCACAAGGCCGGCGCAGTCGCATCAGCCCCGCTCCTCCCAGAAATCCCCGACCTTCTCATAGCGGCGCTTGACCGCCGCCCAGGCGATGCGGTGGGCGGCTTCCTCCTGGCGCGGATCGCCCGCATGGGCGGCGTAGGCGTGGTTGAACGCCTCGCGATAGATGTCCTGTGCATGTTCGGGCAGATGCGAGCGCACCGAGGGCGGCAGATCGGCGTTGACGCGGTAGGGCATGACGCGGCTCCGGCGCGGCGAGGCTCATCTTCTACAACAAAACGATGCGCCCATCCTAACGCTTTGATATAAAGCACTTATCATAAATTAGTCGACTCAAGGCGGCGATGCGTCGGGATGCATCAGGTCGATGCAATTGCGCCGGCCGGAGGCGATGCAATTCTCGATGTCATTATGGCGCATAATCTCCTTGAACAGCCAGAAGCCGCCGAGCGCGAGCGCGACGACGAAGACCAAGGCGACGATGTTGGCGAAGTCGCGATTCTCTCCCTGCCGCGGCTCGCCCGGTCGCTGCGGCCCTCGGCCCTCGTCGGGCGGCGGCTCATTCGGTTGCGTCACGATCGTCTCCGGGCTGGCGTCGGGCGCTGTCTCACGCGCGCCGAGGTCCGCCTGTTACAATGGGACGAACGCGGGCGGCAATCGCGCGCGCGATCTTATCGGCGCGACGTCGCAGCCGCCATCGGCGTGCTCGCGGTCAAGTCAAGGCGCGTGCCTCGGTCAATTTGCCGCCCCCTTCATACTCGCGCGCAGCCACGACCTCCCTCGTCGCGAATCCGATTCCTTCGGAATATCAACGCCGTTCAATAATCGATTTCTGAAACTCGAAATTCCTGCTATCCTGATCTTTGTCCGCCCCTCCACCCCCGGAGACGCCCCTTGTCCAACAAAGCCGCCCAGCCCGAACCCGAACCGAAGCGCCCCGCCGCCCGCGCGCGCGCCGGCCGGATCGAATCGCGCCGGGCGAAGGCGGCGCGCAATCTGCGGCTGTTCAACCTGCTCAAGGCGGGCGTCTCGGTCGCCGAGATCGCGTTGCAGGAGGGGCTGTCGGTCAGGCGGGCGCGCGAGCTCGTTCAGGAGATGCTGGAGCGGCGCGACGTCGATCCGCCGGCGGGCTTCGTGCAATTGCAGATCGGGCGCTTGAGCGACGCGATGATGGTCGCGCACGCGGCGATGATGGACGGCGACATGCACGCGCTCGACCGCGTCGTCCGCATCGTCGACAAGCTCGACCGCTATCACGGCTTCGCGCGCCCAGCCGCCGACCCGACCGCCGCCGCCGCGCCGGCGCTCGCCGCCCCCGCGTCCCCGCTCGCCCTGCCCGCGCCGGGCGGAACGGCGGAAAAACGTCACGCAACGGATTGAAAACACTGAGTCGGGCCCTGAAAACGGCGCCGGCCGCGACCGACGGTCGCGGCGACAAGAGCGCCCCGCCCCTCACGCGATGATGTCGGGCGTCAGCGCGTCTTCGAGCTGCGTCAGTTTGTCACGCAACAGCAGCTTGCGCTTCTTGAGCCGCTGCAACTGCAATTGGTCGCCCTGCCCGGCCTCGCGCAACGCTTCGATGGCCGCGTCGAGGTCGCGGTGCTCTTCGCGCAGGCGCTCCAATTGATTCGACAGAACGGCGCGCTCTTCCTCGCTCAAATTCTCCGGCGCCATGCTCCATTTCGCCCGAATCAGTTGCGGCCCCGGCCCCTCGCGGGCGCCGCCGCGGGGAATATGCGAGTCCCGCGCCAAGTTCGCAAGACCGACTCGACGGACGCCGGCCGCAGCGCGCACAGCCTTTAAAATACTGTCAAAAAGGGGGATGAATTGATTGGGCGGCGCGAAATTTCGCTCTTGCAAGCCGTGGGCGATGTGTCACAATTTCTTCGTCGAAAAGCAAAGGGAGTTTTGCCGATGTCCCTCGAATCGCATCTGACGGAACTTGTGCGTCGTCACCAGGCGATCGAAATCGCGATCGCCTCGGAAGAAGCGCACCCGTCTGCGGACGATTTGAAACTCCACGAACTGAAGCGCAAGAAACTCCAACTCAAAGACGAAATCGAAAAACTCAAGCACGAAACCGAGCGCGTACTGACGCACTGAAGCGTCGCTTCGCTCCGCTCCGAACCGAGGCTGTTCCCCGCGTAACAATACGAATCGCCCGTTCCGCCCGAGGCTCTAGCGCTTCGGCGGGGCGGCGAGGGGCGCCCGCCACTCCCACACGACGGCCGCATCGCGTTCCGCCTCGGCGTAGGCGTCAACCAGGGCAGAAAACTCCTCGCCCGAGCAAAGTCGGGCGAGCGCCCAGACCGCCATTGCGCGCACCAGCGGCGACTGCGCCGCAAGCCGAGCCCGCGCCGCCCCGATCAGCGCGCGATCGCCGGAATTGCCGACCGCGATCATCACGTTGCGCAGGAATCGCGCGTGGCCGATTCGCTTGATCGGCCCGCCGGCGAATCGGCGCCGGAAGGCCGGCTCGTCGAGCGCGGCGAGCTCGGCGAGCGACGGGGCGGCGAGATCCTCGCGCGCTGCGAGCTTGGCTTCGCGCCCTTCGCGCGCGAACTTGTTCCACGGACAGACCGCCAGGCAATCGTCGCAGCCGTAGATGCGATTGCCGATCGCGGCGCGCAAATCCGGCGCGATCGTCCCCTTGTGCTCGATCGTGAGGTAGGAGACGCAGCGGCGCGCGTCGAGCCGATAGGGCGCGGAGAAGGCGCGCGTCGGGCAGACGTCGAGGCAGGCGCGGCAGACCCCGCAATGATCGCTCTCGGCCGCGTCGGAGGGAAGCGCCAGATCGGTGAAGATCGCGCCGAGAAACAGCCACGAGCCGAACTGGCGGCTGACGAGATTGGTGTGCTTGCCCTGCCAGCCGAGGCCCGCTGCGGCGGCGAGCGGCTTCTCCATCACCGGCGCAGTGTCGACGAAGACCTTGACTTGCGGCTTCTCGGGCCGCGCGTTGGCGACGAGCCACGCCGCCAGCGTCTTCAGCCGGCCCTTGATCACGTCGTGATAGTCGCGATGACGGGCGTAGACCGAAATCGCGCCGCGGCTCCTATGGCGCAGCGCTTCGAGCGGATCGACGGTCGGTCCGTAGTTCATCGCCAGCATGACGACGCTACGCGCTTCCGGCCACAGCGTCTTCGGATCGGCGCGTCGCGCGAAAGTCTCGGCCATCCAGGCCATGTCGCCCTGCGCGCCGGCGGCGAGCCACGCGGCGAGGTTCTCGCGCGCGCCCATGGGCAGGCTCGGAGCCGCGACGCGGCACGCGTCGAAGCCGAGTTCCCGCGCCTTGGCTTTGAGATCGCTCAGAAGTCGAGATCGGCGTAGGTCGGGCTCGCCGCCATGCCCGGCAGCCGCTCGCTGAGCAACGGGCGGAACGAGGGACGGGATTTGATCCGCGCGTACCATGCCTTGGCCGTCTCGCTCTCGTCCCACGGCGCGTCGCCGAGATAGTCGACGCAGGACAGATGCGCCGCCGCCGCCAGATCGGCGTAGCTCAGCCGCTCGCCCGCGAGCCAATTTCGGGCGCCGATGAGATGCCCGATGTAGCGCAAATGATAGCGCAAATTGGCGCGCCCCGCGCGCACCGCCTCCATGTCCGGCCCGCCGCCGCCCTGCTTGGCTGACATGAAGCGCTTGTAGATTTTCTCCGTCACCAGCAACTCGCTCGCTTCGGCGAAGAACTTGACGTTGAACCAACGCATCAGCCGCCTGACTTCCGCGCGGCCGAGCGGATCGTCGGGCATCAGGCGCCGATCGCCGAGCCCGAGGCCGCGCGTCTCGTCGAGATACTCGGCGATGACCGCGGCGCCGGGCACGCTCGGCGCGCTGTCGTCGACCATGACCGGCGTGGCGCCCTCGGCGTTGAGCAGCAGGAAATCGCGCCGCCGCTCCCACGGCCGCTCCTCGATCAGCATCGGCTCGATGCCGAACTCGCCGAGCGCCAGCCTTACGAAACGCGAATGCGGACAGAAGGGATGATGATAAAGCGTGATCATGCGGAAGCGGCGCGCGTCTGACGTTTGGAGAGGCCGAGGCCAGTCATGGAGCCCGGCTGGTTAAACGGGGGTAAAGGAAATTCGGCGCCGCGACAAACCGCCCTACCCCAAAATCTCGCGCGCCTGGATTCGCCACACTTGCGCGGCGTTCATCTTGGCCCAGGCGGCGTCCAGCGAGCCGCCGGCGTCGATCGCGCGACAGGCGTCGTCGATGACGAAGGTCTCGAAGCCGGCTGCGCGCGCGTCGAGCGCGGAATAGGCGACGCAATAGTCGGTGGCGAGGCCGCAGGCGAACACGCGGCGCGCGCCCCTCGCCTTGAGCAGCGCCGCTAGGCCCGTCGTCGTCTTGCCGTCGGCTTCGGTGAAGGCGGAATAGGAATCGATCTCCGCGTTGACGCCCTTGCGCAAGATCAGGAACGCCGAATCGGCGTCGAGCGCTTCGTGCAGCGCCGCGCCCGGCGCGCCCTGCACGCAATGATCCGGCCACAGCACTTGATCGCCGTAGGGCGTCTTGACCACGTCGAACGGCTTCGCGCCTTCGTGCGACGAGGCGAACGAGGCATGGCCCTCGGGGTGCCAGTCCTGGGTGACGACGACCTGGGCGAACGTCCTCGCCAGGCGATTGACCAGCGGCACGATCGAATCGCCCTCGGCGACGGCCAACGCTCCGCCGGGAAGAAAGTCGTTTTGGACGTCGATGATCAGCAGCACGTCATGCGCGTCGATCGCCATCTCTGCGGACATGGCTCAGCCTCCGCCCCTCGCGCGAACAAGCTCGCCGATCCGCCCGCGCTCGAAAACGACGACGACGACGAGCGAGAACAGCAATGGCAAAATAAGATAGAGCAGACGGAAAACAAGCAGCGCGGCGAGCACGCCCGCCGGCGCAGCGTCGGGCATCGCCTTGAGGAACGAATATTCCAGCACGCCCAGACCGCCCGGCGCATGGCTGATAAGCGCGATGGTGAAGGAGGCGAGGAAGACCCCGAGCACCGTGACGAAGCCGGGATTGCCGGCTTGCGGCAGCGCCAAATAGATGATCCCCGCCGCGCCGATCAGTTCCAGCGGTCCGGCAAGCAATTGCCGCGCCGCGATCGGCGGCCGCGGATAGACGAGTTCAAAACCGCGGACCTTTAGCGGCGCAAAACGCAGCAGCGACCCGAGCGTATAGAGCCAGGGTCCCGCGAGCAGCGCGACACCCGCGAGGCGCGCAGCCCAATCCGGCAGATCGACGTATCGTCGCGCCAGTTCGGGGTGAAACAGCAAGATCAGGCCGCCGAGCAGCAAGTTGCCCAACGTGAAAGTGAAGGAGCAGAAGGCGACGAGCACGCCGACCTCCGCCATCCCGAGTCCCTTGGTGGAATAGGCGCGGTAGCGCACCACCGCGCTGGAGAGCACGGTGGCGCCGATGTTGTGCGCGAGCGCGTAGGCGGTGAAGGAAACCAGCCCGATGAAGCGCCAGCTCAAATGGCGCCCGAGATGGGCGAGCCCGATCTGGTCGTACCAGGCCAGTGCCGTGTAGGCGAGGCCGGTCGCGCCAATCGCCAGCGCCCAATGAAGCGCTGAAATCGCTGCGATGCCCGCGCCGACGTCGGCGATCGACAGGCCTCGCAACTCCTTGAACAACAACCAGGACGTGAACGCGACCGCCCCGAGCCCGACGACCGGCCACAGGACATCCATCACCCGCTTCATCGCTCATTCCGCGCCCGACGCCCGACGCGTCGCTCCGCCTTCCCTGCACGAGCCGCGCGGCGAGCGCAAGGCCGCGCGAGCCTGCCCCGACATTACGGAACGTTGAGACGAAACTACTGGGCGGACGTCAGCGCATGGACGAAGGCGTAAATCACCACCGGGACCGCGACGAATATGT
>JBEKFO010000087.1:0-11542 GCA_050013275.1 Roseiarcus sp. | reverse complement strand
GCGAGGCGCCCCAGCCGACGAGAACGCCGACCCACGGCGCGCCCTCGATCACATTGGCGCTGACCGTCGCGTCGGCCTCGACCTTGACGCCGCATTCGTAGCCGAATTCGTGGCCGGAATGGTTTTCGCTCGGCCTGAGGCCGCGGATGAGGTTGCCCGAGCAGACCGCCGCGCGGCCGCCGTGGTCGGCGAAATTGACCATTTGCACGCCGCAGACGGCGCCGTCGATCGAGTTGTTCGATATGACGCAGCCTTCGAAGTCGAATTCGGCGAAGATCGCCGTCTCGCCGAGATCGGCGCAGCTGTTGTCGCTGATGACGACGCCCGCCCCGCCGTTGTTGCGCACCGCCGTATAGGCGCAGCGGCGGATGACATTGTTCGTGACCAACACGCCGCCGGCGCGGAAGATCGAGATCCCGTTGCCGTATTGGCCGGCGCCCCCGGAAACGGCCTTGATGTCGCTGACGCGGTTGCCCGAGACGCGCGCGCCGTCGTCGCCGCGGGTCGAGCGCCAGATCTGAATGCCGTTGTCGCCGCAGCGCTCGACGCGGTTGTCGGCGACGACGAGGCCGGTCGCGTCGGTCGACAAAATGCCGCCGGCGCCGATGTCGCGGATGCTGTTGCGCTCGATCCATCCGCCACACCCGCGCAAGCGCAGGCCCACCCCGCTGGAATGTTCGATCACGCAGTCGGAAATCGACAGCCCGCCGACATTGGAAAAGTCGAGAAGGCCGTGGTCGCTCTCGAGCGGGCGGTCGGCGCCGTCGAAGGTCAGGCCCGAGAGCGTGACGCGCGCGCCGCCATCGGCGGCGACGAGCGGTCCGCCGCCTTCGAGCACCAGCCGCGTCGCGCCGGGAAGGCCGATGAGCCGGGTCCCGTCGGGAAGACGCAAGGTCGCGGTGTGCAACGTTCCGGCCCCCATGATGAAGGGGCGGCCGGCGCGGGTCGCGGCGTCGATGGCGCGTCGAAGCGCGGCGGTCGCGTCGGCGCCCGAGCCGACTTCCTCGCTATGGCTGCGGACAATCGGCAGAAGGCCGGCGCCGGCCGTGCCGAGGGCGCCGCCCATCATCCTGCGTCGACTGATCATCATGCGCGCTCCAGGGTGCATGCCGTTCTAACTCTTTTCACGGGACTTGTGTGCGTCTGCCGGACGGATGACGTTTCCTGAAAGTGCGCGGATCGAACGTCTGAAGGTTGCGCCCGCGCGTCGCGCCTTCGCGGCGTCTCACCAGCGCAGTTCCAGCCTTGCGTTCCGGTCGCCGGGGTATTACTCTTACATGTAAGACTAAGGATCCGACGATGCGCATCACCTCGAAGGGCCAAGTGACGATCCCTGCGGAAATCCGTGAGCGGGCGGGCCTGCTGCCGCACACCGAGGTCGATTTCGAATTCGACGGCAATGTCGTGCGGATTTTCCCCGCGCCGAGCAAGAGCGCGCGCGGAGCGCGAGTAATCGCGCATTTGCGCGGACGCGGCGATGTCGCGATGAGCACCGACGCAATCATGGCGCTGACGCGCGGCGAGTGAATGACCGCCGTCCTGATCGACAGCAACGTCCTGCTCGACCTCATGACCGAGGACGCGCAATGGTTCGCGTGGTCGGCGGCGGCGGTGGCGAGCGCGGCCGATCGCTTTCGTCTCGTCATCAACCCGGTCGTCTACGCGGAGGTCTCGGTGCGCTTTTCGCGTATCGAGGAGTTGGACGCGGCGCTGCCGAAAGAAATGTTCGAGCGCGAGCCGATTCCCTATGAGGCGGCCTTCCTGGCGGGGAAGTCGTATCTCGCTTACCGGCGACGCGGCGGAACGAAACGATCGCCCCTACCGGACTTTCTGATCGGCGCCCACGCCGCGATTGCCGGGTATCGGTTGATGACGCGCGATGCGAGGCGTTATCGCAGCTATCTTCCAAGCCTGCCGCTCATCGCTCCCGATTGAGCCCGCACTCAAGAGGACGCTCCGGCATAGACGCTACGCTCCTCGCGCGCCGGCCGCCGAGCCGGCTTTACGCCCTGCGCCGCCCGCTCTATAGCCTTCGCGATCCGTCGCGCCCGCTCGCGCGATGGCGCTGCAAACGAGGCCCGCCATGAACCTTTCCGACCCTACCCTGCTCCGCTCGCAGTGCCTGATCGACGGCGCCTGGGTCGGCCAAGGCGTCGATCCCATCCATAATCCCGCCACCGGCGCGCTGATCGCCAGCGTGCCGCGCCTCGGCGAAAAGGACGCGGTCGGCGCCATCGAGGCGGCGGCGCGCGCCTTCCAGCCCTGGGCCAAGCGCACCGCCAAGGAGCGCGGCGCGATCCTCAGGCGCTGGTTCGAGCTCATCGTCGCCAACCGCGACGACATCGCGCTGATCATGACCAGCGAGCAGGGCAAACCGCTCGCCGAGGCGCGCGGCGAAGTCGACTACGCCGCGGCGTTCGTCGAGTTCTACGCCGAGGAGGCCAAGCGCATCTACGGCGAGATCAACCCGACCTTCCGCGCCGATTCGCGCATTCTCGTCGTCAAGCAGCCGATCGGCGTCGTCGCCGCGATCACGCCGTGGAACTTCCCCGCCGCGATGATCACCCGCAAGGTGGCGCCGGCGATCGCGGTCGGCTGCACCGCTGTGGTCAAACCCGCGCCGGAGACGCCGCTGACCGCGCTCGCGCTCGGCGAGCTGGCGTTGCGCGCCGGGATGCCCGCCGGCGTCCTCAACCTCCTCGCCGGCGACGCCCCGGCGATCGGCAAGGCGATGTGCGAGCACCCGGCGGTGCGCTTCGTCGGCTTCACCGGCTCCACCGAAGTCGGCAAGCTCCTCATGCGCCAGGCCGCCGGCACGGTGAAGAAGGTCGGCCTCGAGCTCGGCGGCAACGCGCCGTTCATCGTCTTCGACGACGCCGATCTCGACGCCGCGGTCGAAGGCGCGCTCGCCTCGAAGTTCCGCAACATGGGCCAGACCTGCGTCTGCGCCAATCGCCTGTTCGCGCAGGACAAGATCTACGACGCTTTCGTCGACAAGCTGACGCGCGCCGTGAGCGCGTTCCGCGTCGGCGACGGGACGGCGGCCGGCGTCAACCAGGGCCCGCTGATCAACGACGAGGCGATCGCCAAGGTGGAAAGCCATGTCGCCGACGCGCTGGCGAAGGGCGCGCGCGCGACAATCGGCGGCAAGCGCCACGCGCTCGGGCGCACCTTCTACGAGCCGACCGTGCTCGCCGACGTGACGCCGGCGATGCAGCTCTCGCGCGAGGAGACCTTCGGCCCGGTGGCGCCGGTGTTCCGCTTCAAGGACGAGGCCGAGGTGATCCGGCTCGCCAACGACACCCAGTTCGGCCTCGCCTCGTACTTCTACGCCCGCGACCTCGGCCGCGTCTGGCGCGTCGCCGAGGCGCTCGAATACGGCATGGTGGGGATCAATTCGGGGTTGATTTCCTCCGAGCTGGCGCCGTTCGGCGGGGTGAAGGAATCCGGGTTGGGGCGCGAAGGCTCGCGCCACGGGGCCGAGGAGTTCGTCGAGATCAAGTACATGCTGATGGGCGGGCTGGATCGGTAAGGGGCGGGCGCGCTCAGGCGGGGGCGTAGGGGAAGCCTCCGGCGAAGGCCGCCTTTTCAGACCGAGCCGGAGGGCGTATTTGGAGACGGCAAAAGGGCGTGAAACGAGCGGTTGAGCGACCCGAATTAGCCCCAACGGAGGCGTTCGCGCACTCGACGAGGCGCTCGCGCCCTAGCGCCGACGAGGAGTATGCTATTCTTGCTCTGGCCCGCCCGAAATCGAAGCGTCACTTGAAAATCACGCTCGTCGCCGCAGCCGTCGCCGCCGCTTCGCTGGCGACCCCGGCTGTCGCCGCGGAAAGTGAATTTTCGCGCTTTTTCAAAGGTCTGTTCGGGGCTGGGAGTGGCTACGCCTGTTTCATGCGCACTTACGATCAGGCGCACCTCGACGCGCACCCACGGCAGAATGTCGCCTCGGTCCTGATGCTCGCGGATGTGGTGCATCCGGGCGAGCCGATTACTTTGCGGTTGCGCTTCGGGTTCCGGACGCCGAAGGTCGAACTGGATACGTGGGGCGTTTGCGAGGGCCAGCACGTCGGCAGCGGGCTGAAATGCTATGTCGTCGACATGGGCGGCGAACTGGATGTCGGCGTCGCATTTAACGAACCGGCGCTCCTCTCCATGCCGAAACCCGTGAAGCTTTGGAAAATTGGCCATGGCCCGGAAGACCCCGAGGCTCGCCCTCCCTTCGGGACTGACGACAAGGTGTTCCGGCTCGAGCGATGGTCGGACGAAACCTGCGCCGCCCTCCCCCGAGACGCCCAAGAGCGAGCGCGAATGACGGCGCCTTATGTCTCAAAACGTGTTGGCGCCAAATACACGAAACGACCCGCCCGTTCGACGATCCGCCCGCGCCGCCAGACACCCGAAAATCGCCGCCGACAATTTCTTCCGAAAATCGAAATTCGCGCTAAGCTGAATCGTCAGCGCGTTCGGCAGGCTATCGCCGGGCGGCCCGTCTCGCCGCCGAGGCCGCGCGGAGATTTGGAGAAAACGCGATTCCGGCTCGACCGACCGATAATCCCTTGATTTTGCTCGAAACGCCCAAGGAAAAAGTTTGGAAATCCTTGGAAAACTTTGGAAAAACTTGGAATTTCCTTGGAATTCCGTTGGAAAAGTTTGCAAATGCTTGGAAAAGCTTGGCCCACGGCGATAGGATGCTCAACCCCTTAACGGGCCGGCGTCGGCTGGCGAGCAACGCCCGCGCGGCGGGGCGGCGGAAAATCGTCACGCAAGCCCTTGAAAACAAGCCATCGCGCCCGAAAATGGCGCCCCCTCACGCCCCCAGCATCGCGTTCTTCAGCGGCAGCGCGCGCACGCGTTTTCCCGTGGCGGCGAAGATCGCGTTGGCGATCGCCGGGGCGATCGGCGGCGTGCCCGGCTCGCCGACGCCGCCCCATTTGCCGCCGCCCGACAGCGCGAAGTGCGTTTCGATGACCGGCGCATCGGCCATGCGCGCGATGAGATAGTCGTTGAAGTTCGACTGCTCGATGCGGCCCTTGGCGATGGTGATCTCGCCGAACAGCGCGGCGGTGAGGCCGTAGAGCACCGCGCTTTCGATCTGCATTTCGACGGTGAGCGGATTGACGACGTGGCCGCAGTCGACGCAGGCCGTCACCCGCGTCACCTTGACCTCGCCCTTGTCGCTCACCGTGACTTCGGCGATCTCGCCGACGATCGTGCCGAAGCTCTCGTGGATCGCCAGGCCGCGCCCCGAACCCTTCGGCGTCGGCTTGCCCCAATCGCCCTTGTCGGCGAGCGTATCGAGCACGGCGAGGAAGTCGGGCCGATGGTCGAGCAGCGCGCGGCGAAACGCGTAGGGGTCCTTGCCGGCGGCGTGCGCGACTTCGTCGATGAAGCTTTCGACCGCGAACGCGTTCTGCGACGAGCCGACCGAGCGCCAGAACATCACCGGCACGTGGGTGTTCTTGAGCGCGCAGTCGACCTTGAGCGCGCCGACGCGGTAGGGAACGTTTTCGAGGCCCTCGACGGCGGAGCGCTCGACCCCGCTCGGCACGGCGCCCCAGCCGAGCGAACGGGTGATCGAGCCGACCGCCGTGCGGAAATCGAACGCCGTCGGCGCGCCGTCCGCTCCCAGCGCGGCGCGCAGGCGCAGCGCCGCCTGCGGGCGATAGCGATCGTGCTGGATGTCCTCTTCCCGCGTCCAGATCAGCTTGACCGGCTTGCGAAGCGCTTTCGAGACCTGCACCGCCTGGACGAGTTCGTCGTTGACCGCGCGCCGGCCGAAGCCGCCGCCGAGAAAGCCGTTATGGACGAAGACGGCGTTGGCGGCGACGCCGCCGACTTCGGCCGCCTTCTGCAATGCGCTTTCGGGAAATTGCGTGCCGATCCAGACGTCGATGCGATCGGGACGCCAATACGCGGTCGCGTTGAGCGGCTCCATCGGGGCGTGCGCGAGATACGGAACCTCGTAGAGCGCCTCGACGACTTCGGCCGACCGCGCGAAGGCGCCCGGTACGTCGCCGTGATCGACGGCGTTGGCGAGCGGTCCGTCGAGCGCGGCGCGATATTCGGCGCGGAACTGGGCGCTGTCGGTCTGAGCGGACGCGCCTTCGTCCCAGACAATCGGCAGCGCGGCGAGCGCCTCTTTGGCGCGCCAGAATCGGTCGGCGACGACCGCGACGCCATTCTCGACCGGCACGACGGCGATGAAGCCGCGCCGGCTCTTGATCGCCGCTTCGTCGGCGTTGACGAGCTTGCCGCCGAACACCGGGCAATTGGCGACCGCGGCGTAGACCATATCCGGCAGCCGCGTATCGATGCCGAAACGCGCCTCGCCGGTGACCTTGACCGGCGTGTCGAGCCGCGCCTGACGGGTTCCGATCAGCTTGTACTGGTCGGGCGACTTGATCGCCGGCTCGGCGCTGAGGACGACCTTCGCCGCATCGGCCGCCAGTTCCCCGTAGGTCGCCGAACGCGCCGTCGCTTCATACCGCACCGCGCCGTCGCGCGCGACACAAGCCGAGGGCTCGACGCCCCAGCGGGCCGCGGCCGCGGCGACGAGACGCGCGCGCGCCGAAGCGCCCGCCTGCTGGAGGAAAACGCGCGAGCCGCGCACGGAGGACGAGCCGCCGGTCCCCATGCGACCGTAGGGGCCGCCGTCGATCAAGTTGCGGTGAGCCGAGGCGTATTCGACGCGCACCTTGGCGAAATCGCATTCGAGTTCTTCGGCGAGGATCATCGCCAGCGAGGTCATCACCCCCTGCCCCATTTCCGACTTGGCGATGCGCAGCAGAATGGAATTGTCGGGATCGATTACGACGAAGGCGTCGATCTCTCCCGCTGGCGGCCTGAGCGCGTCGCCGCCCCACGGTCGTGGATCGACGAATTCGACGGCGCCCGAACGCGTCGAGGAGATCATGATCGCCAGCCCGCCAGCGGCGGAGAGCGCCGAGGCGACGAAAAAGCGGCGCGTGAGCATCGCGTTCATCTCCGCCTCCCTAGAGCTTGGCGAGCGCGGCGGCGCGGTGCACCGCGGCGCGGATGCGCGGATGGGTTCCGCAGCGGCAAATGTTCGTCATCTCGGCGTCGATGTCGGCGTCGGTCGGCGCCGGATTCTTCGCCAACAGGCTCGCGGCGGCCATGATCTGGCCCGACTGGCAATAGCCGCATTGCGGCACGTCGGCCTCGATCCAAGCCTTCTGCACCGCGTGCAATCCCCGCGCGCCGAGCCCTTCGATGGTGACGATGGACTTGCCGACCGCTTCGCTCGCCGGCAATTGGCACGAGCGCACGGCGACGCCGTCGACATGAATCGTGCAGGCGCCGCACTGAGCGATGCCGCAGCCGAATTTCGTGCCGGTGAGGCCGATCTCGTCGCGCAGCACCCAGAGCATCGGCGTTTCCGGCTCGATGTCGAGCGCGTGGGTATAGCCGTTCACGGAAAGAGTGAGCATGGCGCACGCCTCCTCGAGGAAGCTTACGGCGCTCCGCCTCTGTGGCCCCTGCCGGACCGAGCAAAGACGAACGGCCGAATTCCGCCCCAGCGCAGCGTCGATTTCGTCATGCGAAGTCGACGACCGGCGAGCCCGAGAAAAAGATAGGACTCACGAGCACGCAGGGCAATGCCCGGCGGTTAACAGTTGCGTGAGCGAAAAGGCGGACCGTAAGCTGTCGCCGGGCGAGAGCGCGGCCGACGAGGCCCCGCCGCAAGACGGAGACGGCGAGGCATGCTCATCGCAAGGCGCCCCTTGGGCAAGGCCCTGCTCGCGCGCAGCCGCGTCTACGAGTTGGCGGAGAACGGAAGCGCCATCGGGACGATCGAGCACGGCGCAGCGCGGGACATCGTCGACATCGGCGATCGACGGTTCTTCATTGTCGCCCAACGCAAGCGGAGCCTGTTCGAAAGCATCGTCAAGACGCTCATGCGGCTCTTCAAGGAGTCCTACGTCTTCAGAGATCAATCGGGAACGATCATCGCGACCGCGGAAAAGAACGCCGTCAACGACTTTTTCCTCGGCTACGAAGGAGCGACCTACGAGGTGCGCCCGCTGCGCGGCGTCTCGCTCGAGCGCGGCGTCGAAGTCCGCAAACAGGGCGCGCGCGCCGCGATCGGCGACGTCCGCTATCACGGCGTCGCCGTTCAGGAACTCGCCTCGAGCCTGCCCGAGTCCTGGAGCTTGCCGGTTCGCGCCTTCGTCATATGGATGCTGATCTACCGCATCGCCAACGCGCGCGACATCAGCGGTTGAACGGCGCCGTCAATAGGGCGAGCCGTCCTTGTGCGCGAATCGCCATTTGCCGTCGACGAATCCGGCCTTGAGATCGTCGTCGGGATAGTTCGCCGCGTCGCCCGGCGTGCGGTCGCCCGCCTCGAGATAGACGACGTCCTCGTTCGTCTCGTTGATCAGACAATGACCGTCGCCGGTCCCGGCCTTGAAGCCCGCGCACATGCCGGGCGCGAGCTGAACTTTGCCGGCGTCGGTGTGCAGCGTCGGGCGCCCCGCGAGGATGTAGACGAACTCGTCCTGTTTGGAGTGCGCATGGCGCAGCGCGGAAGACCCGCCCGGCGCGATGCGCGTCAGGTTGACGCCGAAATTGGTCAGCCCGAAGAGATCGCCGAGCGGCCGCTTCTCGCGCCCCTTCATGCGCGAGGCGAAGGGCTCGGGATAGTTCGACGGCTTGACGCGCGCCGGGGCGTCGGCGGCGCGGATGGCGACAGGGCGTTTCGGTTCGGACATGGCGGGCCTCCGAGCCCATACATAGGGGATCGAGCGGCGCGCGTCATCGCAACAACGCTCTGGCGGTTCGCCGCCGTCGCGCTTAGATTGGGGCGACAAGAGGGGAGCGTTCGGTCATGAGAGGTTTTCTGATTCGCGCGGTCGTCGTCGCGCTGGGGCTGTGGCTCGCGTCGCAGATCGTTCCCGGCGTCGAGATCCGCTCCACCGGGACCCTGATCGCCGCCGCGCTGCTGCTCGGCGTCGTCAACGGCATCGTGCGGCCGATCCTGGTGATCCTGACCTTCCCGATCACCCTGCTGACGCTCGGCCTGTTTCTGCTCGTCATCAACGGCCTGATGATCGAACTGGTCTCGCACTTCCTCACCGGCTTCGTCGTCGACGGCCTGTGGCCGGCGATCCTCACCGCCGTCGTGGTCAGCATCACGAGCTGGCTGATGTCCAGCTTCATCGGCCCGCAGGGGCGGATCGAAATGGTGACCGTGCGGCACTACGAGCGGTATTGAGGCGGCGGCTTGCCGCTCTTGCGCTCGGGCTTCGGACTCGGCGACTCGTGCCTGCCGACCGTCATCGGCGAGGTGGCCGGCGGATCGCTCGCGGGAAAGGTTTCGTCGAGCGCTTCGTCGAGCTGAGCGTCCAACCACCCCGGCGGCGGTTGGGCGCGTGCATTTTCAGTGCGGCGTTTCATCGCTTTCGCTCCACGAGACCCGGCGCCGCAAACGCGTCGCGCTTGGCCCGACCGGCTGCGAGAGACGTCGTGAGACTACCCGCAGACTGAGACCGAAAGTAGGAGGGCGCCAGCGGCGGCCCGACGGCGCAGGCGCAAACAGCGCCCTCGCCCCGGTCACCAGCTTGAGAGGCGGCATGCGCCAGCGTTCCAACAAGCGCACTCACCCAGGGCTCACCTGATGGCATGCGCGTGGATTGACGCCTATTTTCTCACCGGCGACGTCGTTGGCCTTCGTCGCCCGAAAGGTCACCTCCATGTCCATGACGACAATCTTCCTGGGCCGCCTCCTCGGCCTCTACCTCGTCGCGATTTCGGTCGCCATGCTCGTCCACCGGCGCCGGACCCTGGAGACGCTCGACGCGATGGCCCGCAGCGGGCCATGGATGCTGTTCTCCGGCCTGGTCGCGACGGCCGCGGGTCTCGCGGTCGTGCTCGGGCACAACGTATGGAGCGGCGGCCCCCTGGCGGTCGTCGTCACGCTTTTTGGCTGGGCGGCGCTGCTGAAGGGGGTCTCGCTGCTCCTGGTTCCGCCCGAACGGATGGCCGCCGCCTACAAGGGCCTGGGCTTCGAGCGATTCTTCCATGTCTGGATGATCGCCGTGCTGGTGATCGGGCTGTGGATCACCGCGGCCGCGTTCAGCGCCTGACGCCGGAGCCGCTCGCTCCAACTTTCAACCGGAGTCACCACCCGCGGCGGCGGCGCGACACATTCGCCGGGCGCATAGTCTTCGATGAATTCGGGCGGGCTTGACGACATCGCCGATCCGTCAGCTTATCTGAAACAATACGCCGACTTCGCTCCCGCGCGAGAGCGAAGTCGGCGTTATTGCTCGCGATATGCGAGAGTCCGCGACAGGAATTTCGAGAGTCCGGGTCTATATGCAAAACCCGCCCCCTCTCACACGTCCAGGTTCGCCACGCTCAGCGCGTTGTCCTGGATGAACTCGCGCCTTGGCTCGACGATGTCGCCCATCAGTTTGACGAAGATGTCGTCAGCCTCGTCGACTTCGCGGATCTTCACCTGCAGGAGCGAGCGCGCGTCGCGGTCGAGCGTCGTCTCCCACAGCTGATCCTTGTTCATTTCGCCAAGGCCCTTGTAGCGCTGGAAGGTGACGCCCTTGCGCCCCGCCGCGTTGACCGCCTCGAGGAGTTCGGAGGGGCCGGAGACCGGCGTCTCGTCGCCGCGGCGCAGGAATACGGCGGGCGTGCGGAACGCTTCGCGCAAGGGCCTCGCATGCTCGTCGAGGCGGCGCGCCTCGGCCGAGGCGATGAGGCCGGCGTCGAGCGTCAGGGCTTGTTTGACGCTGCGCAATTCGCGCGTCAGCACATAGCCGCCCGCCTCGCTGCGCCCGTTCCAGCCGCGCTCGGTCTCTTCGGAAATCGCGTTCATGCGCTCCGCGAGCTTGGCGGCGCGCGCTTCGCCCTCGGGGTCGTCGGCTGCGCTCAGCGGCTTCAGCGCGCCGGCGAGCGCGGCCTGTTCGACCGCGCCCTTGTGGTAGCGCGAGTGCAATTGCTGCAGCAGGCGGCGCATCGCGCGCGCCTCCTCGACCAGCGCGGCGAGATCGGCGCCGGCGCGCACTTCGCCGTCGCCCAGCCGCAGCGCGGCGCCTTCGAGCCCGGCGGCGACGAGATACTCCTCCATCGCCCGCTCGTCCTTGAGATAAAGCTCGGACTGGCCGCGCTTGACCTTAAACAGCGGCGGCTGCGCGATATACAAATATCCGCCTTCGATGATCGGCCGCATCTGACGGAAGAAGAACGTCAACAGCAGCGTGCGGATATGCGAGCCGTCGACGTCGGCGTCGGTCATGATGATGATCTTGTGGTAGCGCAACTTCTCGACGTTGAAGTCGTCGCGGCCGATGCCGGCGCCGAGCGCGGTGATCAGCGTGCCGATCTGCTCGCTCGAAAGCATCTTGTCGAAGCGCGCGCGCTCGACGTTGAGGATCTTGCCGCGCAGCGGCAACACCGCCTGGAATTCGCGATTGCGGCCCTGCTTGGCGGTGCCGCCCGCCGAGTCGCCCTCGACGATGAAGATTTCCGACTTGGCGGGGTCGCGCTCCTGGCAATCGGCGAGCTTGCC
>JBEKFO010000086.1:0-11577 GCA_050013275.1 Roseiarcus sp. | reverse complement strand
CGAAATCTATGCGACGATGACCAAGGACGGCGTCGAAACCTGGGCGCACGTCTGGCAGGACTATGGGACTTCGATCAAAGTCGAGACCCTGACAGCGGCGCCGTTCCAATCGAGCCTGCTGCCGCACGCCGCCTCGGACTGCCCGATCGTGCCGACGCTCGCGGGTTTTTCCGCGGACGAGGCGCCGAAAATCGTCAACTACGCCACGATGGAAATGCACGTCGTCGACGGCGATGAAGAAAAGACGATCGTCAAGAAAGGCAACGTCTGCAAACAGAGATACGATATGAAAGAGGGCGCGCCGCCGCTGAGCGCGCTCGATATCTTGCAGAATTACGCGCAGGGCCTGCCCGCTCTCGGTCTCAAGATCACCAACGTCAAGCGCGCCGAGGACGACGAAATCTATGCGACGATGACCAAGGACGGCGTCGAAACCTGGGCGCACGTCTGGCAGGACTATGGGACTTCGATCAAAGTCGAGACGCTGCAGATCGAGCCGTTCAAGTCGTCGATGAAGGCGCCGCAGCCGGCGGCGCAAACGCCGGCGCCGCCCGCCAAGGCGCGTCTCGTCGCCACCGCGACGCGCGACGGCAAGCCGATCGCCGGCGCCTGGTGCGGCGCCTTCGCGCCAGGGGCGACGGGCGGCGAGCCGATCGTGCGCGCCGACAGCGGCAAGCTCTTGGAGATCGCGCCGGGAGCTTACGACATCGGCTGCTTCGTCGCCGAGTGCGGCGCCAAGGCCGAGGGGTGGCAGCGAAACCAAGCGCTCGCGGCGGGCGACGCTTCGCTCGGCGTCGACACGCCGGCGCCGCGCGTTTCCGTCACGCTTCAGCTCCAGGCGCCGTCGAGCGCCGTCGAGCCGGTGGTCGCCGAATCCGGCGATTTCCCCTATCTGCCGTCGGTTCCCGGATCGACGGCGCTGGGCGGCAAGGCGCTGGCGCAGCCGTTCTACGTGCAGCCCGCCGACGCCAAGCAGCCGGAACTCGTCGCGGAGAAGTCGATCGAGAAGGATTATCGCGCGCCGCGATGCGCGACGCCGCAAGCGATCGGCGCCGGCTACGCCGACGCGCTGCAAAAGAGCGGCTGGACGATCGTCAATCAAACGAGCGATCCGGACCTGCGCCTCGCCGCGCACTTCGGCTCCAACGGCCGCAACATCTGGGCCTCGGTCAGCGCCAACGCCTCCGGCTACGCGCTGACCGTCGCCGACGCGACGGTCACCGGCGCCAAGATCGCCGAAGACCTGAACGCGAAGTGCCACCTGGCGCTGACCGGCGTGCTGTTCGATTTCGCCAAGTCGACGCTCAAGCCCGAATCCGACGCGATCCTCGGCAAAGTCGCCGAGGCGCTCGCGGCCGATCCGGCGCTGAAGCTCGAGGTCGAGGGCCACACCGACAACGTCGGTTCGGACGCCTACAACGACAAGCTGTCGCTGGCGCGGGCGAAGTCGGTCGTCAAATGGCTCGAGGACCACGACGTCGACGGCAAACGCGTCAAGGCGCACGGTTACGGCAAGACGCGGCCGATCGCTGACAACGACAGCGACGAGGGCCGAGCCAAGAATCGGCGCGTCGAGCTGGCGAATCTCGCTTGCAAGAAGAAGGATTGAGCGACGGCGCCGCAGCCTCTCCGGCCGACGTTCGACGGTCAGGCGATCCCGACGAGCGGCGCACTCTCGGCGCGCGCGGCCGAAGCGCCGCCCGCAAGGAAGGCCTTCTGATAATCAGAAGGGATGGCGCCTTGTCTCGTCAGCCCCCCGGTCGCCCCTCCGGAGCCGCACGCCCATGAACGCCCTCGTTCCCTCTGCCGCCGGCGCGCGCCGGCTCCCCTTGACGGCGCCGACGACGTTGACGGCGCCGAAGAATCCGCAATTCCGTCACGCGCCGCGCTTGACGAGGCTTGCCGGAAGTCGACGCGCGGCTCGACGGTTGCCAGATGGCGTGGCCGGTCGCGCGACGCCGTGATTCCGTTCGGGCGCTGACTCGACCGACGCTCGGCGGCGCGAGGGGCGCCTGCGCCCTCACCCGCTGTTGCGCAGTCCCGCCGAAATGCCGTTGATCGTCAGCTGGATGCCAGTGAGAACCTTGTCGCTCGCCGAATGGGCGCGGTGCAGCTTGAGGAGTTCGACCTGCACATGGTTGAGCGGGTCGAGATAGGGGAAACGGTTGCGGATCGAGCGCGCCAGCAGCGGGTTGCTCTCCAGGAGTTCGCGCTGATCCATGATCGCGTTGAGCGCTTCGACCGAGTCGCGCCATTCGCGCGAAAGGCGCGAGAAGATCGCCTCGCGCAGCTTCACGTCAGGGACGAGCTGGGCGTAGCGCGAGGCGATGGCGAGGCTCGATTTCGCCAGCACCATGTCCATGTTGGAAAGCAGGGTGCGGAAGAACGGCCACTCGCGGTGCATCGCCTTGAGCAGATCGAGGCCGTCCTTGGGATTGGCGGCGACGAACTCCTGGACCGCCGCGCCGAAGCCGTACCAGCCCGGCAACATCAGGCGACATTGCGCCCAGGAGAACACCCAGGGGATCGCGCGCAGATCGGCGATCGCCGTCGACTTGGTGCGCGAAGCGGGCCGCGAGCCGATGTTGAGCGTCGAGATTTCGGTGATGACGGTCGAGGACCAGAAATAGCGCTCGAAGCCTTCGGTTTCATACACCAGCCCGCGATAGGCCTTGAGCGCGCTTTGCGACAGCGCCTCCATTGCGCTCAAGTAAGCCGGATCGGGCGCGGCCACTTTCTCCTGCAACAGGCTCGCCTCCAGCGTCGCCGAGACGAGCGTCTCGAGGTTTCGCCGTCCGACTTCGCCGTTGGAATACTTGCTCGAAATGATTTCGCCTTGCTCGGTGATGCGGATCTGGCCCTGCACGGCGCCGCCGGGCTGCGCCAGGATCGCGTCGTAGCTCGGCCCGCCGCCGCGCCCCACCGATCCGCCGCGGCCGTGGAACAGGCGGATGCGCACGCCGTGGCGCTTGAACACTTCGATCAGGCCGATCTCGGCCTTGTAGAGCTCCCAGCCGGAGGTGACGAAGCCGCCGTCCTTGTTGGAATCGGAATAGCCGAGCATCACCTCCTGCTCGCCGCCGAGATGGTCGACGAGGCGGCGATATTCGGGAAACGACAGCAGGCGGTCCATCACCCCGACGCAGGCGCGCAAGTCGCCGATCGTCTCGAACAGCGGGACCATGTTGAGCGCGGCCCGCCCATCGGCGCCGATCAGCCCGACTTCCTTGAGCAGCAGCGCGAGCTCCAGCATGTCCGAGACGCCCTGGGTCTTGGAGACGATGCTGGTGCGGATCGCGCCGGGACCGTAGGTCTTGCGGATCGCCGCGGCGGCGCCGAACACCGCGAGCTCGCCGGCCGTTTCCTCGCTGTAGGCGAAAAACGGCGAGACCAGCGGGCGCGGCGAGCGCAGCTCGTTCAGCAGCAGCGAGACGCGCGCCTCTTCACCGAGCTCGAGGTATTCGACGCCGGGCATCGCCGCGGCGAAGAGTTCGGCGACCGTGCGCTCGTGCACGTCGGAGTTCTGGCGCAAATCGAGCGGGGCGAGATGAAAGCCGAAGACGTCGACGGCGCGCCGCAACGCGCGCAAGCGTCCGCGCGCGAGAATGGCGGCGCCGTTGGTCTCGAGCGAATGGGCGATGGTCTCGAGATCGGCGCTCAGCTCCGCGGCGCTCGCGTAGGACGGCGCGTCGATCAGCGGCTGGCGCGGCGCGACGTAATGATCGAGGTCGCGCGCCGTCTTGGCCAGGCGCGAATAGATGCCGGCGATGGCGCGCCGGTAGGGTTCGTCGCGGCGCGTGGTCGAAGAGTCGGTGGAACGCTCGGCGAGCGCGGCGAGCGCGTCGGTGACCGCGACGAGCCCCGAACTGAGCGACAATTCGCCGCCCAGTTCGTGCAGCTCTTCGAGGTAATGGCCGAGCGCGCTGGCGCTTTGCAGCCGCGTCGCTTCGCTCAGCACCTTGGCGGTGACGTAGGGGTTGCCGTCGCGATCGCCGCCGATCCACGAGCCGATGCGCAGGAACGAGTCGATGCGCTTGCCGGCGTCCGCCGGCGCCTGGCGCGCCAGTTCGTCCTCGATCGCGCAGTAGATGCGCGGCAGTTCGCGAAAGAACGTGTAGTCGTAGTAGGAGAGCCCGTTGGCGACTTCGTCGATCACCCTCAGTCGCGTCTGCCGCAACATGCTGGTGCGCCACAGGATGAGGATGGCGCGCCGCAACTGTTCCTCGGCGCGCGCCAGTTCGACCTCGTCGCCTTGCAGGCCTTGGCGGGCGTCGAGCAACCGGGCGACTTCCAGCTCGCGCGTCAGCGTCGCCTTGCGCCGGACCTCGGTCGGGTGGGCGGTGAGCACCGGGCTGACCAGCGCAAGATCGAAGAACGCGCGCAGCGTCTGAGCGTCGATGCCGGCGTCGGCGGCGCGCTTGAAGGCGTGGGCCAGCGCGCCCGGACGCGGCTCGGACTTCATCCGCACGTGGGCGCGGTTGCGGCGGATATGGTGCTGGTCCTCCGCGATATTGGCCAGATGGGAGAAATAGCTGAACGCGCGCACGATGCTCAGCGTCTGGTCGGCGTCGAGGCTGTCGAGCGTCGCCTCCAGCTCGCGCCGCGCGCCGATCTCGTTGTCCCTGTGGAAGCGGATCGAGGCTTGGCGAATGCGCTCGACGATGGCGTAGACCTCGGCGCCCTCCTGCTCGCGCACGGTGTCGCCGAGCAGGCGCCCGAGCAGGCGGATGTCGGCGCGCAACGGCGCGTCCTTTTCCGCTTCGGCGGTTTCGCGCGCTTCGGCGCGCTCTCTGACGACGGCGATCGACATTCGCGGGGCCTCGAACGACCGGCGGAAAGGCCGGCGGGAATTGGTCTTTGGTCTATGTTGCAGCGCATCAATGGGCGGCGCAAGCGAATTGCGCGGCTACGGAGCCGCCGCCAGCGCCGCGCCGAGGCGCGCGCGCAGCGCCACGGGGTCCTTGAGCGCGCATTCGTAGACGATCAGCACGCGCCAGCCCGTCGCCTCCAGCGCCGCGACGGCGCTTGCGTCGCGCAAGCGGTTGCGCGCGATCTTTTGGCGCCAGTAGTCGGCGTTGTCCTTCGGCATGCGCGCGCCGCGCGGGCAATCGTGGCCGTGCCAGAAGCAACCGTGCACGAAGATCGCCAGCCGGCGGCGGCCATAGACGATGTCGGGCTTGCCCGGCAGATCGGCGCGGTTGAGGCGATAGCCGGGCGCGAGCGCGCGCAGCATCGCCCGCACCGCCAGCTCCGGCCCGGTGTCGCGCGATTTCACCGCGCGCATGACGGCGGAGCGCTCGGGGGAGGGCTTGTGGGGCGCCTTCATGCGCGGCGGCGTTCGCACGCGGCTTGGCGCGGCGCGGCGAGCAGCGGCTGCAAGAGATGGTCGCTCAAGAAACGCACCACCGGCGCGGCGACGCCGTCGCCGACCAGGCGATAGGCGTCGTTGCGCCGCGCCGGCAGCCGGTAACTCTCCGGCAGCCCCATCAGCCGCGCCGCCTCGCGCGCGCCGATCAGCCGCGAGCGCGTCGCCTCGCCCTCGACTTCGATCAGGAATTGCCGGCTGGAGCCGCCGGCGGGCGTGCGCAAGCAGCCCGCCAGGCCGTCGAAGCGCGCCTCGGCGCGCACTTTTGTCCCGCCGGCGCCGTCGGGGCGCGTGCGTCGGAACAGCGCGCCGACCTGGCGCGAACCCTTGGCGCGGGCCGCGGCCAGATCGCGCAGGGACGCCTTCGACATCGCCGCGATGAAGGCTCGGGTCTCTTCGCTGTCGTGCCAGGGCGCGTCCGCGGGATCGTCGTCGAGGCAGTCGAGGAGCGAGAGATTGGCGCGCGGCGGCTCGGGCAGACGCCACCACAGCCACTTCTCGGCGAGGGTCGGCGGCAGGCCGGCGGCGGCGCGGCGCAGGGCGGGCGCGGCGAAGGGCGCCCGGGGCGTCGGCGCCGTCAAATCCTCGGGCGGGGAAAAATCGTCGCGGAGCGCAACGAGAAATAAGCGCGGACGCGATTGCGGCACGAAATGCGCGGCGTCGATGGTCAGCGCGCCGAAGCGATAACCGAGCCCGTCCAACGCGCGACACAGCGCGGTGAAATCGGCGCCGCCCTTCGAGGTCAGCGCGCCGAGCACGTTTTCGAGCGCGATGATCTTGGGCGCGCGCGCCTCGCGCTTGAGATCGCGCATCAACGCGTGAAAACCCCAGAACGCGCCGGAACGCGCCCCCGAAAGCCCCGCGCCCGCGCCGGCGAGCGACAGATCCTGGCAGGGAAAGGACGCCCAGGCGAGATCGGCGCGGCCGGGCAGATCCGCGCTGGTCAGCGCGGCGATGTCGCCGCATATGAGGTCGTCCTCGCCCCAATTGTCGACGTAGGCTTTCGCTTTGCGCGGGTCGAAGTCGTTGGCGAGGAGACAACGCCAAGCCGCGCCGAACCCGACGCGCGCCATGCCGCCGCCGCAGAAGAATTCATAGAAGCCGGGTCGGAGGGAGGCGGGCGATTCGGTCACCAGGGCAGGTTAGAGGATTCTTGACGAAAATTCCGCTTGCATGATTGTGTCAATTTTGGCACATTTCGGTCCGATGATCGACCGCACGAAGAAATTGCCCGCGCGGTTTTATGTGAGCCCGGCGGGACGCAAGCCGGTTCGCGAATGGATTCTTGAACTGCCTGAGGCCGACCGT
This sequence comes from Roseiarcus sp., assembly GCA_050013275.1. Lineage (GTDB taxonomy): Bacteria > Pseudomonadota > Alphaproteobacteria > Rhizobiales > Beijerinckiaceae > Roseiarcus. The sequence continues at coordinate 4,904 of JBEKFO010000086.1, read as the reverse complement.
CACGTGATCGGCAAGGACATTCAGCTGGTAGAGTTCGGCTGGCCCCTCGGGCGTCCGCACTGCGCGCCGCTCGGCGCGGGACTGTGGGAAGTGCGCAGCACGCTCGACGGCAACCGGATCGCACGGGTGATTTTCTGCATGGGCGATGGCCATATGATTCTGCTGCACGGCTTCATCAAGAAGACCCAGAAGACGCCGCCGGCGGACATCGACCTTGCGTTGAAACGGAAGAAGGAGGTGACTTGATGGCCCGGAAACGGCAAGGGGGTGTGAGCGAGGAGACCTTCGACGAATTTCTCGCCGAGCAAGGCGCCCTGGAGGCTTGCGAAGATCACGCCGTCAAGGAGCTGATCGCCGAGCAACTCGCCGCCGCGATGGAACAGCAGGGATTGACCAAGGTCGAGATGGCCGCGCGCATGAAAACCAGCCGCCGCCAGCTCGATCGGCTGTTCGATCCCTCGGTTCCGTCCGTCACCCTCGACACGCTCCGCCGCGCCGCGAACGCCGTCGGCCGTACGCTGCGCATCGAACTGGTTTGACGCGCGACCGGGCTACACGGGCCAAGATGCTCGCGTTCCCAGGCGTGCGCCCCCCAGCCTTGACGTCACGCCGCAGTTTCCCGCTTATGCCGCCATGAGCCAATTCGCCTTTCCCTTTCCCGTGCTCGTCTGCGACGTCGGCGGCACCAACGTGCGCTTCGCGCTGCAGGACGCGCCCGACGCGCCGCTCGGGGCGGTCGCGCATTTGCGGACCTGGGACTATCCCGGCCTCGTCGAGGCGGTCGAGGCGGCGATCCCGAAGCTCGGCGGCCGGCCGAGTTCGGTCATCGCTTGCGGCGCCGGACCGGTCGACGGGCGCTCCCTCAAGCTCACCAACGCGCCCTGGCTGATCGATGGCCCGGAGGCCGCGCGCCGGCTCGGCCTCGGCCAGGGCCTGCTGTTCAACGATTTCGAGGCCCAGGCGCTGTCGTTGCCCGCCATTCCCCGCGATTGGGCGCGCGCGATCGGCCCCACGCCGTTCGGCGCGCGCGGGCCGCAGGTCATCCTCGGTCCGGGCACGGGCCTCGGGATCGGCGCCCTCATCGAGGCGGCCGGGCGTCACACGCCGCTCGCCTCGGAGGCGTGCCATATCGATTTCGGCCCGGTCGGCGACGAGGAGAGCGCGCTGTGGCCGCATCTCGAGCGGGCGCACGGTCGCGTGACCACCGAGAGTGTGCTGTCCGGTCCCGGCCTCGTTCGCGTGCACGCCGCGCGCGTGGCGGCGCTCGGGCGGCCGAAACCCTCGCTCGACGGGCCGGCGCTGGTCGCCGCCGCGCTCGCCCGCCGCGACGGAGAGGAGGCGGCGAGCGTGAGGCTCTATTGGCGCATCGTCGCGCGGTTTGCCGGCGACATGGGCGTCGCCTTTGTCGCCACCGGCGGCGTGACGCTCGCCGGCGGCGTGCTGCCGCGCATCGTCGACTTCCTCGACGAAGCGGCGTTCCGCCGCGCCTTCGAGGCCAAAGCGCCGGTCGACGCGCTGGCGCGCCGCATCCCGACGCGGCTGGTGATGCGCGCCGATGCGGTGCTGGTCGGCATGGCGGCGATCGCCGCCGCGCCGCAGCTCTACGCCGTCGACTTCGCCGCGCGCGGCTGGGCGTGAGCGAACGGCGAACTCGCGCAGCCGCCCCGTTTTCGCCGCTTTCTTGCGGCGGTGTCGCGCCGACCCGAATTGTTGTAGTATTTAAAAATTCATGAATGCGGGAATCTCGACGATGACGAGGCGTTTCACCAAGATGGCCGTCCTGGCGCTGTCGCTCGGCGGCGCAGTATGGGCCACGCCCTCCTTCGCGCAGAGCTGCGGCGAAGATATGCAGAAGCTCGCGCAACGGCGCGAGGCGGAACTGGCGAACATCAACGGTCTGGTCAAGGCCGCGCATGGCAAGCAGCTCGATCCGGCGGTGTTCTGCGCCAAATCGGCCGGCCTCAACTCCGCGGAAAACGCGATGATCGCCTACATGGAGAAGAACAAGGACTGGTGCCAAATTCCCGACGAGGCGATCGCCGGGCTGAAGGCGACCCACGCCAAGAGCCTCGCGTTCTCCAGCAAGGCGTGCGCGGTGGCCGCGCAAATCAAGAAGATGAAGGAGCAGCAGGCGGCGGGCGGCGGCCCGCAGGTTCAACCCCTGCCGACCGGCCCGCTTTGAGCCTCGAGGCGTCTCGGCCCGACGCGCTGCCCGACGCGCGCCCGACCAGCCTCGTGCTGCGGCTGACGCCGGACTTTGCGTTGCCTTTCGTGCAATTGGCTCGGCTCGATCGTCCGGCGGGCTGGCAATTGCTGCTCGCGCCGTGCTGGTGGGCGACGGCGCTGGCGGGCATGGCCGCGCACCGCGGACCAAACCTTTGGCATATCGCGCTGTTCCTCGTCGGCGCGATCGCGATGCGCGGCGCGGGCTGCACGTACAACGACATCCTCGATCGCGAACTCGACGCCGGCGTCGAGCGCACCAGAGGGCGCCCGCTGCCCTCCGGCCGGGTCGGCGTCGGCTCCTCGATCGTCTTCCTTCTCGCGCAGGCGCTCGTCGGCCTGGCCGTGCTCGTCTCGTTCAACGCCTTCTCGGTCGCGCTGGGTCTCGCCTCGCTGGCGATCGTCGCGGTGTATCCCCTGATGAAACGCGTCACTTCCTGGCCGCAGGCGGTGCTGGGCCTCGCCTTTTCCTGGGGCGCGCTGATGGGCTGGGCGGCGACCTACGGCGCGCTCGCGCCGCCCGCCCTGCTGCTCTACGCCTCGGCGTTCTGTTGGACGATCGGCTACGATACGATCTACGCGCTGCAGGACGCGCGCGACGACGCCGTCGTCGGCATCAAGTCGACGGCGCGGCTGTTCGGCGCCCATGCGCGGCTCGGCGTCGGGCTGTTCTATTTCTTGAGCGCGCTGCTCGCCCAAGGCGCCCTGGTGCTGGTTGGGACGGGCGTCGTCGCCGAACTCGGCTGGCTCGGCTTCTGCGGCCATCTCCTGTGGCAGCTCGCAAGCGTCGAAAGCGCGAGCCCGGCGACGGCGCTCCGATTGTTCCGTTCCAATCGCGACGCGGGGCTGATCCTCTTCGTCGGCATCGCGCTGGAGGGATGGCTGCGCGCCGCGACGACCTGACCGAGGCCGGGCCGCGCCTCACCGCTCGGTCTTCGGCGCCTCCGGCGGGAATGTCAGCGCAGCGGCTTCGCCGACCCACGGATCGGCGTCGCGGCGATAGACTTCGAGCCGTTCGCGCGCGACTTCGCTCCAGCCGTTCGCCGCGGCGCTCTCGACCAGCAGCGCGAGCCCGATGCGCCGCGCCATTGCGTGCGGCGAACCGCCGAGGCTCGGCTCGATCGCCGCGAGCGCCGCGCCGCGCCGTTGCCCCATGATCTCTGGCGCCGCCTGAAGCGCTTCCATGACGGCGCCGCCGTGCAGCAGCCCCGCCTCGGCGGCGGCGCGCGAGAAGCCGACGAACGCTTCCGGCGGCAGAGCGTGCATCGCGAGCCGCATCGTCAGGCCGACGTGTCGCCGCTGGGCGACGAGTATGTCGATCAGGCCCGAGATCGCCGGCAGCGTCTGGGCGGCGCGAACCGCGCTCTGGCCGATCAGCGCGTCGACGACGGCCTGGAGCGCGCGCGGCGCGCCGACCGCGGCGAAGGTTTGCGCCAAGGCGCCGGCGTGTTCGGGGGGCGTCGCGCGCGCGAGCGCGGTGGCGGCGAGGCCCACTTCTTCGTCGGTCGGGCGCGCGAGCAGGCCCGCCAACGCCGAGGTCAACGTCGAAGTCGTCTCTTCGATCGGCGTCGCGACCAGCCGCCGCAAAGTTTCCAGCCGCACCAGCGGCGAGGCGTGACGCAGCAGCAGCGCCATCTGTTCGGCGAGGCGGCGCCGCGACGCGCGCGACAGGCGATCGCCCGGAATTCGGATCGTCGCGCGCGCCACGGCGGGATTGTCGTCGCGCGCGGCGGCGGCGAAGACGTCCCAGACTCCGGGGCGTTCGAGATGCGCCCACAGCGCCCGCATGACGGCGATGCGCACGTCGACGTGAGCGTCCGGCTGCGCGACGAAGCGCGTCAGGAACTGGTAGGCTGGTTCGCCCTCCAATTCGCCCGCCAGCCGCACCACTTCCTTGGCGACCGTGACCTTGCCCAACGGCGCCGCCTGAAGCAGCGCCGTCGCGTCGGCGCTCGGCATGTCGAGGACGACGCGGCGCAACGCGTAAATGGCGACGCGGGCGCGCTCGTCGGCGAGCGCGGCGACCAGCGTCGGCGCCCCGCGGCCGCCATCGACATGGCCGAGCGCCGACAGCGCCGTGTCGCGAAGAGCGACGTCCTTGACGTCGAGGCCGGCGATTTGCGCGATCGAATCGACGGGGATGGCGGGCATCCGCGACAGAACGGAGATCGGAAAGCGCAGTTCCCAGGCGCTGCGTTTGCGGCTGCGCGCGATCTCGATCAGCGCATTCGCGTAGGTTTGCTGCTGCGTTTGCGTCCAGCGGCGGAAACCGCCGAGATAATTGGGCACGATCCGCGTCGCCGCCGTGGTGAAGCGGCCTTTGTAGGCCCGCGGCGACAGAAACGGCGTCAACAGGTCTTGGCGCCGGCGGTGCAAATGCTGGGCGACGATCTCCGAGCGGATCCAGCTCGAGTCTTCCTCGAGCAATCGCGGAATGAGCGAAGCGAGCGCGTCGCCGGCGCGTACGTTGGCCAGCAGGGCGAGCGCGGGCCCGGCGACGTCCTGGCGCGGATCGGCTGTCATGCCGGCGACGAAATCCAGCAACGCCGGCGCCGCCTTCAGCCGCTGGCCGAAGCCGGCAAGAAAGCCCAAAACCGCCGCGTTGTAGCTTCGCGCGCGCCACGTCTCGAGCAGCGGCAGGATGTGAGGCGCGAGCGCGCGCATCTGCGCGTCGCTGAAAC
>JBEKFO010000085.1:0-11709 GCA_050013275.1 Roseiarcus sp. | reverse complement strand
GGCTCGCCGCCTGAATGTCCGCTATGGAATTGTGGCGACCATCGGTTGCGCGGCTATGTTGGGCGCGAGGCGGACGAACTGATTGTTACGGAGCTGGCCGACGGCAGACGAGCGGCCCACGACAATCAAGTGGAAAGGCGGACCTTCGCTGGTTCTTGGCTTCTGGACAACTCGCGACGCTCGCTGAGCGGTCAGCGAGGCCAGCTTGGCGCCACGAGCGGAAATTCTGCGATCTGAGACTGACTTTACGCTTGAATATCAATCGCAAAGGCGCGCAAGTTGCTGAGGCTGCGCACGCGCTGGAATCGCTATGTGGTCTCGCCTGCTCGCCCTCGGCTTGCTCCTGCTATCGGCCCCCGCCCTGGCCGGCGTCAAGGAGACGGTCGCCACCCTCGCGCCGTCTGGGTTGGTGCTCGTGATCGACGCCGAGGGCAACGAGTTGGTGGCCCAGAACGCTGATGAGCCGTTCGTCCCGGCCTCGGTCGCCAAGATCGTGACGGCTTGGTTGGCGATGGAGGTTTTGGGCGGCGATTACCGCTTCGAGACCCGCTTTTACCTCGACGACAAACGGGTGCTCTATGTGCGCGGAGGGGGCGACCCTTTCCTGGTTTCGGAAGAGCTGGCGACGCTCGCGACCGAGCTGGTGGCAGCGGTCGGCAAAACGCCGATCACCGGCATCGTGCTCGACGGAAGCTACTATCCTTCGAATCTCCGCATCCCGGGCATCGAGGACGACGACCAAGCCTACAACGCGCTGAACTCCGCGCTGGCGGTGAATTTCAACACCGTCTACGCCGTGCGCAGCGGCGACAAGGTGCGTTCCGGCGAGAAGCAGACCCCGATCACCCCGCTCGCGATCGCTGAGTTCCGCGCGCACGGCCCCAACGGAAGCGGTCGCATAAGCCTGAGCCAAGATTCCGCGGCAAGCCTCCAGTATGCCGGCGAGTTGATCGGCGAGTTCATCGAGCGGGCCGGCGCCCGCGTGAACGGCAAGATCTCGATCGGAACCGTGCCCGAGGGACTGGAGCCGGTGTACGTTCACCGACAGTCGCGTCCTCTTTCGGAGATTCTCGTCGAGCTGCTCCGCGCCTCGAACAACTACATCGCTAACCAGGTCTTCCTGGAGATCGGCGGGCGCCGACTGGGCGGCCCGGTCAGCCTCCAGAAGTCGCTCGAGGTCGCGAACGAGATGCTCGCCGCGCATGGCCTCTCCGCGGCCATCCATCTCGACGAGGGCTCGGGCATCAGTCGCAACAACCGCTTTACCGCGCGCGGCCTCGCCAAGGTGCTCGAACTCTTCGCGCCCCATGCCGACCTGCTCCGGGGCCATGACGGGGGAATGAACAAGAGCGGCACCATGGAGGGGGTTCGCACGCTCGCCGGCTATGCCGACACTTCGAGCCATGGAAGGGTCCGTTTCGTAATTTCGCTCGCCAGCGATGACGGCGCGATGCGGTTCCGGCTGCTGCGGGCTATCGAGTCCGAGCTGTAGCGGAGTTTCGCCCACAGGTTCGATGTTTCCCCGCACGCTTGCAAAAGTCCGCATTGTCCGCTTCCGGCGAGAGCCGACTCGCCAGTCGCTGGGACAATCGCTGAGTTCGAACTCCGTTGGTCAATGGCGTCGCCCGAAGCAGCGTCGGCTTTCGAGAAACGGCCGATGGCACTCGAATGACGTTCATGGGCGCGAAGCGGGCTTCTTGCGCTACGTGTAAAGTCCGCCGTTCTGCGCTTTTCCCTCACGATGCAGGCGACGACCGCTGCGGGTTGGACATTCAGCCCTCCCCCGCCCTTTCTCCATCGCCACGAACGTCGGCGCGGCGGCGCGCGTCCGTCTCGCCCGCCGCGACCAACGCGCGCTACGTTGCGTTGACGGGATGGTCGGCGGGACGGCCGGCGACGTCGGCGCGGCGCGAACGGCCGACGCCGCCGGCGCCTTTCTCACAGATGCCCGTAGGCCGCCATGTTGCACTGTTTGAGCCGGTTGCCGCGGATATCCTCGCCGGCCATCGCCTGCCCGTGCGAAACGCCGAGGCACCAGGTGAAGTGATGGTCGAAGTTCGGCGTCCACACGGCGTTGTCGCCCTGGTAACAATTCGGGATGTCCTTGGCCTTGTGATATTGCCACAGCGCCAAGTCCGCGTAATGACGACAAAACGCAGGATCGTCGGCGTAAGCCGGCGCGATCGAAAATGCCGGCGCGATCGAAAGAGCGAGCGCGAGGCCCGCGACGGCGATCTTCATGCTTATTTTCCCCCCTCCTTGGCCGGCCGCGGAAAGGCCGGCGTTTGCAAAAGCGAAGCTAGCGCGAACGGAATGCGCGCGAAAGGGGTGGTGTTCGCGGCGCCGCCCCATTCGGCCGAGCCCTCGAAATCCTTTCGCGTCGGCCGGAGCGCCCCTTCTCAACCGCGATAGCGCAGCGCGTTCAGCAGCACCGCGAAGGCCGGGGTCGGCTGGCGGCGACTCGGGTAGTAGAGGTGATAGCCGGGGAACGGCGGGCACCAGTCCGCGAGCGCGCGGATCAGTTCGCCGCTGTCGAGCTGCGCTTGCGCCTGCTCCTCCGGCATGTAGGCGAGGCCGAGCCCGGCGAGCGCCGCCTTCAGCCGCAAACCGACGGTGTTGAAGACCAACTGCCCCTCGACCCGCACCTTCAGCTCCCGCCCGCCCTTCTCGAACTCCCAGGCGTAAAGGCCGCCATAGGTCGGCAGCCGCAGATTGATGCAGTTGTGCTCGGTCAGCTCTTGCGGCGTGCCCGGCTTGCCGCGCTCGGCGAAATAGGAAGGCGCGCCGACGACCGCCATCCGCATTTCGGGGCCGATGCGCACGGCGATCATGTCCTTGGCGACCTGTTCGCCCAGCCGGACGCCGGCGTCGTAGCGTTCGGCGACGATGTCGGTGAGGCCTTGGTCGACGACGATCTCGATCCTGATGTCGGGGTATTCCGGCAACAGCCGCGCCACGGCAGGCCAGAGAATCGAGTCGGCGGCGTGCTCGCCCGCGGTGATGCGGATCGCGCCCGCCGGCTTCTCGCGCAGTTCGCTCAGCGCCGCCAGTTCGGCGTCGATCTCGTCGAACCGAGGGCCGACGGCGTTGAGCAGACGCTCGCCCGCTTCGGTCGGCGCGACGCTGCGCGTGGTGCGGGCGAGGAGCCGAAGGCCGAGACGCGCCTCCAGCTCGCGGATGGTGTGGCTGAGCGCCGACTGCGAAACGCCGAGCTTCGCCGCCGCCTTGGTGAAGCTGCGCTCCTTCGCCACGGCGAGGAACGCGAGCACGTCGTTGAAAGCGCCTCGCGACATTCATGAAGTCCGCTCATAACCGCATGCGCATTTTAGCATCTAATCGCGCAAAGCGGCGCCTGCTAAATTCCAAGGGCCGCGGAAAGCGCTCCGATGCCGGCGACGTCTTCGACAGGCGAGGGAGAGACCCCCATGGAAATCAAAAGAAGCGGTTCGCAGCCGTCGGCCAAAGGGCCGGCGGAATGGTTCACCGGAACCGTGCGCATAGACCCCTTGTTCCCAGTGACCGCGCCCGCGCGTGCGGCCGGCAATGCGGTCACCTTCGAGCCGGGCGCCCGCACCGCGTGGCACACCCATCCCCTCGGCCAGATCCTCATCGTCACCGCGGGCTGCGGCCGCGTCCAGCGCGACGGCGGCGCGATCGAGGAAATCCGCCCCGGCGACGTCGTCTCAATCGCGCCGGGCGAGAAGCACTGGCATGGCGCGGCGCCGACCACCGCGATGACCCACATCGCCATCCAGGAGGCGCTCGACGGCAAGGCCGTCGACTGGATGGAGAAGGTCAGCGACGAACAGTACCGGGCCTGACCGCCCGCAACAGCGCCCGGAAGGAGCACGAAATGCAAAAGCGCAAACTCGGCAAGAGCAACCTCGAAGTCTCAGCCGTCGGCCTCGGTTGCATGGGCCTCAGCTTTGCCTACGGCCCGGCGACCGACAAGCACGAGGCGATCAAGCTGATCCGCGCGGCGTTCGAGCGCGGCGTCACCTTCTTCGACACCGCGGAGGCCTACGGTCCCTACAAGAACGAGGAAGTCGTCGGCGAAGCGCTCGCCCCCGTTCGCGAGCAGGTCGTGATCGCGACGAAGTTCGGTTTCAAATTCGGCGCCGACGGCGGGCAGAGCGGCATGGACAGCCGGCCCGAGCACATCAGGGAGGTCGCCGAGGCCTCGCTGAAGCGGCTGAAGACCGACGTCATCGATCTCTTCTACCAGCACCGGGTCGACCCCAACGTGCCGATCGAAGACGTCGCCGGCGCGGTCAAGGAGCTGATCCACGAGGGCAAGATCAGGTGCTTCGGCCTGTCGGAGGCCGGCGCGCAGACGATCCGGCGCGCACATGCGGTCCAGCCGGTCACGGCCTTGCAGAGCGAGTATTCGCTGTGGTGGCGAGAACCCGAGAAAGAGATCCTGCCGACTCTCGAAGAACTGGGGATCGGCTTCGTCCCCTTCAGTCCGCTGGGCAAGGGTTTCCTCACCGGCGCCATCAACGAGAACACGAAATTCGACAGCGCGGACTTCCGCAACATCGTCCCCCGCTTCACGCCGGAGGCGCGCAAGGCGAACCAGGCGCTTGTCGATCTCCTCGGCCAGATCGCCGTCCGCAAGAAAGCGACGTCGGCGCAAATCGCGCTCGCCTGGCTGCTGGCGCAGAAGCCGTGGATCGTGCCGATCCCCGGCACCACCAAGCTGCATCGCCTGGAGGAGAACGTCGGCGCGGCGGCTGTGGCGCTGACGCCCGACGATGTGGGCGTGATCGAGGGCGCCGTCTCCAAGATCGCGGTGCAAGGAGACCGCTACCCCGCGCATCTGCAAGCCCGGGTCGGGCGCTGAGCGCCGCCCTTGGCCACCCAATTGAGGACCCGAGAAATGAAAACTCTTGGCTATGCGGCCCGTTCCGCCGACGCCCCACTGGCGCCGTTCACGTTTGAACGGCGGGCGCCGCGTCCCAACGACGTCGTGATGGAAATCCTTCATTGCGGCATCTGTCACACCGACCTCCGCCAGGTCCGCAACGACTGAGGATGGAGCAATTACCCGATGGTTCCGGGCCATGCGATCGTCGGCCGCGTGATCGAGGTCGGCAAGGAGGTCAACCGCTACTAGGTCGGCGACGCGGTCGAGGTCGGGCGCATGGTCGATTCCTGCCAGCAGTGCGACCGGGGCGCCGCAAGGGCGACACGCGGACCTGCAACGATCGCGATCGGATCCCTGCGAGCCGGCCTGCGGCGGCTATTGCAGGCGTCGTGCGGCGCGCGAGGCGTTTGCGCTGCGCATTCCCGACCGGTGGTTCCCCGGTCGCGGGGCGCGCCCAGGAGAGCCGGTCAAAGCGAAGAGGAGATTTCGTGATGCTTGGAACAATTCTCTACGGACCGGGCGACGTGCGCTGCGAGGAAGTCCCCGAGCCGAAAATCCTCCATCCGACCGACGCCATCATCCGGCTGTCGGCGACCTGCATCTGCGGATCCGATCTGTGGCCGTTCCGCGGCCTGAACGAGGTCGCCTCGCCGATGGCGATGGGGCATGAATATTGTGGCGTCGTCGTCGAGATTGGCGGCGCTGTGACTTCGGTGAAGCCGGGCCAGTTCGTCGTCGGCTCGTTCTGCCTCTCGGACAACACCTGCCCGCATTGCCGTTTCGGCTTTCAGTCGTCGTGCCAACAGCGCGAGTTCATGACCGGGGCGCAGGCGCCGCTGGCGCGCGTCCCGCTCGCCGACGGCACGCTGGTCGCGACCGCCGAGCTGCCGCCGAACGATCTGATCCCGAGCCTACTGGCGACTTCGGACGTCCTCGGCACCGGTTGGTACGCGGCCGATGCGGCGCGCGTGCAGCAGGGTTCGACGGTAGTCGTGGTGGGCGACGGCGCGGTCGGGCTCATGGGCGTGCTTGCGGCGAAACAGAGGGGCGCCGAGCGAATCATCGCGATGAGCCGCCACAAGACTCGGCAGGATCTCGCGCTCGAATATGGGGCGACGGACATCATCTCGGAACGCGGCGACGCGGGCGTGGCCCGGATCAAGGAACTGACCAAGGGCATTGGCGCGGACTCCGTGCTGGAATGCGTGGGCACGCAGGAATCGATGTCGCAGGCCGTCCAATCCGCGCGTCCTGGCGCTATGATTGGCTACGTCGGCGTGCCGCACGGCGTTAAGCTTGACGGACAATCGCTGTTCTTCTCGCAGACCGGCATGCTCGGCGGTCCCGCTCCGGTGCGCCGGTTCCTGCCGCACCTGATGGACCTGGTGCTGGAACGCAAGATCAATCCCGGCAAGGTCTTCGACCTGACCCTGCCGCTTGCCGACGTCGCCGAGGGCTACCGTGCGATGGACGAGCGGCGCGCGATCAAGACCCTGCTGCGTCCATGATCGGAGGCGGCGATCGAGCCGAGCGCCGCCCATCGAACGCCAATCCGGGAGCGCTCGGGCTGGCGATCTTCGGAGCGACGATGAAACGGGGCGGCGTCGCCTCGACGGCGGATGACTTTCAACCAAATTCGCGTCCATCAACTCTGCGCCCGCCGTGCGCTGCAGCGCAAATCGGCGGGGTAGATGAAACGATCCCGCCTGCCACCGTTCGATAGGCCGCAGGTTCGGTCGAAAGGAGATATCTCGCCATGCAGAAGCGTAAACTTGGAAATCGCGGTCTGGAAGTCTCGGCTCTCGGGCTCGGCTGCATGGGGCTTAGCCATGCCTACGGCCCGGCCGTCGACAAGCCGGCTGGAATCGCGTTGATCCGGGCGGCCGTCGAGCGCGGCGTCACCTTGTTCGACACCGCGGAAGCCTACGGCCCCTTCGTCAACGAAGAACTCGTCGGCGAGGCGCTCGCGCCCTTCAGGAATCGGGTGGCGATCGCCACGAAGTTCGGCTTCGACATCGATCCCATGACGGGGGAGCGCCGTGGCGGCGTGAACAGCCGCCCCGAGCACGTCAAGGCGGTCGCGGAGGCCTCGCTGAAGCGGTTGAGGACCGACGTCATCGATCTTTTCTATCAGCACCGCGTCGACCCGAGCGTACCGATCGAGGACGTGGCGGGCGCGGTGAAGGAGCTGATCGGCCAGGGCAAGGTCAAGCATTTCGGCCTTTCCGAGCCGGGTGCGAAAACGATCCGCCGCGCTCACGCGGTCCAGCCCGTCACGGCGGTTCAGAGCGAATATTCGCTGTGGTGGCGCGGCCCGGAGGCCGAGATCCTGCCGACGCTGGAGGAGCTCGGGATCGGCTTCGTTCCCTTCAGCCCGCTCGGCGCGGGCTTCCTGACGGGCAAGATGAACGAGACGACCCGGTTCGACAGCTCGGACTTCCGCGCCGCCGTTCCCCGCTTCGCCGCCGACGCGCTGAAGGCGAACATGGCGCTGGTCGAGTTGCTGCGCGACGTGGCCAAGCGCAAGGGCGCCACCCCCGCCCAAATCGCTCTTGCCTGGCTGCTCGCGCAGAGGCCATGGATCGTGCCCATCCCGGGCACGACGAAACTCGCGCGCCTGGATGAGAACCTCGGCGCCGCCGCAGTCGAGCTCACCGCCGACGACCTTCGCGAGATCGACGCGGCCGCGGCAAAGATCAAGCTGCAAGGCGATCGGCTGCCGGAAGCCGCGCTGAAAATGACCGGACTATAAGCGGCGGACCGAGGGAGAAACGCAATGCGCATCGGCATTCTGGGTTCGGGATTGATGGGCGCCAAGCTCGGGACGATCTTCGCGCGCGCCGGGCATGAGGTGGTCTTCAGCTACGCGCGCAGCATGGAAAAGCTGAAGAGGCTCGCGCGGGACGCCGGCGGGACCGCGCGGGCCGGCGCGCCGCGCGAGGCGGCGCATGACGCCGACGCCGTCCTCGTCGCCGTGCACTGGTCGCGCATCGACGACGTCTTGAGCCAGGCGGGCGACCTCGCCGGCAAGGTCGTCATCACCTGCTGCCTGCCGATGAACGCCGCCAATACCGAACTCGTCGTCGCCCACACTTCGTCGGCCGCCGAGACCCTGGCGAAGAAGGTCCCGAAGGCCGAGGTCGTCTGCGCCTTCAACACAGTGCCGAGCGAAGTGCTCTTTGGCGTTTTCGAAGCGCGCCGCAAAGCCGCGCGGCCCAGTCTCGTCTATTGTGGCGACGATGCGGACGGCAAGAAGGTCGTCGCGACGCTGATCCGCGACGTCGGTTTCGACCCGGTGGACGCCGGACCGCTGCGGATCGCGCGCTACACCGAGCCGTTCGCGCTGCTCGTCGGGCAGCTCGCCTACGAGGGGACGGCGGGGCCGGAACTCGCCTACCGGTTCGAACGCTTCGGAGGCTGACCACCCGCATGCAAGAACTCGCCCGATGGGACAGTTTCTACGCGATCGTCGGCTCGGCGGCGGGCGCGCTGATCGGATTGCAGTTCGTCGTCATGACGCTGCTCGCTGAGCGGCCGCCGCCGCGCGCCGCCGAGGCCGGCGCTGCATTCGCGACGCCGACGATCGTCCATTTCGGCGTCGCCCTGTTCTTGTCGGCGGCGTTGCGCGCGCCATGGTCGACGGTCGCCGCCGCGGCGGCTCTTTGGGGCCTGACGGGCCTCGCCGGCCTGGCCTACATCTTCATCGTAGCGCGGCGCATGCGCAGCCAGTCCGCATATCGACCGGGGTTCGAGGACTGGTCGTTTCATGTGGCGCTGCCAGCGGCGGCCTACGCGATGCTCGCGCTGTCGCCGTTGGCGTCCGTCTGCTACGAGCGCGAAGCGCTCTTTTGCGTCGGCGGCGCAACGCTGCTGTTGCTGTTCACCGGCATTCACAACGCCTGGGACAGCGTCGTCTACCATGTCTCGACCAGCGCCGAGCAGCGCCGACGCGAGAAGACCTCACGAGAGGACTAGCCATGAGCGAAGGCGTCAAGGACAAGGTCGTCGTCGACGAAATCCTGTTCAGGCCGACGCGGCAGGAACTCTGAGCGCATCGTGCTCTACCCCAGCGCCTTCTCCATCACCACGAAGGTCGGCGCGGCGTAACCGGGATGCGCGCCTTGGCGGATCGCGACGAACCCGCAGGCCGCGAACAGCCGCCGGTTGTCGACGAGCGCGAGGCGGACGCGGAGGTGCAGGCGCGGCAGGGCGCGGCGGCGCGCTTCCGCTTCGCCGGCCGCGATCAGGGCGCGCGCCGCGCCGCGGCCGCGCCAGGACGGCAGCACCGCGAGGCGGCCGAGATAGAGCCCGTCGTCGCGCTCCGCCCACAGGACCAAGCCGATCAGAGCGCCACCCGCGTCGAGCGCCGCGCCGCCGCCGTCACGGAAGTGCGCGGCGACGCTCGCCGCGGTTTCGCGCAGCGCCGAGGGCGGCGGGTCGGTGGCGAGGCTCTGCGCGGCGAAGGCTTCGCGGATGAGGCTCGCCGCCGCGTCCGCGTCCTCGAGGCGTAGAGCGCGCAGGCGAAACTCCGCCTTCGCATCGAGGCGTTGGGCGCGCGTCACCGTCAGGGCGTCCCGCCGGCCGCCGTCCAGTCGAGCACGATCTTGCCGCACTCGCCGCGCCGCATGGTCTCGAAGCCGGAGAGGAATTCGCTCGCCGGCAGGCGATGGGTGATGACCTTGCGCACGTCGAGGCCGCTCTGCAGCATCGCGATCATCTTGTGCCAGGTCTCGAACATCTCGCGCCCGTAGATGCCCTTGAGGGTGAGCTGCTTGAAGATGACCTTGCTCCAGTCGATCAGCGTCGGCTTCGCCGGCAGGCCGAGCAGCGCGACGCGCGCGCCGGTGACCACCGAATCGAACAGCTGATCGAACGCGGCCGGCGCGCCGCTCATTTCCAGCGCGACATCGAAGCCTTCGGTCATCTTGAGGCGGCCCATCACCTCGCGCAGATCCTCACGCGAAACGTCGACGGTCACCACGCTCGCGACAGACGCCGCGAGGGCGAGGCGGCGCGGATTGATGTCGGTGATCACCACATGGCGCGCGCCGACGTGGCGCGCGACCGCCGCGGCCATGATGCCGATCGGCCCGGCGCCGGTGATCAGCACGTCTTCGCCGACGAGATCGTAGGTCAGCGCAGTGTGGACGGCGTTGCCCAGGGGATCGAGAATGGCGCCGAGATCGTCGTCGACGTCGTCCGGCAGCGGCACGATGTTGAACGCAGGCACGCGCACGAATTCGGCGAAGGCGCCGGGGATGTTGACGCCGATGCCGCGCGTCTCCGGATCGAGATGATAGCGCCCGCCGCGCGAGGCGCGGCTGCGCATGCCGATCACATGGCCCTCGCCCGAAACGCGCTGGCCGACCTTGAGTCGGCGCACATTGGCGCCGAGTTCGACGATTTCGCCGGCGTATTCGTGGCCGATCGTCATCGGCGTCGGGATCGTCTTCTGCGCCCACTCGTCCCAATTGAAGATGTGCACGTCGGTGCCGCAGATGCCGGTCTTGCGAACCTTCACCAGCACGTCGTCCGGCCCGATTGTCGGCGTCGGCTGCTCGCGCAGCCACAGGCCCGGCTCCGGCTTTTCCTTGACCAGCGCTTTCATGCGTTTCGTCTCCGAGATCAGAGAATGCCGATCGCTTTGCCGGCGTCGGCGAACGCGGCGATGGCGAAGTCGACGTCTTCGTTCGTGAGCGCCGCCGACATTTGCGTGCGGATGCGCGCGGCGCCTTGCGGCACCACGGGGAAGAAGAAGCCGGCGACGTAGACGCCGCGCTCGTCGAGCGCCCGCGCCAGATCCTGCGCCCGCTGCGCCTCGCCGAGCATAACGGGAATGATCGGCGTTTCGCCCGGCAGCACCGCGAAACCGGCCTTTTCGACGCCGGCGCGGAAGCGCCGCGCATGAGATTGCAGCAGCGCGCGCCGGTCGTCGGCGGCGACGGCGATTTCCAGCGCCTTCAGCGAGCCGCCGACGACGGCCGGCGCGAGGCTGTTGGAGAAGAGGTAAGGGCGCGCGCGCTGGCGCAAGAGGTCGACGATCGGCTGCGCCGCGGCGACGAAGCCGCCCATCGCGCCGCCAAGAGTCTTGCCGAAAGTGCCGGTGACGATGTCGACGCGCGAGCCGACGCCGGTCAGCGCGGGCGTGCCGCGGCCCTTCTCGCCGAGGTGCCCGGTGGCGTGGCAGTCGTCGACCAGCGTCAGGGCGCCGTAGCGCTCGGCGAGCGCGCAGATTTCGGGGAGCTTGGCGACGTACCCGTCCATCGAGAACACGCCGTCGGTGGCGATCAGCTTGAAGCGCGCGCCGGCGGCATCGGCTTCTTTCAGCCGGTCCTCAAGCTCGTTCATGTCGGAATTGGCGTAGCGATAGCGGCGCGCCTTGCTCAGACGCACGCCGTCGATGATCGAGGCGTGATTGAGACTGTCGGATATGATCGCGTCCTCGGCGCCGAGCAGCGGCTCGAACACGCCGCCGTTGGCGTCGAAGCACGCCGCGAACAGGATGGCGTCGTCCTTGCCGAGGTGCTTGGCGATCGCCAGCTCAAGCTCGCGATGCAGCGTCTGCGCGCCGCAGATGAAGCGCACCGAGGCCATGCCGAAGCCGAATTCGTCGAGCGCCTTTTTCGCCGCGGCTACGATCTCGGGATGATCGGCGAGGCCGAGGTAATTGTTGGCGCAGAGGTTGACCATCTCGCGCTCGCCCTTCGCTCCGGCGATGCGGATGCGCCCGCCCTGCGGCCCGGCGATCAGCCGCTCGCGCTTCAAAAGGCCGGCGGCGTCGATCTCGGCGAGAACGGAGCGCAGGTGGCTAGAGAAGGCCTCGGGCATGTCTTCCGCTCCAT
>JBEKFO010000084.1:0-11816 GCA_050013275.1 Roseiarcus sp. | reverse complement strand
CTCGCCGACGTGCTCTACGAAGCCGGCCTGCCGCCCGAAATGCTCTCCGTCGTCACAGGCAATCCTACGACGATGGGCGACGCGATGATCGTCGACCCCAACGCGGACCTCGTCACCTTCACCGGCTCGGTTCGGGTCGGCAAATCCATCGCGGAAAAAGCTGGCTACCGACGGCTGGTGCTCGAGCTCGGCGGCAACGACCCGCTCATCGTCATGGAGGACGCCGACCTCGACCGCGCCGCCGATCTCGCCGTGCAAGGCGCGACCAAGAACTCCGGCCAGCGCTGCACGGCGGTCAAACGCATCCTCGTCGTCGACAGCGTCGCCGACCGCTTCGTCGAAAAGGCGCTCGCGCGCGCCAAGGCGCTGAAATGCGGCGATCCGATGGACCCCGAAACCGACGTCGGCACGGTGATCAACGAGCGCTCGGCGATGCTGTTCGAGGCTCGGGTCCGCGACGCGGTCGCCAAGGGCGCGAGCCTGTTGCACGGCGGCGAACGGCGCGGCGCGCTCTTTCCGCCGTGCGTCGTCGACCGCGCGCCCTACGATTGCGAGCTGGTGCGCGAGGAGACCTTCGGGCCGGTGATTCCGATCATCCGCTGCCCCGACGACATCGCGCGCGTGATCGCCATCTCCAACTCGACGGCGTTCGGCCTTTCTTCCGGCGTCTGCACCGATCGATTGGACTACATCACCCGCTTCGTCAACGAACTCGAAGTCGGCACGGTCAACGTCTGGGAGGCGCCGGGCTATCGCATCGAAATGTCGCCGTTTGGCGGCATCAAGGATTCCGGCCTTGGATACAAGGAGGGCGTCGTCGAAGCGATGAAGGGCTTCACCAACGTTCGCACCTATTCGTTGCCGTGGTCGGCCTGAAGAGCGGCGCCAGGGAGGAGATGATGAAGGGCGACGATCTGCCGCCGAGCGAGGGCGACGTCAACCGATCGCCCGCGCGCGCCGAGTGGCGGGCGACCCTGGGCAAGGCGGCCCGCGAAGCGCTCGACGAGGACGAGCGCTACTTCTTGCGCCAGTCGCTGTCGACGCCCTGCCTGACCGAAATCGTGCGCGCCGAGGGCGCGGTCCTGACCGACGTCGAAGGGCGACGCATCTTCGACTTTCACGGCAACAGCGTCCACCAGCTCGGCCACGGCCATCCCAAGGTCGTCGCCGCGATCAAGGCCGCGCTCGACGTCCTGCCGTTCTGTCCGCGCCGCTACGCCAACGCCAACGCGAGCGCGCTCGCGCGTCGGCTCGTCGAGACGGCGCCCGAAGGCCTCGACAAGGTCCTGTTCGCGCCCAGCGGCGCCGCCGCGATCAGCATGGCGCTGAAGCTCGCGCGCTACGCCACCGGCCGGCACAAGACGCTGTCGCTGTGGGACTCGTTCCACGGCGCCAATCTCGACACCATCGGCGTCGGCGGCGAGGCCCTGTTCCGGCGCGGGCTCGGGCCGATGACGCCGGGCGCCGAGCATCTGCCGCCGCTGCATCTCGCGCGCCGCTTCTTCGGCGACGACCGGCCGTTCGAGCGCTTCGCCGATTACATCGACTATGTGCTTGAAGTTCAGGGCGACGTCGGCGCGCTGATCGCCGAGCCGATGCGCTGGACCAGCGTCGAGGCGCCGCCGCCGGAATTTTGGCCGCGAGTTCGCGAGTCCTGCACGCGCCACGGCGCGCTGCTGATCTTCGACGAAATCCCGAGCTGCCTCGCGCGCACCGGCGCCCTCTACGCCTGTGAGCGCGTGGGCGCGACGCCCGACATCCTGGCGATCGGCAAGGGGCTCGGCGGCGGCGTGATGCCGCTCGCCGCGATCCTCGCCGCCGCGCCGCTCGATTGCGCGCCCGAGGCGGCGCTCGGGCATTACACCCACGAGAAGAGTCCCGTCGCCTGCGCCGCCGCCCTGGCGACGCTCGACGTCATCGAGGAGGAGCGGCTGATCGCGCGCGCGAGCGAACTCGGCCGGCGCGGCCTCGAGCGATTGGAAGCGATGAAGACTCGCCATCGCGCGATCCGCGAAGTGCGCGGCCTCGGCTGCTATTTCGGCGTCGAAATCGGCGGGCCGGACGCCCCCGCGCTCGCCGACCGGCTGATGTACCGATGTCTCGCCAAAGGGCTGAGTTTCAAGATCGGCGGCGGCGCCGTGATCACGCTCTGCCCGCCGCTGACGATCCCGTTCGACGAGTTCGATGCGGCGTTGGCGATCCTCGACGAAGCGTTGAGCGAATGTGCGGCGCCGCGCTGATTTTCCGGTCGCGCACGCGCGCCTGCGCCACGTCACACGAGTGTCATGTCCACGGCCTAGGCGATCTCATGGCTCCTTCCGAGTCCGTGAGGAATACGTCCATGAAATCGCTGTTGAGCGCTCTGCTCATTTCCACCGCGTTCGCGACGACCGCGTTTGCGGCGTCTGATGTCGTCACGATCTACTCCGCCGACGGCCTGCACGACGGCAAGGGCAGCTGGTTCGAAACGCAATTCGACGCCTTCACGAAGGCGACGGGCGTCAAGGTTCAGTATGTCGAGGCCGGCTCGGGCGGCGTCGTCGAACGCGTGGCGAAGGAGAAGTCGAACCCGCAAGCCGACGTGCTCGTCACGTTGCCGCCGTTCATCCAGCGCGCCGAAGCCGAAGGCCTGTTGCAGAAGTTCACCCCGACCGCCGCGGCGCAGATCTCCGGCGGCGACGACAGCTACCAGCCGCTGGTCAACAACTATCAGAACTTCATTTACAACTCGGCCGCGCTCAAGGATGCGCCCAAGAGCTTCGCCGACCTGCTCGACGCCAAGTTCAAGGGCAAGATCCAGTATTCGACGCCCGGGCAGGCCGGCGACGGCACCGCGGTGATGCTGCAGGTCATCCATTCCTTCGGCGGCAAGGACGCCGCCTTCGACTATCTCAAGAAATTGCAGGACAACAACGTCGGCCCGTCGGCCTCGACTGGCAAGTTGACGGCGCTCGTCAACAAGGGCGAGCTCTACGTCGCGAACGGCGACCTGCAGATGAACCTGTCGCAGATGGCCGACGATCCCAACATCCGCGTGTTCTGGCCCGCCGGTCCGAACGGCGAGCGTTCGGCGATGCCGCTGCCCTATTACGTCGGCCTGGTCGCCGGCGCTCCGGACGCCGAGAACGGTAAGAAGCTGATCGAGTTCCTGCTCAGCAAAGAGGCGCAGGAGACGGTTTCGTCGGTCGCCATCGGCGAACCCGTGCGCAAGGACGTCACGCCGACCGACGCCAACTACGTCAAGCTGCACGATGCGATGAAGGGCGTGACGATCTGGAACCCCGACTGGGCGCAAGTCCTCAAGGACCTGCCGGCCGACGTCGCGCGCTGGCGGCAGACGACGGGAAGCTGAGTTGTCGCTTCCCGCCCGCGAGGCGGCGAGATCCGTGAGCGTCGCGCCAACGCGCGGCGCTCCGTCGACCGTCTCGTTCGACAAAGTCAGCGTCGCCTATCGCGGCGCTGTCGTCTTGAAGCCGCTCACCCTCGATGTCGCGGCGGGCGAAATCCTCGCTCTGATCGGGCCGTCCGGGTCGGGCAAGACCACGGCGCTGCGCGCCGTCGCCGGCTTCGTGCGGCCGGCGCAAGGGCGCATCCATATCGGCGGAACCGACGTCACCGACCTGCCGCCCTATGAGCGCGGCTTGGCGATGGTGGTGCAGAATTACGCGCTGTTTCCCCACATGCGGGTCGCCGAAAACGTCGCCTTCGGCCTCAAGGCGCGCGGCGCCGCGAAGGCGCTGATCGCCGAGCGTGTCGCCGAGGCGCTGCGGATCGTCGGCATGCCGCAGTTCGCGCGCCGGCTGCCGCGCGAATTGTCGGGCGGCCAGCAGCAGCGCGTCGCCATCGCGCGCGCGCTCGCGGTGCGCCCGCGCGTCCTGCTGCTCGACGAACCCTTGTCGGCGCTCGACGCGCAAATCCGCCGCTCGATGGTCGAGGAGATCGCGAGGTTGCACGCCGATCTGCCGGAGCTGACGATCCTTTACGTCACGCACGATCAGAGCGAGGCGCTGACGCTCGCCGACCGCATCGCCATTCTGCGCGACGGCGAACTGAGCGCGATCGGGCGAACCGGCGACCTCTACCGACGCCCGCCCAATCGATTCTCCGCCGAATTTCTCGGACGCGCCAATCTGCTGCCGGTCGTCGTCGAGGCGGATCGCGCCGGCGCCGGCCTCGTCGCCGTGCGCGCGGGGGCGCAGAGGCTCGTCGTTTCCGGAAACGGCGAACTCCCAGGCGCGCGCCGCCTTTTATGCGTGCGGCCGCAGAACGTCACGCTGTTCGAGCATTCGGAACGCGCGAACCGCGTCGCCGGCGTGCTGCGCGAGGTGCATTGGCAGGGCGAGCTGACGCATCTGGTCGCCGAGGTCGGCGAAACCGTGTTGCGCGTCGTCGCCACGCGACTGCCTTCTTTGCCCGCTCGCGGCGACAGACTCGACTTCTTCTTCGCGCCGATCGACGCCAGCCTCATCGCGGAGGACGGCGGTGTCTGAGGCGATCGGCCTCGCGCCGCGCGCGGCCAAACTCGATCTCGGCGGCCTGTGGGTCGCCCCCCCGCTGATCGTTCTGGCGCTGCTGTTCCTCTATCCGCTTGCGCTGATCGCCCACGCGGCGTTCGTCGACGGCGCCGGGGCGGTGGATCTCGAGGCCGCGCTCGCGACGCTGCAATCGCGCGCCTTCGCCAACGCCCTGTTCAACACCGCAGAGATTGCGATCGCCTCGACCGCCGGCTGCCTCGCGCTCGGCCTCACGCTCGCTCTGATCCTCGCCTTCGCGCCCTTTCCCGGCGCCGGCTTCGTCGCGCGGCTGATCGACACCTTCATCGCCCTGCCGACGTTCCTTGTCACTCTCGCCTTCACCTTCCTCTATGGCTCGGCGGGCGTACTCAACGGCGCGCTGACGACCGGGCTCGGCCTCGAGCGGCCGCCGGTCGATTTCCTCTATACCGCTTGGGGCGTCATTCTCGCCGAAGTCACGGTTTACTCGCCATTCGTGCTACGGCCGCTGCTCGCCGCCTTTTCGCTGATCGATCGCGACCAGATCGAAGTCGCCGGACTGCTCGGCGCGCGGCCGTGGCGCATCGTGCGCAAGATCATCCTTCCCGCCGCGCTGCCGGCGCTGATCGCGGGCGGCAGCCTGTGCCTGCTGCTCACGGTGAACGAATTCGGCATCGTCCTGTTCATCGGCGCGAAGGGCGTCATCACCCTGCCGCTGCTGATCTACGACAAGGCGATCCAAGAGTCCGACTATCAGGCGGCCTGCGTCATCGCGATGATCAACGTCGTCGTGTCGCTCGGCCTCTTCAGCCTCTATCGCATCGCCGCGCGGCGACTGGGAGGCTAGACGATGCTGATTTGGTCGCGATCGGGCCGCTTCGCCGTGTGGAGCCTCGCCGCGCTGCTGATCGGCGTCATCTTCCTCGCGCCGCTCGCGATCATCCTGGTGGCGAGTCTCGCCGACCAATGGAACGGCGTGCTGCCCAACGGCTTCACCTTGGAGCATTACCTCCGGGCGCGCAGCGGCGCTTCCGGCGAGGCGGTGATCGCGAGCCTCGTCACCGGGGTCCTCGCCAGCCTGTTCGCGCTCTTGAGCGGCGCCTGGGCGGCGCTCGCCCTGCGCGCGCAAGGCGAAGCCTGGAGTCGGTCGCTGGGCCTGCTGTTCTTCGTCCCGAGCGCGGTGCCTTCCGTCTCGGTCGGGCTCGGCCTGCTGGTCGCTTTCAGCCAACGGCCGTTGCTGCTCAACGGCACGACGGCGATCGTCGTCATCGCGCACTTCGTGCTGATCTCGGCCTTCTCGTTCGGCAACGTCTCGGCGGGCCTCGCGCGCCTGCCGCCCGATTACGAAGAGGTCGCCTCGTGCCTGGGCGCGCATCCCGCCTACCGACTGCGCCACGTCACCTTGCCGCTGATCGCGCCCTATCTCATCGCCGCCTTCGGCCTCAGCTTCGCGCTGTCGATGGGCGAACTCGGCGCGACGGTGATGGTCTATCCGCCGGGCTGGGTGACGTTGCCGGTCGCCATCTTCGGCCTCACCGACCGCGGCGACATCTTCTCCGGCGCTGCGCTGACCATGATCCTGGTCACCGTAACGCTGACGCTGTTGATCGGCCTCGAACAGGCGGCGCTCCATTCCGCGGGCCGGCGCGGCGCTTAGGCGGAAGGCCGCGCGAGCGAGGCGAATCCCCGGCCACATTTCCTTGACAGGCTCGCCGTCGCCTTCCTATATGCGACCCGCCCGAGCGGGCGAGCCTCGTTGTCGAGGCGTGGCGGGGTAGCTCAGCTGGTTAGAGCAGCGGAATCATAATCCGGAGGTCGCCGGTTCGAATCCGGCCCCCGCTACCACTCGATTCGATGGTATAAATTCTCGCCGATTCGGCCGCAACGCGCGGGACCCGCCGCCATCACTTCGGCGCCTGAGGGGTCAGCGATACGCCGTTCCACTGCGCGACCAGGTCCGACAGCATCGGCACATAGTCCTCGCCATGACCGGTCCCGACCGCGAGCGCGTAACTGTTGCGCACTGCGGCGCCGACCGGATTGGCGACTCCAAGGGCCTGCGCAAAGCCCGCGAGGTAGGTGACGTCCTTGTGGGCGTTGGCGATGGTGAAGCGATGCGCATCGCGGTCGCGTTCGAGGACGTATTTGAAGAAGGTCTGGTAAAAGAGACAATCCATCCGTCCGCCGCGGATGACGCTGTCGAACACTTGCGGCGACAGCCCGGCCTTGGCGCCGATCATCAGCGCCTCGGAGTAGAGCGCGGCGTAGCCCATCGACAGGAAATTGTTGAGCAGCTTCATCGTGTGGCCCGTGCCCACTGGCCCGGTGGCGACAATGCGCCCGGCGAAGGCCTCCAGAATGGGCCTCGCCCGCTCCACGGCCTCGGGAGCGCCGCCCACCATGACGTCGAGCGTCCCTTCCCACGCATCCTTCGGCGTTCGGCTTAACGGCGCGTCGATGAGCGTGACGCCCTTGAGCGCGAGCGAGGCCGCCAGGCGCGTCGTGACCGCCGGCTCCGAAGTCGAACAGTCGATGATGAGCAGCGGCTTTCCCGCCGCCGCCAAACCGTCCTCGCCCTGAACGACCGCCTCGACCTGCGGCGAACCCGTCACGCAGATCACCACCACGTCGCAACTGCGCGCGAGCTCGCGCGGCGAAGTCGCCTCGACGGCGCCGCGCGCCTTGAGATCTTCGACCGCTTCGCGCCTGCGATGGCCGAGAACCGTCAGAGGCCAGCCCTTCTCGACGATATTCTTCGCCATGCCGTGGCCCATGAGCCCGACGCCGATGAAGCCGACGTTCTCCTTCATCGCTCCCCGCCTCCCTTGATGGCGTCGTCGTGCGCGGCAAGCGCGGGACTCCTTGCGATTGAGCGTCGCAAATTTCCGCTCCGCGCGCAAACCGCGCTCTTTCCGCGCGAGGCGGTCGACGCCGCGGAGGCCATGCCGTCGCGAAATCCGTCCAACCGGTCCGCGTAAGGCCCAAGCAAGCTTTTGGTGTTGTGCTTCATGCCGTCAAGACCGCGCTCCCCACGCGGACCGAAGAGATCGTCGATTCGAGATCGCTCCGGAAGAGTCGACCGGCCGCGGCGTTTGCGCGCCTTTTCCCATCGGCCTCCGTGACAGACTGGAGAGAGGATGACGGACGATCAATTCTTGGTTGACGGGCTGCGCATCCGGCTTCGCGACGACCGCGACAGTTCGGACCTTCTCGAACTATTCAACGAAGAGCGATTTCTGCACTACGCCTCCGCCAGAGGGCCATTCTCCTCCGTCGACGAACTTCGCGCCTGGCTCGCCAACATCGCCTGTTCGAAGAATTTCGAAATCGTCGGCGTCGTTGCGGGCAAGACCATCGGCTTTGGCGGCCTATACGTGATGGGCGACGGCCTCGATCATTCCGGGTGGATCCTCTTGGGGGTGCGCGAATCGTTTCAGGCGCGCGGAATCGGCGCACGACTGCTGCGGATGTTGATGGCCACCGCCAGCGCCATGATGGGGCTGCGCCGAGTTCAATTGACCGTCTTCGGAGACAACACGCCGGCGATAAAACTGTACCGTCGATTCGGCTTCGAGATCGAGGGGCGTCACCGCGACTTCGTGCGGCGCCGCGAAGGCTTCGTCGACGCTCTGACGATGGCGAAAGTCTATGACGCGCATAGCGCCGCGGCGACGAACCTCGAGGCGCTGCAGCGAATCGCGCAGACCCCCCGCCCGCCGGTCGATCAAATTCGACGCGAGGCGCACAGCCTGCGCTAATTTGTCGCACCGGCAAGGCTGCGGTCCGATTCATCCTTGTGCAAACATTTGACGCTACTGGTATTGCCTGCGCCGCCAAGCAAGAGCGGGCTTGGGGGCGACGTTGCGGGTCTTCGCTTTCGACTTCAAGCGGGCGCCGCAATCAAGGCGGCGAGTTCTCGGCGCTGTCCAGGGAGCGGTTTCCGGCAGGGAGCGCTTCGTGCGAAATTCAAGAAGCGGACCAAAAAGATAACGGTCATGTCGAACGATAACAGAGCCGCCCCAAGAACGCGATGTTTGCGAGAAGGGCATTGCGTTTTCAATAAGGGATACTCTAGCCTTGACGTGGTCGTTCGCAATATTTCCTCGACCGGCGCGCGATTGTCGGGCAATGAACTGATTTGCTTGCCGGATGAGTTCGAGTTGCAGATTCACGACGGATTCGGCGCCTTCGCCTCGCATCGGGTGAAGCGGGTGTGGTCCCGCGCGGACTCGATCGGCGTCGCGTTCATCGACTCCGTTGGCGAGCGACCGACGGATCGTGAACCTGCGAGGCGTCGAAGCGCCATCTTGGCGCGCCCTCTCGGTCGCCTCGGGTAACCTCAATTCGGCGCCGATTCGCCGCTCGGATCGGCCCCGCCGCCAAGCGCCGTCATCGACGCGGCGTCAGCTCAGGCTTCTCTCGCAGCGCTCGCGCGCGCCCGGGTGGAATTCCGCCGAAACGGCGCGAACCGCCCGGGACGGCCGATGGTCATAGTCGCTGCTTGGCTTGCGCGGTGGTGAGAAAGGTCAATTCCTGAATCCCCACGTCGACGACGACGTCGGCGTTCAAGCGCGCGTTGACGTTCTTCATCACTGTCGCGGTCATCTTGTTTATGTCGAACGTATCCAGATGATCGAAGTCGATCGCCTTGTCGTCGTAGATGTAGCGGAACGCCTCGTCGACGAGGAAGGGGTCGGGCGGGACCGGGCTCTTCTTGAGCGCGGCCGGATCGACGACATAGGAGAGTTGCGCGACGATGTACCCCTTTACGGCGCCGTCGCGGATCTTGGGAACATTGATCTCTTTTGTCTTCCTGGCCTCTCGGGTCGGTTCCGCGACGGCCACCGCAGGCTTCGTGGCCGCTTCGCGCAGATGGCTCATGGCGTAGCCCGCCGCGAGGGTGGTCAAGCACGCCCAAAAGCCGACGAGAATGATCCTGATCATTCGTCGTCGTCCAACCAGGGCTGGGCCGAGTAAGTGCCGTCGGACTGGCTTTCGCGGATTGCGCGCGCGATGATGTTGGAGACAGCTTGCGCCGCTTGCAATTGGGTGCGCAGCAGGCGCCGGTTGGTCTCCAGCTTGGCGTGAAGATCGGCGAGCGCCGCACGAAGGACTGGACCCATTTGATTGTGAGCGAGCGCGGGCGCGAGACGGTTCAGCTCCAGCAATCCTTGACTCTTGCGCAGGTTATAGGCGCGGTAGTCGACCGCGCCGCGCCGCGCGATGTCCTCGTTTTCCTCGTCGAGCGTCTGACGCAGGCGATCGACCACCGGAAGGATCATGGCGACCGGGTTCTGAAAACGGCCGGAATCGGCTGCGGCCAGATGAGGGCGTCGAAAGATTGCCGCGCTCATGAGCGTTTCCGATCCGAGAACAGGTAGGCGCCGTCGACGTAGCCGGCGCCGCTCGGCATCGACAGCGCGTTCGCGCTCATTTGCGCCACATCGCGCCCCGCCGCGGCGTCGACTCGGCTCGCCTTTTCCAACGATTCGCTCGCCGACAGCGGATGCGCCGCGAACAATCGTCGGGCGATCCCGAGCGACCCGGACTTGGCGATTTGCCGCGACACCTGGTCGGCGAGCATCGATTTCCACATGTCGCCCGCCAGACCCTGGCCGAATACCGCGGAGTCGTTCTTCGGCAACATCTCGTTGACAAAACCGTTGAGCACCATGGCTTCAAAGTCGACTTGCGCCTTGGCCGCTTTGTCGCTCGCCGCGAACGTCGCATCGACGAATCGCGAGCGCGCGTCCGCCGCTCCCATGACTTGCTCCGCAGCGGCCGTGGCGGGTCGTGCTGTCTGCGCGAGCGTTTCGGAGAAATCGTCTGTTCCCGCCGGTCCGACCCCCGCGAGCGCGTTGAGCCGTTGCGTCGCGGCGGCCGCACGAGCCGGATCGGCGGCCTTGGCCACTTCGAGCACGACGTCCGAGGGAGGATCGATGGCCATTATGGAACCGGTAAGAGGCGTTGAACTCGCTCGAGTTTCCTCCCTAAGCCTTACGCCGAGCTTGACTTCGGATTGCGCAGCGAGCGTTCGATGAGATCGGCGAGGTCCTTGCGTTGCTTTTGATCGCGATAGCGTGCATCGACGCTTTCACGGGCGCGGTCGGCGAGTTTGGCGCGCGTTCCCTGATCGAGCGCGCGTCGCGTTTGCACCTCATACTCGGCGGCCGCGGCGGCGATCTCTTTCTCCAACAGGCGGATGCGGCGCATGGCGGCCGCCGCGGGCGCTCCATAAGCGGCGACTCCGCTCTGCATCGCTTCCAACATTCCCAGATGATTTTCGGTGAGATCGTCACGCTCGCGCGCGAGCGCGGTCAGTCGCCAAACCGCGAGCTCGTGCATTTGCCGTTGCACCCGCTCGATCTTTTCCAGCGACTCGAGTCGTTTCTTCATCGCCTATCCCGATATGAGCCAGGCCTCGAAACCCAACATGAACTCGCCAAGGAGCGGCTTGATCGAAAAGTACAGCAACAGCAGCCCGCCGGCGATTATGAATGGCGTCGCCGTGTAGAAGATCGCGATTTGAGGAGTGAGGCGGTTGATGACGCTCATCGCGAGGTTGACGATGATCGCATAGATGAAGAAGGGCGAGCACACGCGAAGCGCAACGCGAAACGTGTCGCCGAGGATCGAGGCCACCTGCCGCAGGGAAAACCCAGGATTGAAGTCGGCTCCGATCGGGATCGCGCGATAGGAAGCGGCCAGACCGCGCAGGACTTCCCAATGGACGTCGGCCATGAAGATCAGCGCCGTCGCCGACAACGTCACCAGGCTCGCGAGCGGCGGCAGCGTCTGATTCGGCTCGACGTCGATTCCAAACGGATTGGCCATGCCGAGCATCGTCGACGCGCCCACCATCATGGTCTCGAGGGCGAGAAAGAACAGCCGCCCGAGAAAGCCGATCGATACGCCGATCAACGTCTCGACGACGATCAGCCGCAGCGCCGGAATCGGATCGGCGCTCAACGAGCGCAACGGCGCAGAACCGAGAAGAAGAGGCGCCAGCGACAGCGTCACCGCCACCGCGATGAACAATCGCACCTGCACCGGGATCTGCGCGCTCGATATTCCCGGCATCAGCATCAGGCACCCGCCGATGCGGCAAAAGAGAATGAACGTCGCCAATGTGACGTTGGGATTGAGGATCGCGCCAGCGCCCGCGAATATGTCGTCGCCGCCGTTCACTAGGATATCGCGCCGAGCGACTTGACCTCGAATCCGCGTGCGATCTCGAGTTGCGACAGGACCGGCAGCGTCGGGAACATCCGTTCGATGATCATGCGCACATAGGGCCGCGTCTCGGCCGTGGTGACGAGGGCG
>JBEKFO010000083.1:0-11897 GCA_050013275.1 Roseiarcus sp. | reverse complement strand
ACGCGAGATCGTGCCGACCCGATACACCCAGCCCGAACCCGAGCTGCAACTGCTGATCAACCAGCTCAAACTCCGCTTGCCGACCCAGCCGCCACCCAAAATCACCGCCGCCGCTCGAGCCCGGCCTCGCGCTCCTTGGCGCGCAAGGCGGCAAGGCGCTCCGTCTGGCGATGTGAGGCGTCGGCGCGGCAGGCGAAGAGGCGAAGCGAGCCGCCGTGGGTCGGCAGCTCCTCTACGTCGAAGGCGCGTAAGGACGTCGCGGCGAAGATCTTTTCGACCGCGACGAGCGAGAGGTAGGAGAAATGCTCATGGTAGATCGTATCGAACTGCGTCTCGCGGATGAGATTGAGCAGGTGCGGGAATTCGAACGTCGCCACGCCGTCCGGCTCGAGAAGAAGCGCGAAGCCGGCGACGAAGTCGCGAATGTCGGGCGCATGGGCGAGCACATTGTTGGCGGCGACGAGGTCGGCTTTCACGCCGCGCGCCGCGAGCCGCTCGGCCGTCGCGCGGCCGAAGAAGGCGACCTCGGTCGGCACGCCCTTGGCGATCGCCGCGGGCGCCACATTGGCCGCCGGATCGACGCCGAGCACCGGAATCCCCGCCGCGTGGAAATGCTGCAGGAGATAGCCGTCGTTCGACGCGATCTCGACGACGAGCGATTGGGGTCGGAGCGAAAAACGGGCGATCATCGCCTCGGCGTAGCGGCGCGCATGCTCGACCCAGGACGCCGAGAAGGAAGAGAAATAGGCGTAATCGCTGAAAATCGCCTCGGGGCGAACCGGCTCGTCGACCTGGACGAGAAAGCATCCGCCGCAGACGCGCGCGTGCAGGGGATAGCGCCGATCTCGTCCCGCCGCGGCGTCCGCCTCGGTGAGATAGCTGTTGGCGAGCGGCGTCTCGCCGAGATCGACGAAGGTCGTCGTCAGCGGCGCGCCGCAAAAGCGGCAGCGGGGCGGGGTCGAGGCGTCGGTCATCGGCTGCTCACGGCGAAGGGTCGGGCGCTCGAAGCGCGCAATAGGCTTCGATCTGGGAGAGCGTGACGGCGCGCGGGTCTTCGCCGAGGCGGACGCGCCGGTGCCAGTCGGCGGTCCAGCGAACCGCCGCCGCGCTCGGCAAGCGATTGCGCCAGCCGAGTTCGCTCTGCGCTCGGCGCGCGTCGAGGGAAAGGCTGCGCATCTCGATCACGCCTTCGAGCGGCGCGGTCTCGAATTCCGGCGGCGCGCCGAGCGCCTCCAACATCGCGCGGGTGAGATCGGCGACCGTGACCGGGCTCGCCGGATCGGGGCCGAAATTGAGGGCGCGAGAGATCGGGCGGTCGGCCTGCTCGACGTAGAGAAGATAGCCGGCGAGGCAGTCGAGCGCGTGCTGCCAGGGCCGCGTCGCCTCCGGCATGCGCAGGACCGGGCGCTCGCCCCGAGCCCAGGCGCGGATGATGTCGGGGACGATGCGGTCCCCGGCGTAGTCGCCGCCGCCGATCACGTTGCCGCCGCGCGCGGTGACCAGCGCGACGCCGCGGGGCGCAAAATAGGTCTGCGCGTAGGCGCGCGCGATCATCTCCGCCGCCGCCTTGGACGCGGAGTAGGGGTCCTTGCCGCCGAGCGAGTCGTCCTCTTGGAAAGCCTCGCCGCGCTCGCGATTGTCGTAGACCTTGTCCGAGGCGACGATCAGGATGCGCTCGAGGCGCCTGGCGCCGCGCAACGCTTCGAGCAGATGCGCCGTCCCCATCGCGTTGACCGCGAGCGTTTCGATCGGCTCGGCGATGGCGCGGCGCACGATCGGCTGCGCCGCAAAATGCAGCACGATTTCCGGGTCGGCGGCGGCGACCGCGGCGCGCACCGCTTCGGGCGCGCGCAAGTCGCCGAGGCGCGAGTCGAGGTCGCGCTCGACATTGGCGAGATCGAACAGAGCCGGGCTCGTGGCGGGCGCGAGCGCGAAGCCGGTCGTCGTCGCGCCGAGCCGCGCCAGCCACAGCGCCGCCCAGCTCCCTTTGAAGCCGGTATGGCCGGTGAGCAGCACCCGACGCCCGCGCCAGAACGCTTCGCGCGGCAGCGGCGCGGTCACGACCAGACTTTCCACGGCGCGCGCCCGGAGGCCCAGTGCTCTTCGAGCAGGTTCTTGTCGCGCAGCGTGTCCATCGGCTGCCAGAATCCCTTGTGCCGATAGGCCATCAACTCGCCGTGCGCGGCGAGCTTCTCCAGAGGTTCGCCTTCCCAGGAGGTCTCGTCGCTGGCGATGAAGTCGATGACGGATGAGTCGAGGACGAAGAAGCCGCCGTTGATGAGGCCCAGGTCGCCAGGCGGCTTTTCGACGAAGCGTTCGACGCGGTCGCCGTCGAGCGAGACCGCGCCGTAGCGGCCGGGCGGCGTGACCGCGGTCAGCGTCGCCTTGCGTCCGTGCGTCCTGTGGAAAGCGATCGAGGCGGCGATGTCGATGTCCGCGACTCCGTCGCCGTAGGTGAAGCAGAACGGCTCGCCCGGCTCGAGATAACGAGCTACCCGTTTCAAACGGCCGCCGGTCAGGGTCAGTTCGCCGGTGTCGACCAGCGTGATCCGCCAGGGTTCCGCGTGGGTGTTGTGGAAGGTGGTGCGATTGGTTCTGGCGTCGATGGTGACGTCGGAGGCGTGCAGGAAGTAATTGGAGAAATATTCCTTGATCACATAGCCCTTGTAGCCGAGGCAGACGATGAAGTCCTCGATGCCGTGATGGGCGTAGATCTTCATCACGTGCCACAGGATCGGCATGCCGCCGATCTCGACCATCGGCTTGGGCTTGAGGTGAGATTCCTCGGAGATGCGGGTCCCCAGGCCCCCCGCGAGTATGACCGCTTTCATCGTCGTCCAATGGTTATTTGCTTGCGGGGGCTTATCAAGTTATAGCGGCGGGCGAAAGGGCTAGGGTTCGGCGGGCGTCGCGGAGGATCGGGACGGCCGAGGGGCGGAGGATGGCTTCATGGTTCCGATCACCGTCGGCGTTCCCGTGTACAACGGCGCCGATCTCCTCGACGAATGCCTCGCCTGTCTGGCGCGGCAGTCGTTCCGCGACTTCACGGTCCTGATCTTCGATAACGCCTCGACCGACGCGACGCCGGACATTGCCCGCGCCTGGGCGGCGCGCGACGCGCGGTTCAAGTACATGCGCCAGCCGCGCAACGTCGGTGCGATCGCGAATTTTCGCGACGCGCTCCTGGCCTCCGACACCCCGTGGTTCATGTGGCGCTCACACGACGACTACTCCGCCGACAACTACATCGAGGCGCTCTACCGCCTTGCCACCAGCGAGCGCGGCTGCGAGCTCGCCGTTCCGACAGTCGTGGCCTTGGACCTCGATGGCGGGCGGCGACCGGCGCCTCCGCCCGATCCCGAGGCCTTTGTTGCTTTACGGGGTCAGTTCAAATTGCTGCTCAACCATCCCGGGGGATGGTTCTACGGGCTTTGGAACGCCAAGGCCGCGCGAAAGTCCTGTCTGCCGGTCTGCGCCAATTATCCTTTCGCCACCGCGAGCGAATACCTGACTCTGTATGGGCCGATTATGGACGGCGCCGTGAGGGGGACGGCGGAGACGGAGATCTACAAGCGCGTTCGTCGCACCACGACGACGCAAGCCCCCAAGATAAAGTATACGACGGCTGAATCGTTGGAGATACGCCGCGCTTTCGTTCGCGAGCTGCGGCGGGTTCGCTCGGAACGGGACTTGCCTCTCGGGCTTCGAGTCGCGCACGGACTGTTCGAACCCTTCTACCTGCGCCGGCGGCTGCCCTCCCTGTCCAAGATTGCGCGCACCTGGGCGCGCAATCTGCTGGGGGCGTCGAAACGATCGTCGACGCCGAGGCCGGCCTAGGGACCTCGCCGGCGCGCGAGCGCCGTGCTTTGCGCAATTCGAAATCCGCCCGACCGGCAAGAGGCTTATCACTGATGACAACCGATAGGCGTTTCAAGTCTCCCGGGGCGGGCCCGGCATTTTCGAAGGCGGTCGTTCATCGCCGAAGCGCCGCCTCATGATCGTCGCTCCCGAGCGAATTCCCGTCGCCGCCCCCTCGATCACCGAGCGCGAGGTCGAGCTCGCCGCCGAGGCCGCGCGCACCGCTTGGCGTCAAAACCATTACGCCTACAACGCCCGCTTCGAGCGCATGCTGGCCGACTACGTCGGCGTCCGCCACGCCGTCAGCGTTCCTCATGCGACGGCCGCGCTCCACCTCGCGCTCGCCGCGCTCGGCGTCGGTCCGGACGACGAGGTCATCGCGCCCGACGCGACCTGGATCGCCTCGGTCGCGCCGATCGTCTATGTCGGCGCGGAGCCGGTGCTGGTCGACATTCTCGCCGACACCTGGTGCATCGATCCCGACGCCGTCGAGGTCGCGATCGGGCCGAAGACGAAGGCGATCATCGGCGTCGATCTCTACGGCTCGACCTGCGATTGGGATCGGCTTCGGGCGATCGCCGACCGTCACGGCCTCGCGCTGATCGAGGACGCGGCGGAGGCGCTGGGCTCCGTCCATCACGGGCGAAGAGCGGGCGCGCTGGGCAGGGTGTCCGCTTTCAGCTTTCACGGCAGCAAGACGGTCGTCACCGGCGAGGGCGGCATGCTCGCGACCGACGACGACGCGCTCTTCCAGCGCGTGCTGTTCCTGCGCGACCACGGCCGCAACCCAGGCGACCGGTTCTTCCAGAACGCCGAGATCGCGTTCAAATACCGGATGAGCGCGGTGCAGGCGGCGCTCGGCGTCGCGCAGATGGAGCGGATCGACGAACTGATCGCCTATAAGCGCGCCGTCTTCGGCTGGTATCGCGACCGGCTCGGCGGCGTGAACGGCGTGACGCTCAACGCCGAACCAGCGGACACGATCAACAGCTACTGGATGGTGACGGCGATCCTCGATCCGAGCCTCGGCCTCGACAAATTCGCCGTTATGGCCGAATTCGACAAACGCAACATCGACTCTCGGCCGTTCTTCTCCCGGCTGTCGAGCCTGCCCGCCTTCGCCGACCGCCCGGCGGCCAAGCGCTTCGTCACCCCGACCGACCGAGGAGCGCGAATGGCCAATTATGGCGTTAATCTGCCGTCGGGCTACAACATGACGGAAGACCTTGTCGACCTCGTGTGCGGCGCCTTGCGCGAGATCGTCGCGGAGCGCTGATGGCCGAAACCACCGTGAGCATGGAACCGCCGGGGGTGATTGCGAAAGCGACCGCGAGGGGCTACCTGCGCGCGCAGGCGGCGATGGGCGCAGGATTTCCGCGGCACAGTGACTCGAGACGGGGCCGAGGCCTTAGCCGGCCGGCTCGGGGGCAACCGAATTGGCGACGGACCATCGTCTCGTGAACGACGATGGCACGATCAAAGAGCCCGCGGAGACGGGAAGTCACTTTGCGGCCTCGCCGGCCCCGAGCTCGCGCGCCGATGAGGAGGCGCGGTCCTGGAATCCCCTCCCGCAGCCACCATCATCGCTCGGGGTCTATCGCGCCGACATCGACGGATTGCGCGCCATCGCGGTCGCTTTTGTTGTCGCGTACCACAATTTCCCGAAATCGATGCCGGGAGGGTTCATCGGCGTCGATGT
This sequence comes from Roseiarcus sp., assembly GCA_050013275.1. Taxonomy (GTDB): domain Bacteria; phylum Pseudomonadota; class Alphaproteobacteria; order Rhizobiales; family Beijerinckiaceae; genus Roseiarcus. The sequence continues at coordinate 6,340 of JBEKFO010000083.1, read as the reverse complement.
CTTCTTCGTCATCTCCGGCTTCCTAATCACGTCGATCATTGCCGAAGATCTCGCCCGCGAACGCTTTCGCTTCCGCGAGTTCTACGGTCGCCGCGTTCGTCGGATCTTTCCCGCGCTAGCGATCGTGCTCGCGGCGTGCCTGGGCGTCGGCGCGATCCTGCTCGATCCGAACGAGTACAAGGCGCTAGGCTTGCAGGTGGGCGCCGGCGCCGGATTCCTGTCGAATGCATTGTTCTGGGCCCAGGCTGGCTATTTCGACGAGGCGGCGGAATTCAAGCCGCTGCTCCACCTGTGGAGCTTGGCGATCGAAGAACAATTCTACTTCCTCTGGCCGCTGGCCCTCTTCTTGTGCAGGCGGCTTCGGCGGCCGCTCTGGGCGCTCGCCGCAGCGGCGACGGCGGCTTCGTTTGCGCTCAATCTCTACGTCATCGAAGGCGATCGCGTCGCCGACTTCTATTTCGTCTTCACGCGCATCTGGGAGCTGCTGATCGGCGGCGTCCTTGCGCTCACCGCCGCGTCGGCGTCGCGCCTGAGCTCGACGCTGGTCAATGGCGCATCGGCGATCGGGTTGGGTCTGCTTTTCGTCAGCCTGATGTTCGTCAACGCAGATCAGCCCTTCCCCGGGTGGATCGCCTTGGCGCCGGTCGTCGGCTCGGCCTTGCTCATCGGCGCGGGCCCGCAAGCGGCGGCGAACGCGCGATTCCTGTCGAACCGGGTCATGGTCGCGATCGGCAAGATCTCATATCCCTAATACCTTTGGCACTGGCCGCTGTTGGCGTTTGCGCGCATACGCGAGGGTGGGGGGACGAGCCCGCTCTTGCGTTGGGCGCTGATCGCGGTCGCGATCGCTCTGGCGCAGTGGACGTACCAATATATCGAGAGACCCGTCCGCTTAGGGGCGAATCGAATGAAGTCGACCGCCGTCGCGGCCGTCGCGGTGGCCGCGCTCGGCTTGGTCGGTCTGCAGGTCTTCAAGACCGGCGACTTGTTCTTTCTTCGCATATCGCCTGTGACCGTCGTCAACCGAGGCGATATCGGGCAGAATGATTTCCAAGAGTACCTCGACGAGCATTTTTCGTTGTGCGACGTGCGGCTCTTTCGGCGGCAAAGCGGATCTCGAGATGGCGACGGTCTATGTCGGCAGTCTTCGCCGAACGGCGTGCCGCAGATCGTCATTCTAGGCGATAGTCACGCCGAGCACCTCTTCCCCGGGCTGGCGGAGGCTTTGCCGGGGCGCAACGTCGGGTACTATTGGGCGAATGCCCTGCCGTTCCTCGACGATCCGCATTTTTCATCCATATATCGCTCGCTGGCGAAGGAGACGGGCGTCAAGACCGTCGTCCTGTCCGCGTTCTGGGTCAATCGCATTCGGGGCTTGGATCGGGGCGTTTCGATGCGCGCGGAAATGACTCGCGCGGTCCGGTTTCTTCGTGACGCCGGCAAGACGGTCGTCGTCACCGACGACATCCTCTGGTTCCCCTTCCGTCCGGCCCTCTGCAAGTACGCCGGCCGACTTGGCGCGCCCAACCGCTGCGAAGCGAACATCTCGCTCTTGGAGCGACAGCTCGGGTCCTATGTCGGCGATCTGACGGCCGTCGTCGCGGCCAACCCGGGAACGCGCCTGATCGACACCGCGCATATGCTTTGTTCCGATTCGGTTTGCTCGATGGCCGCGAGTAGCAGGCTGCTCTATCGCGACGAGGACCACCTCAACATCAATGGCTCGCGCCTTATTGGCGCGAAAATTATCGCCGCTGATCCGGACCTAGCAAATTGAATTTTGGAAACGGAGCGTTCCGCCGTCGCGCTTTGACAATTGCTGTCCTGATCCGCCGTCCTCACCAGCGACGGCTTGAAAGAGGGTCTAACTGACGGCTCCAAAAACAGTCCTTAAATCGTCCAGCCGCGTTAGGCTGTGCGAAGGCCGAGCGATGCCTAGTCGCTCGCGACCGCGACGATCGGACAGTGCGCTCTTTCGGAATCTCTCGTGCGTTTCCGAAAAATGAGAATTTCCTGGATGCGAATGCTCGGCGCGTCGACGAACCAACGAGACCGCCCTCAACTCCGCGTCGCAAATGTTCCTTGTTGACTTCACAACGAAGGAGTCATGCCTTAGACGAAGATGGGAAAGAGTTTTCGGTAGCCGGTTGGAACGAGACGGAGTTGACCACAGTCGTCATATCGCAGCCGATGCTGTTTCCCTGGCCCGGCTTTTTCGAGCAGATGATGTTGGCGGATGTCTACCTCTGGCTCGACGACGCGCAGTTCTCGCGTGGCAGCTTCACCAATCGCACGCGAATTCTTCATGGCGGCGCGGTGAAGTGGTTGTCAGTTCCGCTCGCGGGCAAAGGCTCATTCCAAGCCATTGGAGACCTCGTCGCCGCCGAGGACTTTCGCGCGCGGCACATCGCGTTTCTCAACCAGGCATTCGCTCAAGCGCCCTATCGCGCGCTTGCGCTCGAAATCGTCGAGGAAGTCTACGCCAAGAAATCGCTTTGCGACCTGCTGATCGCCAGCGTCGAGATTCCCGCGCTTCGGATGGGCCTTCGTCTTCCCGCGCGCCGCGCGCGAACCAGCGCCAGCGGAATCGGCGGCGCCTCGTGGCGGCGCGTCCTCGACCTCGTCCTGTCGGTCGGTGGAACCCGCTACGTGACGGGGCATGACGCCGCCGATTATCTCGATCACGAGGCGTTCGAGGCGGCGGGCGTCGCGGTCGAGTACATGGGGTACAGCGCGACGCCGTGGCCGCGGCCGGAAGCCCATTTCACGCCCTACGCGTCGATCCTGGATCTAGTCGCCTGCACAGGCTCGCACGCGGCAGAATATTTGCGGCCGTCGACGATCGGATGGAGAGCGTTCGCAGTTCGGGACGCGGCCATCCGGTAACATGGCGACGTTTCGGCGCTTGTGCGCCGCGCTTGAGGATTCTGGGTCGCCCACAGCGAGGTCACGCCAGCTTGACGAGCGCGTTTACCAAAGTGCATAGAGCCTCGCGCGGATCGCGACCTTCTGCGCGACGGAGGCCAAGTGCGCCCTGGCGACCGACGAATGCGACTGTCGGTTGTCGTATTCGCAGTCGAAGCCAACCGCGCGGTCCTTCTTGACGCCGATATGCAAGCAAGCGCCGCACCATAGGAATTTCACGTCAGTGGCGATCGCCGCGATCGCCGCCACCGGCGTCGCGAAGAATCTGTTCTGCTGCGGCGGAACGTGATCGACCGCCGGCAGCGGCGACGTCGGGGCGCCGCAGACGGGGGAGGCAGTACGAGCGGCCACAGAATCGCGCGGGGGGAAAGGATGAGGCATGGCGGCGCGGTTCACGACATCGGCGAGGGAGAGCGTCCGTCTACCGCTTGTTCTGCTCGACTGTCCACTTGGGCAAGCGGACCGCCGCAGCCGACGGATTGACCTGCTTGGTCCGACTATGCAAATGGAGCCGCCCGACACGACAATGAGCGCCGTAGGCGGTTTGCAGGTAAGGGTTAAGGGTGAGCGATGTTGTACCAACAGGCGCCATTCGACTTTTCTCGTGATGTGCTCGTGATCGTCCACATCCCGAAAACCGGCGGCACCGCTCTGAGCAAATTCATCATTGACCACTTCGGGCCTGAAAACTGTCTGCGCGGCATCGATATCGGCGTCGAGAAAGTCGGCAAGATTCAGCCGAGTCGGGCGAGCAAATTGCGTTGGAGAGCGCGAGAACAAGCGCAAAAACTTGCTATGCTGTTGCGCGGCGGCGACCCTCGCTTGAAACAGTTTTATTCAAAGGCCGAACTGGAGAATGTGCGCGCGATCTCGGGTCACTTCCCGCTTGGCGCGGAACCGAAGATTTCACGAAAGCCAGTTTACGTCACAGCAGTTCGTGAGCCTGTCGATCGGTTTCTCTCCACCTATTACATGGGGCAGGATCACCGAGCGTCGTGGCCGCCCGGAAAGCGCGATCGGCACCCCTTTTGGGGATACGATCTCGATCGCTTTGTCGACTACGTCTATGCGCGAAGACAGTGGAACGACATCAATTTGCGGTGCCGCTTTCTCGGCGGCGCCGGCCGTTTTGAAACCGCGCGCCGCGCCGTCGACGACCGCGTATTCCTCGCCGCGCCCACGGATCGGCTCGATGAGGGCCTCGAGCTCCTCCGGCCAGTGTTGGACTTGCAAACCACTATTCTTCCCCCCGCCAACGTCGGCAAAACTCGGCAGCGCGGAGCGCCGCCCTCGCCAGAGACGCTCGCCAAGATTCGAGCGATGACCGCCGAGGATCAGCTTCTTTACGACTACGTGTCGCGCGTCTTCGACGACCTCTATCGCGAGGTCACAAGCAGACGCGTCGCTTGAAGCGGCGCGACGTCGCGCGCCGCCTCGGCCTCCCGTTACTCCCCCACCAGGGTCGCGCGCGCGCGCTGCCACCAGCCGGAGCGGCGTGGGCGTGAGGCGTCTTCGGCGGTGCTCGGGGCCGGCTCGGCTTCCTGCTGCGAGGGGGCCGTCGGCGCTTCATGGCGTTCCGCGGCGACCGGCTCGGGCGGAGTCGCAGCGGCGCTCGGCGTTTCCGGTTCGATCGCGACGGGCCGCTCCGGCTCGCTCGACGCCCCGGGCGCCGATGCTTCCGGCTCGGCGGCCGAGACCGGCGCCAATTCGTCGCCGAACAAGGTCGGCTCGGCGTGTTCCTCCGCCTCGGCCGCGTCGCTTTCAGCGCTCGGGGGCGCGAAGCGGTCGCGCTCGCTGCGGCGTCCGCGGCGCGAGCGCCGGCGGCGCGCGCTGGGCGCGCGCCCTTCCTCGTCCTCGCCGGCCTCGCTCTCGGCGCGCGGCGGCGCGGCGGCGGCGAAATCGCCGCTGATCTCGGCCACTACGGCGAGTCCAGCGTCGGTGGGCTGGGGCGCTTCCGCGGCGAAGCCTTCGCCGGGCGCGCGCTCGCCGCCGCGCCGACGTCGGCGTCGACGCCGGCGGCGACCCTGCTCGCCCTCGCCGTTCCCGTTCTCGCCGTCCCCGCGCCCAGCTTCGGCGCTTTCCATTTCGTCCTCAGCCGCCTCGCCCTCGCCACCCTCGGCGGCCTCGGCTTCGGCCTCCTCCTCGATCGCGAAGTCCTCGACCTCGTCCGGCGCGACGCCGTAGCCGGCCGGGCGGATCTCCGGCTCGCGCCCGGCCTCTTCGGCGCGGACGCCCGAGGCGGGTTCGCCGCGCTCGATCGCGTGATAGTTCGAGCCGGTCAGCGTATCGTCGGCCTCGACCGTGATGACGACGCCGAAGCGACGTTCGAGATCGCGCAAATGGGCGCGCTTCTGGTTGAGGATGTAAAGCGCGACGGGCGCGCGAGCGCGCACCGTCATGTCGTGCGCGGCGCTCTTGATCAGCGCGTCCTCAAGCACGCGCAGCACGTGCAGCGCCACCGACGCGGTCGAGCGCACCACGCCCGCGCCCATGCAATGCGGGCACACCACGGTCGAACCCTCGAGCACGCCCGTGCGGATGCGCTGGCGCGACATTTCCAGGAGACCGAAGTGCGAGATGCGGCCGACCTGGATGCGCGCACGGTCGTTTTTCAGCGCGTCCTTCATGCGCCGTTCGACCGAGCGATTGTTGCGCCCCTCCTCCATGTCGATGAAGTCGACGACGATCAGGCCGGCAAGGTCGCGCAGGCGAAGCTGGCGCGCGATTTCGTCGGCCGCCTCGAGATTGGTGCGCAGAGCGGTGTCTTCGATGTTGTGCTCGCGCGTCGAGCGCCCCGAATTGACGTCGATGGCGACCAGCGCCTCGGTCTGGTTGATGACGATGTAGCCGCCCGACTTCAGGGTCACCTGGTTGGAGAACATCGCGTCGAGCTGCGCCTCGACGCCGGCTTTGGCGAACACCGGCTGGGTGTCGCGATAGGGCACGACGCACTTGACGTGGCTCGGCATCAAGAGGCGCATGAAGTCGCGCGCCTCTCGGAAGCCCGCATCTCCGGCGACGATGATCTCGTCGACCTCCTTGCTGTAGAGATCACGGATGGCGCGCTTGATGAGCGAGCCTTCCTCGTAGACCAGCGTCGGCGCGCTGGAGGCGAGCGTCGTCTCGCGCACGGTCTCCCACATGCGCAGGAGATATTCGAAATCGCGCTTGACTTCGGCCTTGGTGCGCGAGGCGCCGGCGGTGCGCAGGATGACGCCCATGCCCTCGGGAACCTCGAGCTCCTCGGCGATCGACTTGAGGCGGCTGCGGTCCTGACTATTGGTGATCTTGCGCGAAATGCCGCCGCCGCGCGCAGTGTTGGGCATCAGCACGGAATAACGCCCGGCGAGCGAAAGATAGGTCGTCAGCGCGGCGCCCTTGTTGCCCCGCTCCTCCTTGACCACCTGGACCAGCA
>JBEKFO010000082.1:0-11938 GCA_050013275.1 Roseiarcus sp. | reverse complement strand
GTCGCAATAGAAGTAGGCGCCGGCCTCGTGCATGGCGTCGGCGATTGCGACGATGTCGCGCTCGAACAAGCCGCAGGTGTTGGGATTGGTGAGCATGATCGCGGCGACGTCCGGGCCGAGCGCCGCGCGCACGCTTTGCGCGCTCACGACGCCGTCCGCGCCGGCGGGCACCGCGCGCACGGAAAAGCCGATCAGCGCCGCCGAGGCGGGATTGGTGCCATGCGCGGAGTCCGGCACGAGCACCACGGTGCGGGTCTTTTCTTCGCCGCGCGCCGCGATCGCGGCCTTGATCGCCATCATGCCGCAGAGTTCGCCGTGCGCGCCGGCTTTGGGCGACATCGCGACCGCTCTCATGCCGGTCATCGTCAGGAGCTGGCGCGCGAGCGCGTCGATCAGTTCGAGCGCGCCCTGGACGGTCGAGATCGGTTGCAGCGGATGAACGTCGCAAAATCCCGGCAACCGCGCCATCTTCTCGTTGAGGCGCGGATTGTGCTTCATCGTGCACGAGCCGAGCGGATAAAGCCCGGCGTCGATCGAATAATTGTTGCGCGACAAGCGCACGTAGTGGCGCACCGCCTCCGGCTCGGTGAGGCCGGGCAGACCGATTTGACCGCTGCGGCCGTGGCCGCCGAGCCGTGAAGCGAAGGGCGCGGGCTCTTCGATATCGACTCCGCTCGCGTCCAATCTTCCGGTTTCGAAAATCAGCGCCTCTTCCATGTCGAGAGCGCGGTTGCCGGTGAAGGAACCACGGCCGGCGGAGCCCGCTTGCGCCGGCCGGGTGGGGCGGCCTTGGACGTTCATAGATCTCTCCATGATTGGATGACGGGCATGCGGTTCACAAGCATTGCGCCAGCGCAGCCGAGTAAGCCGCGCGATCGGCGGCGGTGTCGAGTTCCGTCGCGGCGACCACGACAAGGTCGTCGAGCTCGCCGCCCGGGGCGAGGCGCGAAACCGGGAGGCCGCCGATGACGCCGCGCCGCGCGAGATCCTCGATCAGACCCTTGGCGTCGCGCGGCGTACGGATGGTGAACTCGTTGAAGAACGTCTCGTTGAGCACGCTCACCCCCGCAATCGCGCCGAGCCGCTCGGCGAGATCGACCGCGTGGGCGTGATTGACCTTGGCGAGGCGCCGCAAGCCGGCCTCGCCGAGCAAGGTCATGTGGATCGAGAACGCAAGCGCGCAGAGGCCCGAGTTGGTGCAGATGTTGCTCGTCGCCTTTTCCCGCCGGATGTGCTGTTCGCGCGTCGACAGCGTCAGCACGAAACTGCGTCGGCCGTCGGCGTCCACGGTTTCGCCGGCCAGGCGTCCCGGCATTTGCCGCACGTGCTTGAGATGCGTGGCGAACAGCCCGAGATAGGGGCCGCCGAAGTTGAGGGCGTTGCCGATCGACTGGCCTTCGCCGACGACGATGTCGGCGCCCATCTCGCCGGGCGAGCGCACGGCGCCGAGTGAAACCGCTTCGGTGAACACGGCGATCAACAGCGCGCCCTTGGCGTGAGCCGCGGCGGCGATCGGCTTAAGGTCGCGCAAATTGCCGAAGAAGTCCGGCGTCTGCACGACCACGCAGCTCGTCGCATCGTCGATCGCGGCGGCGATGTCCTCCGACGCGCGAACGTCGAGCGGCAGGCGCGCGATTTCATCGCCCGCCATCTTGGCGAGCGTCGCGGCGACGTCGGAATATTGCGGATGAAGCCCGCCGGAGAGCACCGCCTTCTTGCGGCGGGTCAGGCGATGCGCCATCAGCATCGCCTCGCCGCAGGCGGTCGAGCCGTCGTACATCGAGGCGTTGGCGACCTCCATGCCGGTCAGCGCCGCGACCTGCGTCTGGAACTCGAACAGCGCGTGCAAGGTCCCTTGCGCGATTTCCGGCTGATAGGGCGTGTAGCTGGTCAGGAATTCCGATCGCTGGATCAAGTGATCGACGCTCGCGGGAACATGGTGGCGATAGGCGCCGGCGCCGAGGAAGAACGGGACCGATCCGGCCGCGACGTTGCGGGCCGCCATCGCTGTCAGCGCGCGCTCGACTTCGATTTCGCTCATGCCCCCGGGCATGTCGAGCGGGCCGGACAACCGCTTGTCGGCGGGGATGTCGGAAAACAGCGCGTCGATGTCGGCGGCACCGATCTTGGCGAGCATCAGGGCGCGATCGGTGGCGTCGAGCGGGAGATAGCGCATGGCGGATCACGCAAGAGTTTTGAGGAAAGCGTCGTAGTCCGATTGATTCATCAGCGTCTCGAGCTCCTTCGGGTCGGCGAGCTTGATCTTCATGATCCAGCCGCGGCCGAGCGCGTCCTGATTGATCAGGGCGGGTTCGGCGTCGACGTCGCTGTTGACGGCGACGACTTCGCCGGAAACGGGGGCGAATACGTCGCTCGCCGCCTTGACGCTTTCGACGACCGCGGCGCCCGCGCCTTTGGCGAACTTGACGCCGAGCGCGGGCCATTCGACGTAGACCACGTCGCCCAATTGATGCTGCGCATGGTCGCTGATCCCCACCGTGCCGACATCGCCGTCGACGCGGACGTATTCGTGGTCTTTGGTGAAGCGGATTTCCGACATCGGCTCTTTCCTTTTTTCGAAGTGAATGGTCAGCCGCGATAATAGGCGTGCGGGTGGAAGGGCAGGGGGGCGACGCGCGCCTCGAGCGCTTTGCCGCGCACCGTCAGGGCGAGCGGCGTCCCCGGCGCCGCGTAGGCGCTCGCGACGTAGCCCATCGCGATCGGCGCGCCGACGCTGGGTCCGAAGCCGCCCGACGTCACGCGGCCGATCGGCTCGCCCGACGCGCTGACGATATCGGCGCCGTCGCGCGCGGGCGCGCGGCCTTCGGGCCGGATCCCGACACGGCGGCGGGCGGGACCGCGCGCGAGCGCGGCCTGAACGCGACCGGCGCCGGGAAAGCCGCCCTCGACGCGGCGCCGTTTCTGGATCGACCAGGCGAGGCCCGCTTCGATGGGGTCGATCGTCTCGTCGAGTTCGTGGCCATAGAGGCAGAGCCCCGCCTCCAGACGCAGCGAATCGCGTGCGCCGAGGCCAATTGGTTCGATTTCGCTTTCGCGGAGCAGGCGTCGCGCGAAAGCGTCCGCTTCGCTCGCGGCAAGAGAAATCTCGAAGCCGTCCTCGCCGGTGTAGCCGGATCGCGAAACCTGCGTTTCGAACGCTTCAAACCGGATCGGGCGCGCGCTCATGAACGGCATCGCCGCGATTTGGCTATCCGGCGCCAAGCGCGCCAGCGCGCTCGCGGCGGCCGGTCCTTGCAGCGCGATAAGCGCCGCTTCGTCGAGCTTCGTCAGGCGCACGTTGGCTGGCAATGCCGCCTCGAGGAGCGCGAAGTCGACCGCCTTGCGCGAAGCGTTGACAACGAGGTTCAGCCGCCCGTCCGCGCCCGGAGGCCGCGTGACCATAAGGTCGTCGATCACGCCGCCGTCGGCGTTGAGAAATTGGGTGTATCGCTGGCGGCCAGGGGCGAGCCCCAGGATGTCGGCCGGGCACAGGCGTTCGAGCGCCGCCGCCGTCGTTGCGTGATCGGGGCCGTCGAGCCGCGCCTGGCCCATGTGCGAGACGTCGAACAGTCCGGCGCCGGCGCGCGTGTGCAGATGTTCGGCGAGAATTCCCTTGGCGTATTGGATCGGCATGTCGTAGCCGGCGAACGGCGCCATCCGGGCGCCGAGCTCGATATGAAGTGCGTGAAGGGGTGTCAGCAGGATCGCGGATTCCGACATGGTCCACCGGGCGCAAGCATGAGAGCGACCGCCCAACGCTCGAACGCTTCGCGCGGTCGAACACTCGGCGGCGCCCCCTCTGTCTCGTGACCTGAGAGATTTCCCGCCGTCGAACGGCGGTTACCCCCGTCGGTGGGCCGGCGCTAACGAAGCGCCCGCCGCTTTCCAGAGCGTCATCACCCAACGGTCCATCGGCCTGAGCGTTTCCGGGGCGGTTGCGCCTTCGGCGCCGGAAAGAACGAATCGTTCCGGACTCTTCCGCTGGGTGTCTTAAACTGACCGGGCGAACAAGCCCGAAGCGGACCGCTTTGTCAATGCGCGTCGCTGGGCTTCGCGGGATGGCGCTTTTTCGGGGGCGCGACCTTGGCGGCTTGGTCGTTGCCGAAAGCGACGGTGATCGTATAGTCGTCGGCCAATTCCGTGCGCGTCATCGGCAGCACGATCGGGTCGGAAACAAATTCGAACGGCGCTTGCGCGGCGCCGGCGGTGTTCACCTCGAGCTTGTAAACCTTCGAATAGGCCGGCTTTTGGTCGGCATCTCGGGTCACCGTGATTCGCAGCGGCGCGTTGAAGGCTCCAGGCGAGCCGGCGGGGCCAATCAGCAGGTGGCCGGAGACGCCGACCTTGAGGCTGAAATTGGAGCCCTGCGGGTCGCATTCGCGCGCAGTCTGCGCGATATCGAATTGGTAACGGACCGAGGCGTTGTCGGCGCCGCCCACGCGGTACGACGCGGCGCCGTCCTGGACGTCGACGCTCGGGCAATCGAGATCCTCCGCACTCATAGGTAGCGTGACGACTTTGTCCGATTCGGCGGTCGGGCCAGCGTTCCTCGTGGCGTTCCTGGTCGTCGTCGCGCCGTTCCATGTCGACGGCGCCATGGTCGGCATGATGGATTCCACCGAGCTGCAGGCGCCGCATAGGCCCGCCGCGCCGAGAACGAGGGCGAATCGCAGGCTCTTGGGAAGGGCGCTCGCATTCATTGGGGAAGGCTCCGGCTGACAGATTGGCGGCTTATAGCAAATTTCCCGGTCGCATGGCGGCAGGATCAAGGCAGCTGTTCGAAACCTTCCTTGAAGCCGACGAGCGAGGCAGGCACGCCGATGCCCTCCTCGGGCGTCTGGAAGATGGCGAAGGTCATGGTTTTCGCGCTTTCCATCTTTTCCAAAAGCTTGTCGTCGATCACCGCCTCGGCGACGCAGCCGTTGGGCAGGCAGCGCATGAAATTCATGTGGCCGAAATCCTCTTGGTCGATCTTCAAGCCGAGGCCGGTCGGGATCAGCACGCCGAGCGGCGCGATGACGCGCAACAATCGGCTCTTATGGTCGGCCGTCTTCAGGGCGATGATGACCAAGGTGATGTTGGGTCGGTCCTCGTCGACGACGCTTTGAACGATTGCGCACTGCTGCGTAGCCGCCCCTGGCGGCGTTTCGCAGCGCGTTTCCCACGCGCCGTGCTTATCCGTGACCACCGCCAAGGCGGACGTCGCGCCGAGGCCGAGCGCCAGCGCGCAAAGCCAAAAAAATGCGGCGCCGACCAGCCGTGTCGCTCTTCCCGTTCCGATCCCGCCGTCGGGAAAAACCCAAACCATGAACACCGCTGTCTGTTCGCCGATCGCGGGCATGGCCTACCAAAAGTCCTGTCGCTGTCAAGGCGCGACTCGAACCTCCGGTGGACGCCCGTCCCTCACCGCGAACGCCGCCGGTCACGCCGCGTTCGCACTTTGCAAACGGTGAAAATGCGGTATGATGTCGCACCACGTGCGGCATAGTGACGCACGATGGGCGCGGCGAAGGCCCGGAAAGGGCGTCTTTTGGGCGACGCAAAAGGGAACGAGGCGGGACATGCGGGCTTACGGACGAATTAAATCGCCTCCGCTCGCCGCTTGGGTTGGGAGCGCTCTGGGTGGATTGTTCTCGGCCTCGGCCGCCTCGGCCGAAGCCTACGGCTACGCCGAGCCCGGACAGATCGGATTTCAGCAACCGGTCACCGACCTCGCCCGCTACCTTCAATGGTTTCACAATTCGATCCTGTTGCCGTTGATCGTACTCATTTCCCTCTTCGTTCTCGGCCTGCTGCTTTTCGTGGTGTGGAGATTCAACGAGAAGGCCAATCCGACGCCCGCGCGGACCACCCACAACACCGCCCTCGAAGTGGCGTGGACGATCGTGCCGGTGATGATCCTGGTCGTCATCGCCATGCCGTCGTTCCGTCTGCTGACGATGCAACTGACGATCCCGCCGGCCGACGTGACGGTCAAGGTGACGGGGTCGCAATGGCATTGGTCGTACGCATACCCGAAGGACGAGGGCGACTTTTCCTTCGACTCTTATATCAAGGCCGATAACGAGCTGAAGCCGAGCGAGGGCGACATTCGCCTGCTCGCGGTCGACAACGAGGCCGTCGTTCCCGTCAACAAGGTGGTGCGGGTTCAGGTCACCTCCACCGACGTGATTCATTCCTTCGTCGTCCAGTCGTTCGGCGTGCGCATCGACGCGGTGCCCGGGCGCCTCAACGAGACTTGGTTCAAGGCCGACCGCGAGGGCGTCTACTACGGCCAATGCTCGAAACTTTGCGGCATCGATCACGCGTACATGCCGATCGCGTTCCGTGTCGTCAGCGACGATCAGTACAAGGCTTGGCTCGTCGACGCGAAGAAGAAATTCGCCGCGGCGGGGAGCGCGATCCGAACGGCGAACGCCGACGTCGCGTCCGATCGGCGGTAGGCCGTGCGCGTAAGGGCTCTGCAACCGACGTAAGAACATCGTGTTTCGAGGGACGAATTTCATGGCGACCGACGCGGCAATTCCTGATGACGGTCATGCGGACGACGAACATGGCCACCCCACCGGCTGGCGCCGCTACCTCTTCTCGACCAACCACAAGGACATCGGCACGCTCTATCTGGTCTTCGCCGTAATGGCGGGCCTGATCGGCGCCGCGCTCTCGGTCGCGATTCGCGCGGAATTGATGTATCCGGGCATCCAGGTCTTCCCGGCGATTTCGGCGATTCTCGCCGGCGACGGCTCGATCGACGCCGCCAAGAACATGTATAACGTGTTCATCACGGCGCATGGCGTCATCATGATCTTCTTCATGGTGATGCCGGCGCTGATCGGCGGGTTCGGCAATTGGTTCGTGCCGCTGTTGATCGGAGCGCCCGATATGGCGTTTCCGCGCATGAACAACATCTCCTTCTGGCTGCTGCCCGCCGCGTTCACGCTGCTCGTCATATCGCTGTTCGTGCCGGGGTCGCCGGGCATGCACGGCTTCGGCGGCGGCTGGGTTCTTTATCCGCCGTTCTCGTCGACGGTCGGTACGCCGGGACCGGCGATGGACTTCGTCATACTGGCGTTGCATCTGGCGGGCGCCTCGTCGATCCTCGGCGCCATCAACTTCATCACCACGATCTTCAATATGCGCGCGCCGGGCATGACGATGCATCGCATGCCGCTGTTCGTGTGGTCGGTGCTGGTGACGGCGTTCCTGCTGGTCTTGGCGCTGCCGGTTCTGGCGGGCGGGATCACGATGCTGCTGACCGACCGCAATTTCGGCACCACCTTCTTCAACCCGGCGGGCGGCGGCGATCCGCTGCTCTTCCAGCATTTGTTCTGGTTCTTCGGCCATCCCGAAGTCTACATCCTGATCCTGCCGGGTTTCGGCATCATCAGCCAGATCATCTCGACCTTCTCGCGCAAGCCGGTGTTTGGCTATCTCGGCATGGTTTACGCGATGGTGGCGATCGGCGCGGTCGGCTTCCTCGTCTGGGCGCACCACATGTACACGGTCGGCCTTTCGCTGAACACGCAACGCTATTTCGTCTTCGCGACGATGGTCATCGCGGTGCCGACCGGCGTGAAGGTGTTTTCCTGGATCGCGACGATGTGGGGCGGATCGATCTCGCTGCGCGCGCCGATGTTGTGGGCGATCGGATTCATCCTCGTCTTCACCATCGGCGGCGTCACCGGCGTCGTGCTCGCCAACGCCGGCGTCGATCGCGCGCTGCACGAGACCTACTACGTCGTCGCGCACTTCCATTACACGATGTCGCTCGGCGCGGTGTTCTCGATCTTCGCCGGCTTCTATTACTGGTTCCCGAAAATGACCGGCTACATGTACAACGAGGCGCTCGCCAAATTGCATTTCTGGCTGTTGTTCATCGGCATCAACGTCACGTTCTTCCCGCAGCACTTCCTCGGTCTGGCCGGCATGCCGCGCCGCTACATCGATTATCCCGACGCCTATTGGCAGTGGAATTTCGTCTCCTCGATCGGCGCCTACATCGCCGGCGTAGCGACGCTCGTCTTCCTTTACACGGTGTTCGACGCGTTCACGCGCAAGCGTGTGGCGGGCGACAATCCTTGGGGCGTCGGCGCGACGACTTTGGAATGGACGCTGCCGTCGCCGCCGCCGTTCCACCAATACGAAACCCTGCCGCACATCGAGGGCTTCGAACACTGAATCCTCGGTCCCGCCGTCTCGCAAGGTCAGGCTGATGAGCGCGCTCGGCCAAGATGCTTCCCGTCTCGAGGCGGCGACCGCCGGCCGCGTCGCGGGGCCGCGCGAATTCGTCTCGCTGCTCAAGCCGAGAGTGATGTCCCTCGTCGTCCTCACCGCCCTGGCCGGAATGCTGTGCGCGCCCGATCCGATCCACCCCGTCATCGGATTCGCCTCGCTGCTGGCGATCGCGGTCGGCGCGGGGGCGGCCGGCGCGCTCAACATGTGGTGGGACGCCGATATCGACGCGCTGATGGCGAGGACGCGGCTGCGCGCGATTCCTTCGGGCCTCGTCGAGCCGGGCGAAGCGCTCTATTTCGGCCTGACCTTGGCGTTCTTTTCGGTGCTGACGCTCGCCGTGGCGGCCAATTTCCTCGCCGCCGGGCTGCTCGCTTTCACGATCTTCTTCTACGTCGTGGTCTACACGATGTGGCTGAAGCGTTCGACGCCGCAGAACATCGTGATCGGCGGCGCCGCGGGGGCGTTGCCTCCGGTCGTCGGCTACGCCGCGGCGAGCGGAAACGTCACGTTCGACAGCCTGCTGCTGTTCGCCATCATCTTCGTCTGGACGCCGCCGCATTTCTGGTCGCTGGCGTTGGTCAAGGCCCGCGATTACGAGCGCGCGGGCGTGCCGATGATGCCCAACGTCAAGGGGCCGGCGCGCACGCGGCTCGAAATCCTGATCTATTCGCTGCTGCTCGCGCCGCTCGGCGTCGCGCCCTGGCTCACCGGTCTCGGCGGGCGTCTCTACGGCGCGGCGGCGATCGCTTCGGGCGTCGGCATGGTCGTCATGGCGGCGCGCGTCTACCGCACGCGCGAGGGCGCGCCGGCCAGCAAGGCGGCGATGCAATTGTTCGGCTATTCGATTGTCTATCTCTTTCTTCTCGTCGCCTTGCTCGCGCTCGAACATGGGTTCGGGCTTGTCGAGCGCTCGGGCCTGTGAGGGAGATTTCGATGGACGACAAATCGCTGCAATCGAAGATTGCGCTGACCGCCGACCCGATGCGCAACCGCCGCCGGCGGAATTTCGCCGTCGGCCTCAGCGTCGCGTTTCTCGCCGCGCTGTTTTACGCCATCACCATCGTCAAGCTTGGGCCTGACGCCCTGCGGCCGATGCCGTGAGGCGCGCCATGTCAACGCCCTCTGCTTCGGATAGACTGCGGAGCAATCGCCGGGTCGGCCTGATCGCGGCGTTCGCGGCGGTGGCGATGATCGGCGCCGCCTATGCGGCCGTCCCGCTCTACGCGGCGTTTTGCAAGGCGACAGGTTTCGCCGGAACGACGCAGGTCGCGAGGGCCAATTCGGGGCTCGAGGGCGCGCGCACGCTCACCGTTCGCTTCGACGCCAATGTCGCCCCGGGCCTCGATTGGAGTTTCGAGCCGGAAGTCGCATCGCTCACCGTTCGCACCGGCGCCACCGCGACCGTCTACTTTCGCGTTCGCAATCGCGAGCCGCGCGAAACCGCGGCGGTCGCCGTCTACAACGTGACGCCCGAAGTCTCCGGCGCGTGGTTCGAAAAGATCTCGTGCTTCTGCTTTTCCGAGCAGCGCCTTGGCCCCAACGAAAGCGCCGAATTGCCGGTGGTGTTCTTTCTCGATCCTCGTCTCGAGCGTGATCACACCATGGACAAGGTCGACGCGATCACGCTGTCCTACACGCTGTTTGCGCCGACGAACGCTTCGAGGCCGGTCGCCCTCGCGCCCTCGCCCAGCGAGGCGAGGTCGCAACTGTGAACAGCGCGCCCGCTCGGGCGCCTGCGTAACGTAGCCGACCGACCGGCGCACGCGCCGGCCGGAATGACGAATAGGGGAAGACTATGGCCGACGCGCACGCCAAGCCGCATCACGATTATCATCTCGTCAATCCGAGCCCGTGGCCCGTGGTCGGCGCGATCTTCGCCTTCCTGACCGCGGTCGGCCTCATCTTGACGATGCACGGCAAGGACATGGCGCTCGGCCGTTTCGGCGTTCCGCTGCTCGGCGTCGGCGTCGCGGGCCTTCTCTACGTCATGGCGTCGTGGTGGTTCGACGTCGTCCACGAGGCGGAAAGCGGCGATCACACGCGCGTGGTGCAGATCAGCCATCGCTACGGCATGATGCTGTTCATCGCCTCGGAAGTGATGTTCTTCGTCGCCTGGTTCTGGGCGTTCTTCGATGCTTCGCTGTTCTCCAACGAGACGATCCAATATGGGCGCGTCGCCTTCACCGGCGGCGTGTGGCCGCCCAAAGGCGTCGAGGTGCTCGATCCGCTCAACCTGCCGCTGCTCAATACGCTGATCCTGCTCACCTCCGGCGCGACGGTCACCTGGGCCCATCATGCACTGCTGAACAACGACCGTCATGGCCTCAAGACAGGCCTGACGCTGACGATCCTGCTCGGCCTGACCTTCACCAGCATCCAGGCCTGGGAATACGCGCACGCCCCCTTCGCGTTCGCCAATTCGATTTACGGCGCGACGTTCTTCATGGCGACCGGCTTCCATGGCGCGCATGTGATCATCGGCACGATTTTCCTCCTCGTCTGCCTGCTGCGCGCCAACATCGGGCAGTTCACGCCGCAGCAGCACCTCGGCTTCGAGTTCGCCGCATGGTACTGGCACTTCGTCGACGTCGTATGGTTGTTCCTGTTCTCCTGCATCTATGTCTGGGGCTCGTGGGGAGCGACGATCGAGCGCGCGACCGGTTGATCCCGCCGCGTCCGCTCGCAGAGCCGCTGGCGATGTCCGCCGAAGAGCGCCATTACCCCAAAATCTCGCCGTTCACGACGGGCTTGGCCGGACGATGCCCGCGGTGCGGCGAAGGGCGGATGTTTTCCGGCTTCCTGACGCTCGCCCCCAAGTGCGAAGTCTGCGGCCTCGATTACGCCTTCGCCGACGCCGGCGATGGGCCGGCGGTGCTCGTGACTCTTTTCGCCGGCTTTGTCGTGCTCGGAATGGCGCTTGCTGTCGAGATCGCCTACGAACCGCCGCTTTGGGTCTATGCGGTCGTCTTCCTGCCGCTGACGCTCGTCGTCTGCCTGGGCATGTTGCGTCCGCTCAAGGGCTTCCTGATCGCCGCGCAATACACTAACAAGGCGGCCCCGGGCCGGCTCGAAGGCCAATGAGCCCAAGCGTTCGATCGTTGGTCGCGCCGGCGCTGGCGAGCCTGATCGGCGTCGCGGTTCTCGTCGGCCTCGGCGTCTGGCAATTGCGACGTCTGGCCTGGAAGGACGCACTGGTCGCGGCGGTGGCAACGCGGGCTCGCGCGGCGCCGGTCGATGCGCCGGCGGAGGCCGACTGGGCGAAGCTAAAGCCCGCAGATTACGAATATCGCCACGTGCGCCTCGTCGGCGTCTACGACGCCAGCCGGCAAGCGCTGGTGTTTCGCGCTCTATCGAGTCCGCGCGGGCGTTACGGCGGTCCCGGCTATCTGGTGATGACGCCGCTGCGGCTCGCGAGCGGGGCGGTGGTTCTCGTCAATCGCGGCTTCGTGCCCGAGGACCGGAAGGATGCAGCGGCGTCGATCGGCGAGCGTGGCGAGACGGTGGTCGTCGGGCTGATGCGCGCGAGCGAGGCGCGCAACTGGTTCACGCCGGCCGACGACCCGGCGCGCGGCCAATGGTTCACGCGCGACGTGGGAGAGATCGCGCGCGCGATGGGCCTGTCGCGCTCCGCGCCGTTCTCGATCGACGCCGACGCGGGCGCCGATCCGGCAGCGTTGCCGGAGGGCGGCGAAACGATCGTCGC
>JBEKFO010000081.1:0-12324 GCA_050013275.1 Roseiarcus sp. | reverse complement strand
CAACCGTCGACACCGCAAGGCTCAAAGGCGCGAACCCCTTCGCCGTGATCGTCGGAATCCTGGCTTGAACGCGCTCCGAGCCGCAAGCGTCCGCCTCATCAAATAAGGGGTGGGTAATTGCGAAATGCCCGCCAAATTGTGAAGGGCTGCTGCGTAGGTCCGATAATGATCCTCTGAAGAAGGTTGGGTATGTCGGCTTGAAAAAGCCCGTTCTCTGGATCGTTTGTAAGTGGAATTTTATATATTTCCTGCGGAATGCCTTGTACTGTCGCGAAGCCAGACTCGATTACGGGTGATAGCTCTTGCGTCGGTGAATAGAGTATCCGCCATTCGCGCTCTTCCGCAAATCCTGGATGCTTCGTGCAAAGTATTGCGAATTTGAACATAGTGAAAACGGATCCGAGAAGCTTATCCTCCGAGTAAGTTCTCACTGTCTGCTCATTTGTAATAAGATTATCTATGAGTTTGCTAAACTCTTCGCCGAAATGTTGCGGCGACAAATACGACATCGGACTGGAATAAGCCTTCAAGGAGTCGCTTGCACGCGTGAACGGGGCAGTGCTGATTACCAAAGCGACGCCGTTACGAGGGCAGTACGCACGCCACATTGAGAGTCGGCCAAGCAGGTCTTCCGAGGAGTCGTGTTCGGAAAGCGAAGTCAGATAGGTATCTTGCTCAAAGTGCGGTAGCCAACCATTGAAAAGGGTCTCAAGACGTTGTGAAAAATTTGGATAGATGTTGTTCATAAAAGCGCGCAAGCGACCTCCGATCGCCTCATCCTTGTAGGCGGGGAAAAGACAACGCTTGCCGTGCTCAATCTCCGAAAAATCATTCATTGTCTTGGCGTTCCGCATCCAAACGCGACGTGTTTGTATTATGCTCATTGCTGTCTCAGCAGTGGTGTAATGCACGAATTTCGTGCCATCCGCTTGTAGGTTATCGATTTTCGACAGAGCGAAAGGTATGAACAAGCTCGCGTATTGGCGATCCTCTGGAGTCATATTCAAAATCAGCCTCCGTGTCGCGCGTCTGCCGCAAGTTCGCCTTGCCGGGAGAATATATACTCTGCCGCTGGCTCGTCAGAGTCGAGGGTCCGCGCTATTTCGCAAGCAGAATTTCCTCGCAGAGACTTCTCGCAGGACACCCCCGACTGCGTCCGCCCCTCAAAGGCGAGGCGCACGCGAATGTGATCGCTGCGCGGGGCTGCGGACCCGTCAGCGCGATCCTACCTGAAAGAGCAAGGAGGGGGGACACCCGGCGGCGCGACGCGCCGCATAGCAATGGAGGTTGCGCCATGACGAACGGCGTTCTTCGTCCCTCGATGCGAGCCTTGGCTCTGGCGGCTTCGTTCGCCCTCGCCATGCCGACCGCGGCGAGCGCGCTTCCCGCCTCGAGCCCGATGACGGTCGCGGCGACGGCGGGCGGGTCTCATCTCGTCACGCCCGCGGCGTGGCGTCACTACGGCGGCTGGCGCGGCCGTGGCGGCTACGGATGGGGCCCCGGCGGCGCCCTCTTCGCCGGCGCGGCGCTCGGAATCCTCGGGCTCGCCGTCGCCAACTCGTATGATTACGGCTACGCCTGCGATCCGTACGACTACTACGGCTCGTGCGGGCCGTATTACGGCGGCCCGGCTTACGCCTACGGCTATCCCTACGGCGGCTACGGCTACTACGGCTACGGGCGCGGCTTCGCCCATTATCGAGGCTTCGCCGGGCCGCGCTTCGCGCACTTCGGCGGCGGACACTGGATGCGCGGGCGTCGCTGAGGCGCGGATGAGGGCCTTGCCGCGTTGCACAGGGTGGCCGAGACCCTCACCCTGGCCCTCTCCCGCGACGCGGGAGAGGGGATGCGCGATGGCCGACTTTTGTTTTTGGAAAAGCAGAACCCGTGCTAAGGTGAAACTTGTCGCGCAACCGCTCGAGACCAGGAGCTGAAGTCACCAGACGCCGGCGGTCGCCCGTTCGCCCCGGCTATCGAACCGGGTCGTTCATTCGGAAAACACGAAATCCGCGGTTTTCGCCGCCAAGCCCTTGATTTCAAACGAAACGCCCAAGGAAAAAGCTTGGAATTTCCTTGGAAAAGTTTGGAAAAGCTTTGTTTTTCCTTGGAAAGGCTTGGAATTTCCTTGGAATTCCTTGGAGAAATTTGCCGCCGCGCCTGGCGGCCAAAACCCTCACCCTGGCCCTCTCCCGCTATGCGGGAGAGGGGACGCGGGGCGCCGCCGCCCTTGCCGCGACTCGCCCTAGCGGCTAACCCCTGCGCCCATGGCCAGAGCCGCTCCTCCCGCACCGCCGCCGCCCGCGGCGCCGATCGACGTTCCCCTTCGCGAGGCGCTGGAGGAGCGCTATCTCGCCTATGCGCTCTCCACCATCATGGGCCGGGCGCTGCCCGACGCGCGCGACGGGCTGAAGCCCGTGCATCGGCGCATCCTCTACGGCATGCACATCCTCAAGCTCGATCCCGGCACCGCCTTCAAGAAATGCGCCAAGATCGTCGGCGATGTGATGGGCTCGTTCCATCCCCACGGCGACCAGGCGATCTACGAGGCCTTGGTGCGCCTCGCCCAGGACTTTTCCTCGCGCTATCCGCTGATCGAGGGGCAGGGCAATTTCGGCAACATCGACGGCGACAACGCCGCCGCCTACCGCTACACCGAGGCGCGCATGACCGACGTCGCGCGCCTGCTGCTCGAGGGCGTAGACGAGGAAGCGGTCGACTGGCGCGACAACTACTCGGGCGATGCGAAGGAGCCGGTCGTCCTGCCCGCGGCGATCCCCAACCTGCTCGCCAACGGCGCGCAGGGCATCGCGGTCGGCATGGCGACCTCGATCCCGCCGCACAACGTCGCGGAACTCTGCGACGCCGCGCTCTATCTCATCGCCCATCCCAAGGCGGAGACGCAGGCGCTGCTGACCTTCGCGCCGGGGCCGGACTTCCCTACGGGGGGAATCGTCGTCGACGATCGCGCGGCGATCGCCGAGACCTATCGCACCGGGCGCGGCTCGTTCCGCCTGCGCGCGCGATGGACGAAAGAGGAGACCGGGCGCGGCGGCTGGGTCGTGATCGTCACGGAAATCCCTTATGGCGTGCAAAAATCGCGCCTGATCGAGCAGCTCGCCAATCTGCTCAACGAGCGCAAGGCGCATCTGCTCGGCGACGTGCGCGACGAGTCGACCGAGGACGTGCGGATCGTGCTCGAGCCGCGCACCCGCGCCGTCGAGCCGGCGATGCTTATGGAGCAGCTCTTCAAGCTCAGCGAACTGGAGGCGCGCGTCTCGGTCAACATCAACGTGCTGGTCGACGGGGTGACGCCGCGCGTCATTGGCCTTGTCGAGGCGTTGCAGCAATGGCTCGATCATCGCCGCGCAGTGCTGCTGCGCCGCTCCGCTTTCCGCCTCGCCGCGATCGAGCGCCGGCTCGAACTTCTGGCGGGGATGATCGTCGTCTTTCTCAACCTCGACGAGGTGATCCGCATCATCCGCGAGGACGACGAGCCCAAGGCGGCGCTGATGGCGCGCTTTTCGCTCTCCGAGACGCAGGTCAATTACGTCCTCGACACCCGGCTCAGGGCGCTACGCCGCCTGGAAGAGATGGCGCTGCGCAAGGAGCAGAAGGATCTCACCGAGGAAAAGCAGGCGATCGAGGCGCTGATCGCCAGCGAAAAGAAGCAGTGGCAGGCGATCGCCTACGAAATCCGCGACACCAAGAAGAAGTACGGCCCGGAGACCAAGCTCGGTAAGCGGCGCACCACGTTTGAGGCGCCGCCGGAAGTGGTCGTCGATCTCGCCGAGGCGATGATCGAGCGCGAGCCGGTGACGATCCTCGTCTCGCAGAAGGGCTGGATTCGTGCGATGAAAGGCCACGTCGCCGATCTCTCCAGCGCGACGTTCAAGGGCGACGACGCGCTGAAGACTTCATTCTTCGCCGAGACCACCTCGAAGATTCTCGTCCTCGCCGGCGACGGCAAGGTGTTCACGCTCGACGCGGCGAAACTGCCGGGCGGGCGCGGAGCGGGCGAGCCGATCCGCCTGATGGCGGACCTTGACGAGGGCGCCGACATCGTCGCGGTGTGGCTCTATGCGCCGGGCGAAAAGATGCTGGTGGCGAGCTCGGACGGGCGTGGCTTCGTGGTCGGTCAGGACGAAATGCTGTCCTCGACGCGCAAGGGCAGGGCGGTCGTCAACGTCGATGCGCCCGCGCAGGCGCGCCTCGTGACGCCCGCGGCCGGCGACCACGTCGCCGTCATCGGCGAGAACCGCAAGCTCTTGGCGTTCCCGCTCGCGCAGGTGCCGGAAATGGCGCGCGGCAAGGGCGTGCGGCTGCAACGCTACAAGGATGGCGGCCTCTCCGACGCACGCGTCTTCGCGCTGCGCGACGGCATGACCTGGCGCGATTCCGCAGGGCGGACCTTCACCGTCGCCAAGGCCGATCTGAAGGACTGGATCGGCACGCGCGCCGAGGCCGGACGGCTGCCGCCGAAGGGCTTCCCGAAGAACAACCGGTTTGAGGGGTGAAGGGGGCAACCGCGGCAATCGGCGCTTGCGCGCGCCGGCGGCGACGCGTTTGCGCTCGCTTCTCGCCGCCCTATGATATTTCGTTTCTGCCCCGCCCGACGCCGCAAATTGGCGGGGCGACCCGCTCTCTCTCCAGTCCGAAAGGCGCGAAATGATTTCCATCCGACTGGCCGCCGCTCTCCGGGCGCGGGGCGTCCACTATGGCTGGCTCGTCGTTGCGGCCACGTTTCTCGTCATGCTCGCGACGGCGGGCGCGATGGGGGCGTCAGGCGTGATCCTCGAGCCGCTGCAGCGCGAGTTCGGTTGGTCGAACGCCGACATTTCCTTTCCGCTGGCCGTTCGATTGCTGCTGTACGGTCTGATGGGCCCGTTCGCCGCTGCGTTCATCAATCGCTTCGGCGTCCGCGCCGTCGTCGGCGTCGCGGTGGCGCTGATCTCGCTCGGCGTCGTCGGGACGATGGCGATGAGCCAGGTCTGGCATCTCCTCGCGTTTTGGGGCGTCGTCGTCGGGCTCGGCACTGGCATGACCGCGCTGGTGCTGGGCGCGACGGTGGCGACGCGCTGGTTCAGCGCCCGGCGCGGCCTGGTGGTGGGCCTGCTGACCGCGAGCACCGCGACGGGGCAACTGGTCTTTCTGCCGCTGCTCGCCAGCGTCGCGCAACGATGGGGCTGGCGCGCGGCGCTCGCGGTCGTCGTCGCGGCGCTGGTGACGGCGCTCGTCATCGCTCTCGCGCTGATGCGCGACCGGCCGTCCGATGTCGGGTTGGCGCCATTCGGCGAAGGGGCGATCGTTCCGGCGCCGGCAAAAATCGCGAACATCGGGGCGTTGCTGCTTTCACCGCTTGTCGCGTTGCGCGAGGCGAGTGGCAGCCGGGTGTTTTGGATCTTGGCCGCCACATTCTTCGTTTGCGGGCTCAGCACCAACGGCCTCATTCAAACCCACTGGATCACGTTGTGCGGCGATTACGGCGTGGCGCCGGTCAGCGCCGCCGGCATTCTAGCGGTTATCGGAGTCTTCGACTTCGTGGGCACCATTCTCTCGGGCTGGCTTTCCGATCGCTTCGACAATCGCTGGCTGCTGTTCTTCTATTACGGCCTGCGCGGGCTGTCGCTCATCTACCTGCCATACACCGAGTTCTCCGTTATCAGCCTGTCGCTGTTCGGGGTGTTCTACGGGCTGGATTGGGTGGCGACGGTGCCGCCGACCGTGCGGCTGTCGGCGGACGCGTTCGGTCCGGAGCGGTCCAATGTCACCTTCGGCTGGATATTCGCGGCCCATCAGATCGGCGCCGCCTGCGCCGCATTCGGCGCGGGCGCAGCGCGCACCAACTTTTCCAGCTATCTGCCAGCGCTCTATGTCGCCGGCGCGGCTTGCCTCGTGGCCTCGGCGTTGATCGTGACGCTGGCGCGTCCCCGCGGGCGCGAGGCGGCGCTCGCGTAGCGCGCCTGTCGACGACCTCGATCCTGCGTTAGCCGAAAAGCGCCTTTCGCCTTTCGAGACTTTCCTGCGGCCAGAGCTGTTTCGAATCGTAATAGGCGGGGAACGCCGGAACTTCAGGCGGCAGTGCGATCCAAGGCAGTTTCGAGCGCACGTAGATATGCACGTCAGGCGGCAGCGCGGCGGGGTCGTCGAGCGTGCCGACGCGCACGAACGCCAGCGCGGGTCGCCCGCCGTAGTGGCTCCACAGCGCGGTCTGGCAAACGGGACAGCGATGAATTTCGTGCGGGCGGCCGCTGTCGGTGGGGACGGGGACGCCTCGGGCTTCGCCCGCGAGCCTTTCGACGCGCGCCGTTTCGATCAACGCGTTGAGGACGAAGGCGCTGCCGGTCTGGCGCTGGCAGTCCCTGCAATGGCAGCAATGAACGAACATCGGCCGCGAGGCCAGCCGGTATCTCAAGGCGCCGCAAGCGCAGGCGCCAGCCAGGGAATTGCTCATGAGCGGCGGCCCTCCTTACGAGAAGAATGCGCCTGAGGTTCTCCCGAGCGCAAGCGCCCGCTAAACGGAAAAGCTCACCCCGCAGCCGCAGGAGGCGACCGCGTTGGGGTTCTTGACCTTGAAGGATTGGCCCATCAGGTCGTCGACGAAGTCGAGCTCGGAGCCTCGCATCATCTCCAGCGACATGGGGTCGACGACCACGCTCGCGCCGTCGCGCGTGACCACGAGATCGTCCGCGGCGCGGTTGGTCTCGATGTCGAACGCGTATTGAAAGCCCGAGCAGCCGCCGCCCTTGACGGAAATGCGCAGCGCCGCCCCGGCCTCGCCCGCCAGAAGTTTTTGCAGCCGGCGCGCGGCGCTCGCGCTGATCGTGAGCGGCGCTTGCGTGTGCGTGGCTTCGGCGGTCTCGCTCATCGGTCCATCCCGGGTTTGAAGACAATCGGCGATGCGATATGCGATAAGATAAGGCTTGTGAGGCGAAGCGCAATGCGGGGGCGAGGATGGCGGGCGAGGCATTCGCGAGACGCGCGCCCTATGCGGCCGATCCCGCCCGCTCGGGCGGACGTCTCTATGCTGAACCGCCTTCGCCGACCCGGAGCGATTTTCAGCGCGACCGCGACCGCATCATCCATTCCACCGCGTTTCGCCGCCTTGCGCACAAGACGCAGGTGTTCGTGTACTATGAAGGCGATCACTTCCGCACCCGGCTGACGCACACCATCGAGGTCGCGCAGCTCGCCCGCGCCCTCGCCAAGGCGCTCGGGCTCGACGAAGAACTCGCCGAGGCGGTGGCGCTCGGCCACGACCTCGGCCACACGCCGTTCGGCCACACCGGCGAGGACGCGCTCGACGCCTGCATGGCCGCCTATGGCGGCTTCGACCACAACAGCCATGGCCTGCGCTTGGTCACCGAGCTGGAGCGCCGCTACGCCGATTTCGACGGTCTCAACTTGACGCAAGAGACGCTTGAGGGCCTAGTCAAGCACAACGGCCCGCTCATTGACGCGGAAGGCCGCCCGCTCGAGCGCTACCGCGAGCGCGGCGTGCCGGGGGCGATCCTCGCCTACGACCGGCGCCAGAGCCTCGATCTCGCGTTGTTCGCCAGCCTGGAGGCGCAGGCGGCGGCGATCGCCGACGACATCGCGTACGACGCGCACGACATCGACGACGGGCTACGCGCCTGCTTGTTCGATCTCGACGCCATTCGCGCGGTGCCGTTTGTCGCGACGCTTCTCGATGAAATCGCCAAGGCGCATCCCGGCCTGGAACGCGCGCGCGTCGTCCATGAACTCGTGCGGCGCGTCATCACGCGCTTCATCGAGGACGCGATCGCGGAAAGCCGCGCGCGCATCGTCGCCTCGGGCGTCGCCAGTCTGGACGACGTGCGCCGCGCAGGCCGGGCGCTGATCGGCCTATCGCCTGCGCTGCAAGCGGCCGATCGCGAAATCAAGACGTTTTTGTTCGCCAACATGTATCGCCATCCCCAAGTCAAGCGGGTGCGCGAAAAGGCCGATGCGGTGGTGCGTCGATTGTTCCAGGCCTATTGCGACGAGCCCGCAGCGATGCCAGCGGACTGGGCGGCGATGGCGGGCCAACGCGAGGCCGAGCGCGCGCACGCCGTCGCCGACTATATCGCGGGCATGACCGATCGCTTCGCGCTTGGCGAATATCGGCGCCTTTTTGACCCCGCGGCGAACTTGCGATAAAGCCGCCGCTGAGGTTTTCAGGCGGAATTCATGAATATTTTCGACGATTTCCAGGCTCGCGTCGGCGCGCTGCTGGAGGCGGTTATCGCGGCCGGGCGGCTGCCCGAGGGCCTCGATCTCAAGCGCTTCGTTGTCGAGCCGCCGCGCGAGGCCGCGCACGGGGATCTCTCCACCAACGCCGCGATGGTCTACGCCCGCGAAGCCAAGGCGGCCGGCTCCAACGCCCGCGCGTTGGCGGAGGACCTCGCCGCCGCGCTCGCCGAGCAGCCCGACGTCGAAAAGGCGGAGGTCGCCGGTCCCGGGTTCATAAATATCAAGTTGCGGCCATACGTTTATGCCGAAGTCCTGAAGTCAATTCTCAGTGAGGGCGCCGGCTATGGCCGCCGAGCGGTCGCCGTCGAGCGTAAGGTCAACGTCGAATATGTCAGCGCTAATCCGACCGGGCCGATGCATGTCGGCCACGCCCGCGGCGCGGTGTTCGGCGACGCGCTGGCGAGCCTGCTGGAATTTGCGGGGTGGGCCGTGACGCGCGAATATTACGTCAACGACGCCGGCGCGCAGGTCGACGTGCTCGCGCGGTCGGCGTATCTGCGCTATCGCGAGGCGCTGGGCGAGACGATCGACGCGATCCCGGAAGGGCTCTATCCCGGCGACTACCTCAAGCCAGTTGGCGAGGCGCTGGCGCGCGAATTCGGGCCTTCGCTGCTGGGCAAGCCGGAAGCGGAATGGCTGGCGCCGGTGCGCGCGCGCACCATCGACGCGATGATGACGATGATCAAGGACGACTTGGCCGCGCTCAACATCAATCACGAAGTTTTCGCCTCTGAGCGGGCTCTGACCGGCGCCGACGGCGGCGTCGATCGCGTGCGCGAAGCGATCGAAGATTTGCGCCGGCGCGGCATCGTCTACGAAGGGCGTCTGCCACCGCCCAAAGGCCAACCATCCGAGGATTGGGAGGATCGCGAACAAACTCTGTTCCGCACCACCGATTTCGGCGATGACATCGATCGGCCGCTCATCAAGTCGGACGGCGGCTACACCTATTTCGCCAGCGACATCGCCTATCACAAGACCAAAATCGATCGCGGCTTTCTCAGCCTGGTCGACATTTGGGGCGCCGATCACGGCGGTTACGTCAAGCGGATGCAGGCGGCGGTGGCGGCGCTCTCCGCGGGCAAGGCGAAGCTCGACGTCCGGCTATGCCAGCTCGTGCGGTTGATGCGCGCGGGCGAGCCGGTGAAGATGTCGAAACGCTCCGGCGACTTCGTGACGTTGCGCGAAGTCGTCGACGAAGTCGGCGCCGACGCCGTGCGCTTCATCATGCTCATGCGCAAGAACGACGCGCCGCTCGATTTTGACCTCGCCAAGGTGATCGAACAGAGCCAGGACAATCCCGTGTTCTACGTGCAGTACGCCCATGCCCGGGCGTGCAGCGTGCTGCGCCAGGGCCATGCGGCTTTCCCCGGCCTCGACCTCGCGCCGGCGGTGCTGGCGCAGGCGGATTTTTCGTTGCTCGCCGACGAAGGGGAGCGCGGCCTCATGCGCGCGCTCGCCAATTATCCCCGTTCGGTTGCGCAGGCGGCCGAAGCTCACGAGCCCCATCGCGTCGCCTTCTACGCTCACGATCTGGCGACGCTCTTCCACGCTCAGTGGAATCGTGGCAAAGATTTGCCGCATTTACGATACGTTAACGAAGGTAGCGAACATTTAACCTATTCTCGCCTGGGTCTGGTGACGGCGTTGGCCCTGGTATTGGCGTCGGCGTTATCTATCTTAGGCGTCAGCGCGCCCGAGGAAATGCGCTAGCGCAGCCCGATCGGCGCCGCAGGGACGGGGCGTGCATAAAGGAAGTCGCTCGGGACGTCTCAGGCCGGTCTGCGGCGCGGACGACTCGGCGGCGCACGAGGTTTAGAATGAGCGGCTCTCCTGGCAAGATCGTCCCGGAAATCAATCTCGACGAGTTCGAGAAGCGCTTGCGTTCCGCGGGGGCGAAGCGAGAAAGCGCCGAAGATCCGCTCGCCGAGCTGACTCGGTTGGTCGATATGATCAGCCGGGACGACGGCAAGGCTGGCGCCGGCGCCAAGGCTGTCCAGACGCCAGCGCCGAAGGGCGAGCGTTTTCCGCTCGCTTCCGCGGTTGGCCGCGGCGAGCCCGTCGCCCGCGCGGAACCGGGTCGAAACAGGGCGCCGGTCGGCGCCGCTGGGCGAAAAGACCCGACAGCCCCGGCCAGCTTCGACGCCGCGGCGCCGCTGTCCAATGCCGATGGGGGGATCGAACTTTCGCCGGAGGAGCGCGCTGCGCTGTTGGCGGCGGCGATGGAGGCGCAAGCGGAAAGGGGTCGCAAGCGCTCCTGGTATTTCAAGACGGCGGGACTGGCGGTGATCGGCGTGGCGCTGTTGGGCGGTGCCGCGGCGCTGAAGCACGGCGGCGTGCCGGGATTGCCCAAGACGCCGCCGTTCATCGCGGCAGTCGAGGGACCGAGCAAGGTCCAGCCGCCGAGCGACGCCACGGTGCAATCAGCCGGGGACATGGCGGCGCTGCTGATGAAAGATTCGACAACGGCGGCGCCGATCAAGGTCGTCTCCAACGAGGAGCAACCGGTCGATCTGCGGGCGCAGACGCCCAGTCCGACGCCTACGCCGACCCCTGTCGCTTCCGCCCCGGCCCCAGTGGCTCCGGCCTCGGCGGCGGACACGCCCTCGCCGGTGGCGCCCGCGGTCAACACGCCCATCGTCGCGCCCGCCGACACGACCGCGACCGTCGCGCCGCTTTTCCCGGAAGCCAAGCCGGTCAAGACGGTTTCCGTGCGCCCGGACGGAACGTTGATCTCAGTGGATTCCGCGCCGCCGCCAGCGCCGCCGCCTCCGGCGCAGGCCGCGACGCGCGCGATCGACAATTCGCAGGCGCAAACGGGGGCTACCGCGGCCGGCGAGCCTGCGACGCCGAAACTCGATTTGCCCACCAAGCTGTCGCCGAAGGCTTCGTCGCGCGTCGTCGCCAAGACGGACACGACGGCGCCTGCCGCCGCAACTGACACGACGCCGACCGCGCCGCTGCAATTGGCCGCCCCCGCGCGTCCGAACAAGACCTTGGCGAAGGCGCCGCCCGCGAAGCCGGCGCCGGCGCCCGTCGACGCCGAGGCGGATTCGGCGGAAGCGACTCCCGCTGCGCCCGCCCCGCCCGCGGCGACGGACCCGGCCGCGGCCGGCGGCGAGTGGGCGGTGCAATTCGCCGCTCCGCGCTCCGAGGCGGACGCCCAGAACGCGATTTCGCGCCTGAAGAACAAATATTCCGACGCGCTCGGCGACACGGAAGTCGGCGTGCGCAAGGCGGACGTCAAGGGCGAAACGATCTATCGTGTGCGCGCCAGCGGTCTTTCCAAGACGGAGGCCGCCGCGCTCTGCGCCAAGTTCAAGGCGAGCGGCGGCGATTGCTTCATCGCCAAGAATTGACCGTTTTCGCTTCGCTGGGGAAGCCGAAATGACGCTCGCCTTCATCTGCGGCTGCGCGGGGCTGGCGCTCGGGCCCGAGGAGCGCGCCTTCATTCGCGACGCGCGTCCCTGGGGACTGATCCTCTTCAAGCGCAACGTCGTCGACCGCGAACAAATGCGCGCGCTGACGCGATCGTTTCGCGATTGCGTCGGGCGCGTTGATGCGCCCGTGCTGATCGATCAGGAAGGCGGGCGCGTGCAGCGCATGGGCCCGCCGCATTGGCCGGCCTATCCCGCGCCCGCCCGCTTCGAGGCTGCAATCCGGCCCGAGCGCGCCGCTTGGCTCTCCGCGCGCCTCATCGCCCATGATTTGCGCGAGGTCGGCGTCAGCGTCGATTGCGCGCCGGTGCTCGACGTCGCCGATGCCGGCATGCACGCGGTGATCGGCTCGCGGGCCTTTTCCAGCGCGCCGGAGCGAGTCGCCGCGATCGGCCGCGCCGTGTGCGAGGGACTGCTCGCCGGCGCCGTGCTTCCCGTCGTCAAGCACATTCCTGGCCACGGCAGGGCGAAGGCGGACAGCCATCTCGAATTGCCGGTCGTCGCCGCGAGCCGGGAGGAATTGGCCGCACGCGACTTCGCGCCTTTCGCCGCGCTCAGCGACGCGCCGATGGCGATGAGCGCGCATGTCGTCTTCAGCGCGATCGATCCCGGATCCCCCGCCACCACTTCGCCGATC
>JBEKFO010000080.1:0-12353 GCA_050013275.1 Roseiarcus sp. | reverse complement strand
ACGGCCGCCCCAGGCCTTGTCGCCGCCATTGTTGAGATCGAACAACGCCGCGCCGGGGACGATCGGCACGCGCGCGGCTCCGACCGGCAAGCCGCGGCCGTTTTCGGCGAGATAAGCCATCGCGCCGCCAACCGCGTCGAGGCCGAAGGCCGAGCCACCCGAAATGACGAAGGCGTCGACCCGTTCGACCGTCATCTCGGGGGCGAGCAGCGCCCCGTCCCGCAGCGCCGGCGCGCCGCCGGGAATGGCGAGACCCGCGGTCGCCGGCTCGTCGAACACGACGACGCTGACGCCCGAGGCGAGCCGCGCGTCTTGCGCGGCGCCGACGCGCAGGCCGGCAATGTCGGTGATGAGATTGTTCATGGGCATCCGGTCCGCGCGGCGGAAAACAGCAGTATGCGAGACAGTCCCAGTAAGGTTACCTCAAGCGCAAGTGGTGTCGGCTTTTCCGGTCCGCGTGACGGAAGCCGCGCTTCGCACTAGTATATTTCTATGCCGCCCGCCATCCCGTCCCGCGACGCCGCGCCATGTTGAACGGTTCGACTGTCTTCGTCGCGTCGATCGGCTATGTCTGCTTCCTGTTCGCCGTGGCCTGGTGGGGCGATCACGGCGGGCGTCAGTTCGTCGTCGGCAAGCGCCGCGCGCTGGTCTACGCGCTGAGCCTCGCGGTCTACTGCACCTCCTGGACCTATTATGGCTCGGTCGGGCTCGCTTCGGCGCACGGGTTCGACTTCCTGCCGATCTATATCGGGCCGATCCTGGTCGTCGGGTTCGGCCACCGACTGATGTCTCGCATCGCCGCGCTCGCGCGCGCGCAGAACTTGACGACGGTCGCCGACTTCGTGTCCGCGCGCTACGGCAAGTCCCAGGGGGTCGCGGCGCTCGCCGCGCTCATCGCGCTGATGGCGTCCGCGCCCTATATCGCGCTGCAGCTCAAGGCGATCACTCAGACGATCCTGATGGTCGTCGACTCGTTCGAACATGGTCGCCTGACGCCCGGCGCGCCGTCGTCGACGTTCTATCTCGCGGTGACGGTGGTGCTGGCGGCTTTCGCCATGGCCTTCGGCACGCGGCGCCTAGTCCCGACCGAGCAGCAGAACGGGCTGATCCTGGCCATCGCGGTCGAGTCGATCGTCAAGCTGGTGGCCTTTCTCGCCGTGGGCGCCTTTGTCGTCTGGGGTCTTTCCGGGGGCTTGAGCGCGCTGGCGCGCGTCGCCGAGACCGATGCGCGCATCGGCGCCGTGATCCGATCGACCCCGGACCCGGCGAATTGGCTGACCACGACGCTGCTCTCGGCGTCGGCGATCCTGTTGCTGCCGCGCCAGTTCCACGTCAGCGTCGTCGAGAATCGCGATAAGCGCGACATCGCCGCAGCGGCCTGGCTGTTTCCCGCCTATCTCGTGCTGATCAATCTGTTCGTCGCGCCGCTGGCGATCGCGGGACTGGCGACGTTCGCCAACGGCGCGATCGATCGCGATCTGACGGTTCTCGCCCTGCCGCTCGCCGCCGGCGCGCGCGGCCTCGCGCTGACGACGATGCTTGGCGGGCTCTCCGCGGCGACCGGAATGGTGGTGGTCGACAGCGTCGCGCTCGCGATCACCGTCTCCAACGATCTCGTCATGCCGATCCTGCTGCACCGCCGCGCCGGCCAAGCCGACGCGGCTGCGGCGGGGGAGATCGGCGCGCATGTGCTGCTGGTGCGGCGCGCGGCGATCCTCGGCGTCCTCTTCTTCGGCTTTCTCTACGCTCAACTGGCCAATAGCGCTGGGCTCGCCTCGATCGGGCTGCTGTCGTTCGCCGCGATCGCGCAGATCGCCCCGGCGTTCCTGGGCGGGCTGATTTGGCGGCGCGGCACCGCGCGCGGCGCCGTTTCCGGGATGGTGGTCGGCTCGCTCGTCTGGCTCTACGTCCTGTTTCTGCCTTCGCTCAACGCCGATGGCGCGTTCGCCGATCTTCTTGCGGCCGGGCCGCTCGGGATCGCCTGGCTGCGACCCGCTTACTTGATCGGGTTTTCGACTTATCCGCTGGTCGGCGGGGTGACGCTTTCGCTCGGCGCCAATGTCGCAGCCTTCGTTCTGGTGTCCTTGTCGCGCAAGGCGACGCCGATGGAGCGCATGCAGGCGACGGCCTTCGTCGGCGCCGCGCCGGGCGGCAAGCCGCAAGCGTTCCGTTTGTGGCGCGCCTCGGCGACTGTGGGAGAATTGGAGGCGACCGTCGCGCGCTATCTCGGCGCCGCCCGCGCGCGCCGCGCGTTCGAGACGTTCATGCGCGAACGCGGGCTCGATCTGTCGGCGAGCGACGAGGCCGACGCCCATCTCATCCGCCACGCCGAGCATCTGTTGTCGCCGGCGATCGGCGCCTCGACCTCGCGACTGGTGCTCTCGCTCTTGCTGCGGCGGCGCGCGATGTCCGGCAAGTCGGCGCTCAAATTGCTCGATGACGCCTCGGCGGCGATCCAGTCGAGCCGCGACCAGCTGCAGCACGCGCTCGACCATGCCCGCCAGGGCATCACGGTGTTCGACAGCAATCTCGCCCTGACCACCTGGAACCGCGAATTCGCCGATCTGTTCGAGCTGCCGCCCTCGATGCTGAGGCTCGGCGTCGGCCTCGACGAGATCGTGCGCTTCAACGCCTCGCGCGGCGCCTACGGGCCGGGATCGTCCGACGACTTCGTCGCCGAGCGGATCGAGAGCCTGCTCAACGACGAAGAGCCGTTGCGCCTGCGTCTCTATCCTTCCCAGCGGGTGATCGAAATCCGCTCGGCGCGGCTGCCCGACGGCGGCATCGTGACGACCTACACCGACGTGACCCAGACCGTTCTGGCCGAGGAGGAGCTCGCCGCGGCCAACGAGCGGCTTGAGCGCCGCGTGCAAGCGCGCACCGCCGAACTCGAGCGGCTCAATCAGGCGTTGGCGCAGGCCAAGACCGAGGCGGAGGAAGCCAATGTCTCCAAGACGCGGTTCCTCGCGGCGGCGGGCCACGACATTCTCCAGCCGCTGAACGCGGCGCGGCTCTATGCGAGTTCGCTGACCGAAAGCGCGGCCGAAGGCGGCGCGGACGAACGCGTTGCGCTCGCGCGCAACGTCGACGCTTCGCTCGAGGCAGTCGAGGAAATCCTGGGCGCCTTGCTCGACATCTCCCGGCTCGACGCCGGCGCGACGCGGCCCGAAATCGTCGATTTTCCCGTCAACGACATTTTCCGCCAGCTCGAAATCGAATTCGCGCCGACGGCGCGCGCCAAGGGATTGGCGCTGCGCTTCGTCGTCTCGTCGCTGAGCGTGCGCTCCGATCGCCGGCTGATGCGGCGGCTTTTGCAAAATCTCGTCTCCAACGCCGTCAAGTACACGCCGAAGGGGCGCGTGCTGGTCGGCTGCCGGCGTGTCGGGACCGCGGTGCGGATCGAGGTCTGGGACACCGGTCTCGGCATTCCCGACGACAAGCAGCGCCAGATCTTCGAGGAGTTCGAGCGCCTCGAACAAGGCGCTCGGGCGGCGCGCGGCCTCGGGCTCGGTCTTTCCATCGTCGAGCGGCTGGGGCGGGTTCTCGGCCACGCCGTGACGTTGCGCTCCAAGCCCGGCGTCGGTTCGGTGTTCGCCGTCGTCGCTCCGCTCGGCGTGTCGAGCCCGGCCCTCCCGGCCGACGCCCTGGCCCCGGAGCCGACGATGGCGGGCGAGACGCTGAGCGGCCTGCGCGTCCTGGCGATCGACAACGAACCGCGCGTGCTCGACGGCATGCGGGCGCTGCTGAGCAAATGGGGATGCCGCGTCGCCACGGCGCATGGACTCGACGAGGCGCTCGAAGCGCTCGGGTCGCTTGAAGACGTGCCGGACGCGATCATCGCCGACTATCACTTGGACGAAGGCGACGGGCTCGCCGCCATCGCTGCGCTACGCGAACGCCTCGGCTTTCCCGTCGCGGCGATTCTGGCCACCGCCGAACGCAGCCAGGAGGTGCGCGACGCGGCCGCGCGCGCCGACGTCGCCTTGCTCAACAAACCGCTGAAGCCGGCCCCGCTGCGCGCGCAGCTGACGCGCTGTCTGGCGCTGCGAGCAGCCGCCGAATAGGGCGCGGCCTAACGACGCGACTCTGACGCCGCCGCGCCATTTCCCTCTCTGGCGGATTTGCGTTACCACCCGCGCGCCTTCGCGCATCGCAATAGAGAGTCGCCCGCCATGTATCCCCCGTCCCGCCCGTTCGACGATATCCGCGCCCTCCTCGGCAAGATGCCGCAGCCCGACGCGGCGGCGCTCGCCGCCGTCAGGGAGCGCGAAGCGCAGCTCACCAAGCCGGCGGGCGCGCTCGGGCGCCTCGAAGAGATCGCCGAGTGGCTCGCGGCCTGGCAGGGCGCCGCGCGCCCGCACGTCGACGCGCCGCTCGTCGCGGTCTTCGCCGGCAATCACGGCGTCGTAGCCCAGGGCGTTTCGCCCTTCCCGCAGTCGGTGACGCAGGCGATGGTCGCCAATTTCTCCGGCGGCGGCGCGGCGATCAATCAGATCTGCAAGACCTTCGACATTTCGCTCAAAGTGTTCGAGCTTGCGCTCGAACAGCCGACCGGCGACATCACGCGCGAAGCGGCGCTCGACGAAAAGGCCTGCGCGGCGACGATGGCCTTCGGCATGGAGGCGCTCGCCTCGCAGCCGGATCTGTTGTGCCTGGGCGAAATGGGCATCGGCAACACCACCGTCGCTGCCGCGATCTACCACGCGCTCTACGGCGGCAAGGCGGAGGATTGGGTCGGCCGCGGCACCGGCGTCGACGACGCCGGGCTCAAGCGCAAGGCGGACGCGGTGCGCGCCGCGGTCGCGCGCCACCGCGAGCGCCTGAGCGATCCGCTGGAGGTCTTGCGCCGTCTCGGCGGGCGCGAAATCGCAGCGATGGCGGGCGCGATCCTCGCCGCGCGCATCCAGCGCGTGCCGGTGCTGCTCGACGGTTTCGTCGTCTGCTCCGCCGCGGCCGTGCTGCAAGCGCTCGACAAGAGCGCGCTCGACCATTGCCTGGCCGGTCACGTCTCGGCCGAAAGCGCCCACGGCGAAGTGCTCAAGCGCTTAGGCAAGACGCCGCTGGTCAACCTCGGCATGCGCCTGGGCGAAGGCACCGGCGCCGCGCTCGCCGTCGGCATCGTGAGAGCGGCGGTCGCCTGTCACAACGGCATGGCGACCTTCGCCGAGGCGGGCGTGGCGGGGAAGGAATAGGCGAGGGCGCGCGCGGCTCTCAAAGCTGATCGGACGCGCGCCCGTACATCGAGGGATCGTCTTTCGGTCCTTCGGCTGTCCAGATGACGCGCAGCGGCATCGGGTCCTGAGTTTTGAGCTTGCCGTCAGGGCCGATCAGTTGGGAAGCGACCCACTTCGCGCACTGATCATGATCGACGTCGAGCACGCGCTTGGCGATTTCCGCCGACGTCGCCATGCCCGACTCGCTGGAGCTGATCGTCTCGACGTTGTCGGACAGGCAATCGAAGATGATGCGTTGCGCGCGGTAGCGCAATGCAAAGGCGTTGGCGTCGCGGCTCAACAGCGCCACGAAGGGCGCGACCCCGGAGGCCGAGGCTTCCGAAAGCAATTGTTCGGCGCTCTCGCGAACGTCGCCGCTCACGAGATCGCCGTGCGTCTGGTAAAGGCGCTGAACGAACAACGTCGAGCCCCGATTCGCGGCGAGCAACTCCGAAGTCTCGAACAGGCGGGAATAGACGTTGCGCGCGGCTTTCTTGATGATCAAGTCGAGGTCGTTCATCGTCACGGCGCCGCGATTGGTGCCGTCGAACAGACCGCCGATCTCGTTGCCGGCGCGATCGAGAATCATGACGCGCAGGCGCTCGGGCGACCAGTTCTCGCCGAGGAAGGTCTCGAACCGCTGCAGATTGGCTTCCCGGATCGCGCCGTCGAGCGACTCGAGAATCGCGTGTTCGGTGACGTCGCCTTCCTTTGCCGAGTGCTGCAGGTTCTGCGCGACCTTGATGCGGTTGATCAGTTCGTCGATCTTGCTGGTGTAGTCGCGATTGCTCTCGTCGCTGTCGCCGTTGCCGATTTGCTCCAGATCGCCCGACGACCCGACCGAGCCGAGCGTCTGGCTGGGGCTCATCGATTTGAGAATGGCCTGCTGCTGGGACGTCGTCGGCGGCGCGAGCGAAGCCAGGGCGCGCGTCGAATCGGCCGCGCTCGGAGCGTCGCTCGTCGGATTCCCCGAATTCGCCGGGCCGCTTCGCCGCGCGCCGGAATAGCCGCTCGAACCGTTGCGGTAGCGCCATTGCGAGCCGGCTGCGCCGCCGACCACCCCACCAATGACGCCGCCGACGAAGGAGCCGAAAGGATTGCCGGCGTAGGCAGGGGGCTGATCGAATGCGCCGGCGGTCAGAATTGTCAGAGCGCCAACGAAAACCGTGCTCGCACGCAAATGGCGTTTCCTAGACCCCGCGCTCATGGAAGGCTCCCGATGATGCGTTGCAGTCTGACTGGCCAACATAGTTCGATTCCCCGCGGCGATCAATGACGCGGACGAGTAGTGGATTGCGAATTGGTCTGCGCTTGCGCCGCCAGGATTTGCTGGTTGATGAGATCGGCGAAGGGGACCTTGGCCTTGCGCGCGGCGTCGAACGAAGCGGAGAGCGTGCGGCGCAACACGTCGTTGTCGTAGCAGCCCGTCTCGCGCTCCAGGCTGCGGAATTGCGGCTCGGTCGGCGCTTCGGCGCGGCCCCAATCCCACACCCAGACCGACTTCTTGTATATGGCGCCGCCGCAGCCGAGCGGAACTTCGAGACGACGGATCTTCACTTTGCGCGTCGCCGCGTCCACCGTGCCGTAGAAGCGCTGCAGACGGTCGACCTCGTCGGGGTTGAGCAGCGCGCGGTCGTTGACGTCGACAGCCTGTCCGTTGATGGCCATTTCCGCCAGCAGGATGCCGGCGTCGATTTCGTAGAACGGATTGCCGTCCTCCGTCGTCGGGTCGGCTTGTACGGACAGTTTGACGGCGAGAAATGCGTATTTCATCGCTTGCAGCGGATCCTTGGGCTGATCGAGCTCGCCGTTGCGATAGATTTCGGCGAGCATATTGGCTGCGCGCGCCGATCCGTGGCTCAGCGCGCGGTTGAGAAGGTCGATCGCCTCGTTCGAACCATTCTCCGGTTTGACCAGCATGCGTCCCGCCCTGAGACGGCGCGCCAGTTCGATTTCGGCGTCTTCGTTGCCGCCATGCGCCGCCAGACGATAATAGCGCTCGGCGATTTCCGGCTGCGGATGCGGCAGGCCGTAACTGCGCTCCATCATCTGCGCGAGAAAATACTCGGCGGTCGGATTGTTGTTATCGGCGGCGCGTCCCCACCAAAGCAGCGCTTGCGTATCGTCGGCGAGCACGCTGGTGGAGGAGACTTCGTCGGCAGCGTTGATGACCTTATTGCCGTAGAAGTAATACAGACCCAAATCGACCTTCGCGATATCGGAGCCTGCGTCGGCGGCGCGCTGGGCCCATTCGACGGCGCGGCGCGGATTCTGGGCGACGCCGCGATGGTAGAACAGCGCCCGCGCCGTTTCGACCATCGCCGGCACGGAGCCGCTTTCGGCCGCCTTGGACATCCAACGATAGGCTTCGGCGAGATCGCGCTGCAGGCCGAACGTACCGTCG
Source organism: Roseiarcus sp. (assembly GCA_050013275.1). GTDB lineage: Bacteria > Pseudomonadota > Alphaproteobacteria > Rhizobiales > Beijerinckiaceae > Roseiarcus. The sequence continues at coordinate 4,736 of JBEKFO010000080.1, read as the reverse complement.
CGATAGCGACGGCCGAGCTCATACATCGCCAACGGAAATTCCTGGTTGGCCGCCTTCAGCAACAGCGCGTTGGCCTGCGCCTGCTCGTCGTCGCTGGCCTCAGTGTAATCGGTGAGCGTCGCCAAGTTATAGAGCGCGGCGACGTAGCCGCGGTTGGCGGCGTCGTTGTAAGCGGCGCGCGCGTCGGCGATCAGCGGTTTGCGCGTCGGATCGTCGAGCCGCAGGGCGTTGGCCGCTGCGAATTTGGCGCGGCCGAGATTGAACAGGAACCGCGGAACCCGGGAGTTGCGCTGAATCGATTTCTCGCAGGCGGCGATCGCCGCGTCGAAATCGATCTTGCCGAGCGGCACGCCGGGAACTTCCGGCGGGCGCGCCGGATCGCTGTCGGAGGCGGCGAGGCGATCGCAATCGTCGATCGGTTTGGAGCCGGCGGCGATCGTCGGCGTCGCGACCTCCGACGAGCCGATCAGGCTGACCAGGGCGCGCCGCGCGAGCTCGGCGGTCGGACAATCGTGGAAACGCCGGCGATGTCGCTCGAGCGCATCGCGCTCCGGTTGTTGGCTGATCTCCTCCCAGTCCGTCTGAGCGCCGTCGCACTGCTGCTGGGTGAACGGGAAACGCTCGGCGCCGACCGAATCGACCAGGGCGAAATTGTCGTCGATCCCCAGGTTCTCGAAATACTCGGGTTCCTGCTGGCCGCCGCCCTTATAGGCGAACGCGCGGACCATGCGGCTGACGCGCTGCCCCAGTTCGATCAGGGTTTGCCCCGGGCGCTGCAGCTCCGACCTGACGACCTCGGTGAACAGCGAATTGCGCCGGTGATCGCCGAATCCAAAACTCTCGATCGCAGTTTCGCCGAAAGAGGCGGAGAAGACCACGATCGAGCCGGCGGCGAGATCCTTGGTCGGCAACATGCGGCTGCCGGAGGTCGGCCCGCGCTTGATCTCGTGTTCGTCGGTCGTCGCCTGGATCAGCGATCGGCAGGCGTCGAGCATGAGGATGGCGATCTTCGGCTTCTTGTCGGCGATCGCATTCATCACGTCGGTGACCGACACGCCGTTCTTGGCGATTTCGTCGGTCTCGTAAGGCCCTTCGAACGACGGCATTTTCAGCGCGATGACGTCGTCGCGCCGCCTGTCGGCCTCGATCATCTGGTCGCGCGTGTAGCTGTATAGGCTCTTGGCGTCGGCGAGCAGCAGGTAGTCGGTGTTGTTCGCCTCGACGCCCAGGCCGTGCCCGGAATAGTAGAAGAAGACGATATCGCCTTCCTTGACGGTGGCGAGGAAGGCGGAGAACCGTTTGTCGAAATCGGCCTTGGCGCGCAGTTCGGTCGCCAAGGTGATGTTCTTCTTGTCGAACCCGACCTGTTCGAGGTCGGCGGCGATGTCGCCGGCGTCGGTGTCCGATCGCGTCAGGCTGGGGATGTTGTGGTCGGAGTAGCGCTCCTCGCCGAGCACGAAGGCGCGCCGCGTCGGGCCGGTCGTCGTCTGGGCGCTCGCCGCCGGGGTCGCCGCCGTCGCGGCGTTCGCCGTCTGCGAAACGAAGAGGCTGAAGCCGACCAGCGCGATCGCCGAGAACGCCGCCGCCTGCGCGATCCGATCCGTCCCACGCTTCGTCATGTCGAACCCCATGTCGTTCGTCGACCGGCCCGTTTATGGCGCGAGCGGTCTGGCCACGCGAAAGCCTATCTTTTCCGATCCCTCGTCGACGGTTTCCCAAGATCGCGCAGCGGCGCGCAGCTCCGAGGGCCTGTCGGCCCACGAACCGCCGCGGGTCGCGCGCGCCGAACAATCTCCCGGATCGGCCGGCGCGCGGTTCGACGGCGCGGCGGCCGGCGCCGCGCTCCAGCAGTCCAGCGTCCATTGCCGCACATTGCCAAGTATATTGTAAAGCCCGAACGGATTGGGCGGGCCGCTGTCGACCGGAGCCGTCTTGAGCGGCGCGGTCGACTTGGGGCTACCCTGGTACGAATCGCGCCAGTTATAGACGGCGACCTCCGGCGAGATCGCGCCGAACCAGAACGGCGCATAAGGGCATTTGAGACCGGTGCAACCGCGTGCGGCGTATTCCCATTCGGCTTCGCTGAGCAGCCGATAGGGCTGGCCGGTCTTGCGCTTCAGCCACGCGACATAGAGTTGGGCCTCGTTCCAGGTCGCGAAAATGACGGGACGGCGACCACGGCCGAAGTCGAGATCGCCCAAAGTCCGATGCCCGCAACCGCCTTCGGCGAAGCAGGCGTCCCATTCGTCGAAAGTCACGGCGTAACGGCCGACGGCGAGGGGCTTGTCGATGTCGACTTCGTGCGGCGCCATCTCGTTGGTCTGCCGTCCGCTCTCGCCCAGCGGCGAGCCGAGCATCGCCTTGCCGGCGGGAATGACGACCATCTCGGGGCACTGGTCGCATTCCTTGAAGACCTCGCCGCCCGGATCTTCGGCCGCGAGGGCGGGCGGCGGGCCGACAGGAATCGCGACCGCCGGCTTGGCGGCCTTCGCAGGAAGCGACGGCGGCGCAGGCGTCTCCGTCGAGGCGATCGGCGTCGGCGCGATCGGGGGCGGTTGCGGCGGCGGGCGGAGCGCGAACCAGAGAATCGCGCCGACGCCGACGAGCGCGGCGAGCGCGCCGGCCGCGTAGCCAGCGTTGAAATGCGGCGCCGAGGCCGGCGGCGGGGGGGCAGGCGGCGGCGGAGCGGGTGGCGGCGCTTGACGCTCCTCCGTCGGCAGCGCGCGGATTGCGGCGAGGCGGTCGCCGAGCTTGGCGACGCCCTCGTTCCAATCGGGGAAGATGTCGATCCAATTGCGCGTCGCCAACTCGTAGCGGAACGCCTTGCTCGGCGTGGCGTCCTCGATGCGCGCCGGCACCACAGTGATGCGACGCTGGCTGGCGAGCGCGACTTCCTTCTTGATCTCGTCCGAGTCGTTGGCGGCGCCCGAGAACACCAGCACCATGGCGCTGGCCCGCTCGATCGCGTCGACAATGGAATCGCCATAATTGTCGCCGGCGGCGATGTCGCGTTCGGAAATCCAGCACGCGATTCCGCGCGTTTCCAACGCATCGACCAGCGCGCGCACCGATTTGAGATCGCGCGAGGAATGACTGATGAAAACCGGCGCGGCCATGAAGTCGAAGCCCCCAACGCCCCTCGCGGCAGGACTCATCACCTTGCCAATTCTCTATCGGAAACGAATTACAGGCGCAACGCGACGTTCGTGGAGGCGGGGGCGGCTGTGAAGGAAGGGCGCGCGCGCCCGTGCAAAAAGCTGATCCGCGGCGCGCTTATCGCAGCCTGTCGTCCTTGCGGATTCGATCGAAGTCCCTCTTTTCGCGGACGACGAAATTCCACACGAGGACGATCGCCAGCAAGGCGCCGTCGGTGATCGCGATCTTGAGGAACGTTTCGGGCGTCCAGACCTGGAACCACAATTGCGCCAGGCCGAGCAGCACGCCGGCGAGGAATAGGCCGAAGCCGAGCGCGATCGGCGCGCTCACGGTGCGCCTCGCTCGACAACGACCGCCGTGCCGTAGCAGATGACTTCGGTGACGCCGCTCATGATCTCGGTGGCGTCATAACGCATCATCACGATCGCATTGGCGCCGTTGGCGTCGGCGTGACCGCACATCATCTGGTAGGCTTGGGTGCGCGTCGTCTCGCAGAGCGTCGTGTAGACCGAGATGTTGCCGCCGAACAAGGTTTGCAGCCCAGCGGCGAAGTTGCCGACCAGAGAGCGCGAACGGACCACGATGCCGCGCACGACGCCGATATTTTGCGTGATGCGAAAGCCCGGCAATTCGAGCGCGGTCGTGACCATTTCCGGCGTCATCGCGAACTCCCCCAATTCGGCGGGGCCATTCTACATCGCGCCGAGACGATGCGCGATCGCGAAAACGTCGCTGGCGCCGTTACCGCACGCTCGCATAGCCGCCGGGCGCGTGCGTCGCGGCCGGGGCTCGCCGCATTGCGGGCCGGCGAGCGTCACCCCAGGCCCAATTCGCGGCGTTTGGGGCGGCTGAGGCCGAGGGCGACGAGGCGATGCGACTCGCGGAGGTAGTCCTTCAAATCGTCGTCGCCGAGGCCCGGCGCGGCGTAGTGCTGAATCCAGCTCATGCCGCGCGAGGCGAGATAGGGCGCGGGCCGCAGGCCCGGTAGCGCCTTCAGGATTTCAAACGACAGCGGGCTGACCTTGAACGTGTAGGCTGGATTGTCTTGCTCCCAGCCGCCGATTGCGAACACCTTGCCGCCGACCTTCCAAACATGCGAGCCGCCCCATTGCACGACGTGGCTCGTCGCGGGAAGGGCGGCGCAGAATCGATTGTATTCGTCGTAATTCACGGACGGTTGCCTCGTCCCTCGGCCTCACATCCCGCCGAGGTAGTCCGCGACCGCGAAGATGTCCTTGTCGCCGCGCCCGCACATGTTCATCACCATCAGATGGTCGCGTGGCCGCTTGGGCGCGAGTTCGATCACCTTGGCGAGCGCGTGGGCGGGCTCCAGGGCGGGGATGATGCCCTCGAGCAACGAGCACATCTGGAACGCGGCGAGCGCTTCCTTGTCGGTGGCCGAGAGACAGGTCACGCGGCCCGATTCCTTGAGCCATGCGTGTTCGGGGCCGATGCCGGGATAATCGAGGCCGGCGGAAATCGAATGGCCTTCGTTGATCTGGCCGTCGTCGTTCATCAGGAGATAGGTGCGGTTGCCGTGCAGCACTCCGGGGCGTCCGCCCGATAGCGAGGCGGCGTGG
>JBEKFO010000079.1:0-12366 GCA_050013275.1 Roseiarcus sp. | reverse complement strand
GGCGAGACTGCGATCTTCATTACGCCCGGCTATCGCTTCCGCGCGGTCGACGCGCTCATGACCAATTTCCATTTGCCGCGCTCGACGCTGTTCATGCTGGTCGCGGCGTTCAGCGGCCTGGAGATCATGCGCCGCGGCTATGCGCACGCGATCCGGATGGGTTATCGCTTCTATTCCTACGGCGACTCCTGCCTGCTGCTTGGCCCCGACCGGCGCCGGGACATTTGATTCGGAGTCTCGGGCGTGCTTAGGGCTCGACTGCCGGAGCGGGCGAGGGCGCCCCAAGGCTTCACGCGCAAGGGCAAATGAGGGACGACTTCATCTTTTCGGTCCACGCCGTCGACGGCGCCGCCCGCGCGGGCGCGATCACGACTCCGCGGGGCGTCATCCGCACGCCGGCCTTCATGCCGGTCGGCACCGCCGCCACGGTCAAGGCGATGTATCCCGAACAAGTGCGCGCGCTGGGCGCCGACATCGTGTTGTCGAACACCTATCATTTGATGCTGTCGCCCGGAGCGGAACGGATCGCCAAGCTCGGCGGCCTGCACAAATTCATGAACTGGCCCCACCCGATCCTCACCGACTCGGGCGGCTTTCAGGTGATGAGCCTTTCCAAGCTGCGCAAGCTCGACGAGCGCGGCGTCGTATTTCAGTCGCACGTCGACGGCTCGCGCCACGAGCTGACGCCGGAAAGGGCGATGGAGATTCAGCATCTGCTCGGTTCCGACATTCAGATGCAGTTCGACGAATGCGTGCGCCTGCCGTGTTCGCGCCAAGAGTCGGAGCGCGCCATGCGCCTGTCGTTGCGCTGGGCGGAGCGCTCGAAGGCGGCATTCGCCGCGGAGCCGGGAAGGGCGGTGTTCGGCATTGTGCAGGGCGGCGTCGAAAAGGATTTGCGGGTGCAAAGCGCGCGCGAGCTCGTCGGCATCGGATTCGACGGCTACGCGATCGGCGGCCTGGCGGTCGGCGAACCGCAAGCGGAGATGCTGGAAATGCTCGACACGGTCGCTCCGCATCTGCCGGCCGATCGGCCGCGCTATCTCATGGGGGTCGGCACGCCCGACGATCTCATCGAGAGCCTGTCGCGCGGCGTCGACATGTTCGATTGCGTGATGCCGACGAGGGCGGGACGGCACGGCATGGTTTTCACCCGGCGCGGCCGGCTCAATCTGCGCAACGCGCGCTTCGCCGACGATCCCAGGCCGATCGATCCGCTGTCTTCGGCGGCGGTCGCGCGCGACTATTCGAGGGCCTACTGGCGTCACCTCGTCAAGTCCGGCGAGATTCTGGCGATGATGGCGCTGACGGCGATCAATCTCGCCTACTACCAGGACTTGATGGCCGGCGCGCGCAAGGCGATCGGCGAGCGGCGCCTCGGCGAATTCATCGCGGAGGTCAGGACCGGCTGGGCCGAAGGTGAAAAGATGGGCGCCTGAGTGTCGAGCCGGGAACAAAAAAACAAGGCTTGGGGATCCCCAAGCCTTGCTTCTTTGACCCTATCCCTGAATTGCGATCCCGGTTTGCCGCGTCTTTTGCGTCGCAAGCCCTGCGCGCCGCGCGACCTACTGGTTATACGCCCCGTCCTCCCACAGACTCGGCAGCCCCGTCGCCAGTTGCCTTGGCGGCGGCCTCCTTTTCACAAGGAACATTTTGATAGTCGAAAATTTGGGCAATGTCACCACCATAGGCAGGGCTGCCATGCAATTTTTTTCTGCCTGGCCTCGATTCGATCATTTGGGTCTTGCCAACGACAAATGTCCGGCTTCGCCGAAGGCGAGCGAGCGCGGCGGCGCTGACTTTCGCCTGTAACGACATTCGCGTAAGAGCGCGCGGATCGCGACGCGTTGCGCCGAGCAGCAAGAGGAGTTGAAATGACCGCCATCGTTGACATCGTCGCCCGCGAAATCCTCGACAGCCGCGGAAATCCGACCGTCGAAGTCGACGTCGTGCTCGAGGACGGATCGATGGGCCGCGCCGCCGTGCCGTCGGGAGCTTCGACGGGCGCGCATGAAGCGGTCGAATTGCGCGACGGCGACAAGGCGCGCTACGGCGGCAAGGGGGTGCTGAAGGCAGTCGAATCGGTCAACCGCGATATTTTCGACGCGATCTCCGGCTTCGAGGCGGAGGAGCAGCTCAAAATCGACGAGACGATGATCGCGCTCGACGGCACGCCGAACAAGTCGAAGCTCGGCGCCAATGCGATTCTCGGCGTCTCTCTCGCCGTCGCCAAGGCGGCCGCGGAAGCTTCGGGTCTGCCGCTTCACCGTTACATCGGCGGCGCGACCGCGCGTGTGCTGCCCGTTCCGATGATGAACATCGTCAACGGCGGCGTCCATGCCGACAATCCCATCGACTTCCAGGAGTTCATGATCCTGCCGGTCGGCGCGCCTTCGCTTCGCGAGGCGGTGCGCTGGGGCGCCGAGATCTTCCACACGCTGAAGGGCGCGCTAAAGGCCGCCGGCCACAACACCAATGTCGGCGACGAGGGTGGCTTCGCGCCGAACCTGCCGTCGGCCGAAGCGGCGCTCGACTTCTGCGTCAAGGCGATCGAGGCGGCCGGCTTCAAGCCCGGCCAGGACGTCGCGCTCGGGCTGGACTGCGCGGCGACGGAATTCTTTCACGACGGCGCCTACGTCTATTCCGGCGAGGGCAAGACCCGATCGATCGAAGAGCAGGCGCAATATCTGGCCAAGCTCGCCGACGCCTATCCCATCCTGTCGATCGAGGACGGCATGGCCGAGGACGATTGGCGCGGCTGGGCGTTGCTGACGCAGACGATCGGCGCCAAGCGCCAACTCGTCGGCGACGACGTGTTCGTGACCAACGTGACCCGTCTCTCCAGGGGAATCGCAGAGGGCGTCGCCAATGCGATCCTCGTCAAGGTCAACCAGATCGGCACTTTGACCGAGACGCTCGCCGCGGTCGAAATGGCGCACCGCGCCGGCTACGCCGCCGTCATGTCGCACCGCTCGGGCGAGACCGAGGATTCGACCATCGCCGATCTCGCGGTCGCGACCAACTGCGGTCAGATCAAGACCGGCTCGCTCGCGCGTTCCGACCGGCTCGCCAAGTACAACCAGCTCATCCGCCTCGAGGAGGAACTCGGCGATCAGGCGCGCTACGCTGGCCGCGCCGCGATCAAGGCGGCGTGAGGCCGCGCGAGCGGCGCGCGTTCGTGCGCCTCGAGGAAACGCAAAATTAACGGCGCCGCGGGCATCCTCGCGCCATGGCAGTGAAGACCCGCGCGCGCGCCATTCTCTTTCCGATCGCGTTTTACCTCGTTCTCGGGGTCGCGAGCGCTTGTCTCGTTTGGGGCGCCTCGACGGGCGATCGCGGACTGAAGGCCAAGGCCGAATACGACGCTCAGGCCGCGCAATTGCAGCTCGAACTCAAACAGGTGCAGGACGAGCGCGGCCGTTGGCGGCGGCGCGTCGAATCGATGCGCTCCGAGGCGATCGATCGGGACCTGCTCGACGAGGAAGCGCGGGCGGTTCTCGACCGGGTCGGCAAGGACGAGGTCGTGATCTTCACCGCCGACGCCGACAGGCGCTGAGGCGGTGACTGTCGCGCGCTTTGACGGCGATCAACGCCGACGGCCCTTTCCTCGTCTATCGAAGCGTCCATGCAGGGGACTTCGTTCGACGTCGTCGTCATCGGTTCGGGGCTGGGCGGGCTGACGGCGGCCGCTCTTCTCGCCAAGAGGGGCCGCAAGGTCTGCGTCATCGAACGCAATCACAGCGTCGGCGGCGCCGCGTCGGCGTTCAAGAAGGGCGCGCTGACGATCGAGCCGGCGCTGCACCAGACCGCCGATCCGCACGATCCCAACGAGCCCAAGCACGCCATCCTGAGGGAACTCGGCCTCATCGACGAAATCGAGTGGGTTCCGGTCTCGCCGTTCTTCTCCGTGCGGGGCGGGCCGGTCGGCGAGGTGTTCGATCTGCCGGTCGGGTTCGACGCGGCGCACGCCGCGCTCGCGAAACGATTTCCCACCAGCAGTCACGGCTTCGCGCGGCTCATCGGCGCGATCGAGACGATGCAGACCGGCGTCGCGCATCTCGCCCAAGCGGGCGAAGCGCGCTCGATCGGCGGGTTGCTGCGCGCCGGGTTCGAGCTGCGCGGCCTGGCGCGCGATTGGCGCACCTCGCTCGACGCGATGTTGCAGCGTTTTCTTGGCGACGACGAGGCGGCGAAATTCGCCGTCGCCGGCAATCTCGCCTATTACGCCGACGACCCCCGGCGCACGGCCTGGCCGTTCTTCGCCATGGCGCAGGGCGGGTTCCTGAAGTCGGGCGGGGTCTTCGTCAAGGGCGGTTCGCGCGCGCTCAGCATGAAGCTGGCCAAGGCGGTGATGAAGGCCGGCGGATCGGTGCTGCTCGGCCGCGAGGCCACCGGGGTCGACCTCGACGCGCACGGCCGCCCGGCCTTCGTGCGCCACGCCGATCCCAAGAACCGCGCCGCCGAGGAGCGCGTCGGCGCGGCGCAGGTGTTCGCCAACTGCGCGCCGACGACGCTCGCTTTGATGCTGCCGGAATCGGCGCGCGGCGGGTTGCAGCGCGCCTATGGCGGGCGGGCGCTCTCGACCTCGTTGTTCTCGGCGCATTTCGGCCTCGACGCGCCGCCGGCGCGCTTCGGGCTCGAGCGTTACGGACAGATCGTGCTGCCGGGCTGGATGAAGTCGCTGCGCGATTACGGCGCCGCGGCGCGGATCTTCGCCGCCGATCCCGGCGACGACCTGCCGGGATACGGCATCGCCAATTATGGCGCGATCGACAGCGGCCTCGCCGAGGGCGGGCCGACCCTGGTGAGCGTCGTCGGGCTCGATCGCTTCGACAATTGGTCGGCGCTGACGCCCGGGGAAGAGAGGGACCGGCGCGAGCGCTGGCTCGACGCGTTCCAGGCCGCGCTCAATCGCGACTATCCCGGCCTTGGCGCGGCGGTGAGCGAGCGCATGTTCCTCAATGCGCGCTCGATGCGCAATTTCCTCAACACGCCCGACGGCGCGATCTACGGCTTCGCGCCGCTGCCGCCCGAACACGGCGTCTGGGCGGGGGTTCCGCGCTCGCCCAGGACGCCGATCCCCGGCCTCTACCTCGCCTCGTCCTTCGCCGGCTCGGGCGGCTTCACCGGCGCGATGATGTCGGGCGCCGAGGCCGCGCGGGCGGCGATGGCGGAGAAGCGCGGGTAGGGCGCCAGGCCGGCGGGCGGGCGCCGTTTTCGTGGGCTATGGTTTGCTTTCAAAGGCTTGCGTGACGTTTTTCCGCCGCCTGGCCGCGAGGGCGAAGGCGGCGGAAGGGGCGGCGAGACGCCGATCCGCGTGGCCTCCATCGTCGGCCGGCGCAAGCGGGCGCCTCCGCCTCGTCCCAAGGATTTGCAAACTTTTCCAACGAAATGCCAAGCTTTTCCAAGGAAATTCCAAGATTTTTCCAAGCTTTTCCAAACATTTCCAAATTTTTTCCTTGGCCGTTTCCCGCGATTTCAAGGGCTTGTCGGGCAAAACCGGAAAATCGCCGCCGGGTCCGATCGCCGCATGGCCGGCGCGAGGGAACCGACGCTGCGAGCGACTGGACAAACACTATCACGCTTTCTGACATTCAGAAAGCATTTGCAGAGCCCGGGGCCGGTTTGGCGGGGAGCGCCGTCGAGGGGTTGGGCGGCTCCGGTCGAGAAGGCCTCGCGACGACCGGGGTCGCGATCGGCGATTCGCGTCCTGTCCGCCCAGGCCCTCGCAAGCCCCGTAGGCCCCGGCTCGGTCTCGAAGCGGAACGCGCTTACGGCTTGAGCCGGTAGCCGGTGTGGAACATTCGCCACAAGACGAGCAGGCACGCCACGATGAAGAGGGCCGTGAAGGCGAGGCTGCCGGCGACGCTGACATCGCCAACGCCGTAGAAGCTCCAGCGGAAGCCGCTGACGAGATAGACGACCGGATTGAAGAGACTCACCGTGCGCCAGAACGGCGGCAGCATGTCGATCGAATAGAAGGCGCCGCCAAGGAAGGTGAGCGGCGTCACCACCAGTGCGGGAAAGATGGCGAGCTGCTCGAAGCTCTTGGCCCATATGCCGACGATGAAGCCGAACAGGCTGAAGGCGACCGACGTCAGCGCCAGGAACCCGGCCATCCAGAAGGGGTGCAGGATATGCACCGGCACGAAGAGCGTGGCGGTCGCCAGGATGATGAGGCCGATCGCGACCGATTTGGTCGCGGCGGCGCCGACATAGGCGATGACGACCTCGACAAAGGAGAGCGGGGCCGACAGGATCTCGAAAATCGTCCCGGTGAATTTCGGGAAGTAGATGCCGATCGCCGCGTTCGATATGCTCTGGGTCAGAATCGAGAGCATGATCAGTCCGGGCACGATGAAGGCGCCGTAGCCGACATCGTCGACGCGCTGCATGCGCGACCCGATCGCGCTGCCGAAGACCACGAAATAGAGCGCCGTCGTGATGACCGGCATCGCCACGCTCTGCAGAATCGTGCGCGCCGTGCGCGCCATCTCCGAGCGGTAGATCGCCCAGACGCCGTCCGCGTTGATCGCCATCGGCTTCATCATGCGCCGCGCCCCACGAGGTCGATGAAGATGTCCTCCAGCGTGCTCGTCGAAGTCTCGAGATCCCGGAAATCGACGCCGAGCTCGCCGAGGCGGCCGAGCAGGAGGGGAATGCCGGCGCCCTCCGCTTCCGCATCGAACACATAAGTGAGCCGCTGTCCGTTTTCATCGAGCTCCAGCGGCCAATCCGCCAAAGCGGCGGGGAGCGCGGACATCGGTTTGCGAAGCGTGAGCGTCAGCCGACGCTTGCCGAGCTTGCGCATCAGCGCGGTCTTTTCCTCGACCAGCATGAGGCGGCCGTTGTCGATGACGCCGATGCGGTCGGCCATCTCCTCGGCCTCCTCGATATAATGCGTCGTCAGGATGACGGTGACGCCCTTGTCGCGCAGCCGGCGGACCAGCGCCCACATGTCGCGACGCAGGTTCACGTCGACGCCGGCGGTCGGTTCGTCCAGGAACACCGCGTCGGGCTCGTGGCTGAGCGCCTTGGCGATCATGACTCGCCGCTTCATTCCGCCGGAAAGCTCGACGATCCGGCTGTCGCGCTTCTCCCAGAGCGAGAGATCGCGCAGCAGGCTTTCGATATAGCGATCGTCGGCGTGGCGGCCGAACAGGCGCCGGCTGAAACGCACCGTGTTCCAAACCGTCGAGAAGATGTCGAGCGCGATCTCCTGCGGCACCAAGCCCAGTTTCGAGCGGGCGGCGCGATACTCGCGTTCGATGTCGCAGCCGTCGACCAGAACCCGTCCCGAGGTCATGGAGACGATGCCGCAGATGACGCCGATGAGCGAAGTCTTGCCGGCGCCGTTGGGCCCGAGCAGCGCGAAGATCTCGCCCTTGACGATCTCCAGGTTGACGGCGTCGAGCGCGGTGAGCCCCGACTCGTAGGTCTTGGTGACGTCGCTGGCGGAAATCATCGGCGGCATGAACGCTCCTTGTCGCGGCGCTCGGCTCCCCCGAGCCTACAGAAGCGGAGCCTCCGCGCAACCCGGCGAACGGCGAGGGGCGGGGCGGCTCCGGTCGAGAAGATCCAGCGTCGGGGGCGGGCCGCGAAATTCGGCAATTCGTATGCTGCGCCGTGGGCGTCCCCCGAGCCCAACCTCCGAAGCTTCCGCGAGTTCGGCTCGTCACGCGGGCGGCGCGACGCCGAAGAGCAGGTCGGCGATCGGCGGTCGGCCGGCGGGCCAGTCGGCGTCGGCGCGCCACGGCAGCGCGGTCGCGACGTCGTCGACGCCGAGCGCGGCGAGCTGGCGCGCCACACCGTCGCCGTACTCGACGTGGCCGGCGCCCAAGACGGCGACGACGAGCGGCCGCGCGGGGTCGCGCCCGGCGCCGGCGATCGCCTCGGCCATCGCGCGGTCCCAGAACAATTGGCCGCGCACGAAACGCTCGAACGGCTCGCCGTCCATGCGCGGGTGATCGCCTGCTCCCGGATGCCGCTTGAACCATTCGAACAGGCGGGCGCGATAGGGCCCGCTGGCCGGCGCGGGGTCGCCGACGCTCTCCCGCTCGGCGCTCGGCGTGGCGGCGAACCCTTGCGCGGCGACCCGGCGGTTCGTCGCACGATCGACGTTGAGCGCCAGCATCGGCAGCCGATGCATGCGGGCGAAATGGAATAGCGGCAGGTAGAGGTCGCTCGCGAAGCCCCAGACCCGCGGCCAATCGACCTCGTCGAGGAAGGCGGCTTCGTCGAGTTCGCCCCTCGACCAGCGGTCGAGAACCGGCTGGACGCGCCGCGGGAACATCTCGAAGCCGAGGACCATGCCGGGCCGGCGGCCGAGCAGCGCAGCGATCGTATGGAGCTGCCAGCGGTGGTGCTCCGCCTCGTGGTGCGACTCGCCGAGCAGCACGACGGAGCGCGCCGCGAGCGCCGCGAGCGCGTCGTCGCGTCGTTCGCCGCGCGCCGGATCGATCCAGGCGCCGACGGGGACGCGGCGGCGGGGCGCCTCGGCCGCGCTCCCCGCGACGAGGCTCGTCGCGAGCAGGAACAAGGAAATCGAAGCGGCGCTCATGGAAACCCTTGCCGACGGCGTGGCGGGTGATCATAGGATCGCCGCGACATTGCGAAAGGAAGCCCCGCCGCGCCGGGCGGCCGTCGCGCCCCGATGCGCCGCGACGCCGAACCCGCCGTCGCATTACGGGAAAGGGATACGGATCGCCAAATTTCACTATCAGCCTGCGGCGCCGCCCAACGCTGGGCGGCGTCGACGGCGAGCGCCTTACCTATAGCACCACCACGTCCCATTGGGGCCACGAACGGCCGCATGGCCCGTGTGTCGCAGACACCAGCCTTCATTTTGACCGCCCCAGACGCATCGCCCCACCGCGTCGCGATGGAAGTTCGGACCGCAGCCGCCCAACGCAAACGCCGGCGTAACCGCCGATGACAGGGCCGTGGAAAGAATCACGACGCCGAGTAACGCAGCCGAAAGCTTCTTCATGAAATACCTCCCGATGACATACGATCGTCACGCCGAACCTCAGCAAGCGATGTTCAGCATGTTTCTCTTCCCGCTGAACAGGGTTGCTCAGCAGGGCGATATTCGGTCAGACAATCTGAACCGGGCATGAACCCCGCCACCGTCGGTGGAACCGCCCCGCCGCTCCTTATCCCTTCTCTGGCCTCCGCCCCCCGTCCATGCTATGCGGCGCCCAAGTCTCGGCGAGCGCTCGGCGTTCGCCCGTCGAAAACCCATCGGAACCGCCGCCCATGCCCGACGCCGCGACCGCCCAACCGATTCGCTCCAATTCGTTCTTCTCCGCCTCACTGGCCGACGCCGATCCCGAAATCGCGCGCGCGGTCGATCTCGAGCTCAATCGTCAGCGCGACGAGATCGAGCTGATCGCCTCGGAAAACATCGTTTCCAAGGCGGTGCTGGAGGCGCAGGGGTCGGTGCTCACCAACAAATACGCCGAGGGCTATCCCGGCCGGCGCTACTACGGCGGCTGCCAGTTCGTCGACATCGCGGAAAAACTGGCGATCGAGCGCGCCTGCAAGCTGTTCGGCTGCCGTTTCGCCAACGTCCAGCCCAATTCCGGCAGCCAGGCCAATCAGGGCGTGTTCCTGGCGCTGATGCAGCCGGGCGAAACGTTCATGGGGCTGGATCTGGCGGCGGGCGGCCATTTGACGCATGGCTCGCCGGTCAACATGTCCGGCCGCTGGTTCAAGCCGGTCTCCTACGGCGTCGACCGCAAGACGCATCGCATCGACATGGATCAGGTCGAGGCGCTGGCGCGCGAGCATCGGCCCAAGATGATCATCGCCGGCGGCTCGGCCTACGCGCGCCACTGGGATTTCGAACGCTTCCGCGCCATTTGCGACGCCGTCCGCGCCTATTTCGTCGTCGACATGGCGCATTTCGCCGGGCTGGTGGCGGGCGGCGCGCATCCCTCGCCGTTCCCGCACGCCCACGTCGCCACCACGACGACGCACAAGACCTTGCGCGGCCCGCGCGGCGGCATGATCCTGACCAACGAGGAAGATCTCGCCAAGAAGATCAATTCGGCGATCTTTCCCGGCCTGCAGGGCGGGCCGCTGATGCACGTCATCGCCGCCAAGGCGGTCGCGCTGCACGAAGCGCTGACGCCGGAGTTCAAGAACTACGCCCATGCGGTGGTCGCCAACGCCAAGGCGCTCGCGGCGCCGATCCTGTCGGCCGGCTACGCGCTGGTGACCGGGGGCACCGACAATCACCTGATGCTGGTCGACCTGACGCCCAAGGGCTTGACCGGCAAGGCCGCGGAGGCCGCGCTCGAGCGCGCCCACATCACCTGCAACAAGAACGGCATCCCGTTCGATCCGCAAAAGCCGACGGTGACCTCGGGAATTCGCCTCGGCTCGCCGGCGGCGACTTCGCGCGGGTTCGGCGTCGCCGAATTCAGAAAAGTCGGCGAATTGATCGTCGAGACGCTCGACGGCTTGGCGGCGAACGGCGAATCGGGGAATGCTGCCATCGAAGCGCGCGTGCGCGAGAGCGTCGCGGAACTGACGCGGCGTTTTCCCATCTACTGACGCCGTCCCGACGCGCGCGAAGGATTTTGAGAGGGGGTCGGTCCGATGCGGTGCCCCTATTGCGGCGGGCTCGATACGCAGGTCAAGGATTCGCGCCCGACCGAGGACGCGTCCTCGATCCGCCGCCGGCGCATCTGCTCGGATTGCGGCGGCCGCTTCACCACCTTCGAGCGCGTGCAGCTGCGCGAGCTGACGGTGGTCAAGAAGAACGGCCGCCGCGCGCCGTTCGAGCGCGACAAGCTGTTGCGCTCGGTCGAGGTGGCCCTGCGCAAGCGCGCGGTCTCCGCCGAACGGGTCGAGCGCATGATCAACGGCATCGTGCGGCAATTGGAGAGCCAGGGCGACGCCGACATTCCGACCGAGCGCATCGGCGAACTGGTGATGGAGGGGCTCAAGGGCCTCGACGACGTCGCTTATGTGCGTTTCGCTTCGGTCTACCGCAATTTCCGCGAAGCGCGAGACTTCAACGCGATCGTCGGCGAGTTGGAGGCCGAGCCCGAATCGCCGTCGCCGGCCGAGACCGCGCCGCGGCGGAATCGCGTTCCCCCGCGATGAGCGCGCCGCCGGGGACCGGGCAGGCCTGCCAAGACGAGCGCTGGATGGCCGCCGCGCTGCGCTTCGGACGACGCGGGATGGGGCTCACCGCGCCCAATCCGTCGGTCGGCGCGCTGGTCGTGCGCGACGGCGTCGTCGTCGGGCGCGGCGTCACGGCGCCGGGCGGGCGCCCGCACGCCGAACGCCTCGCCGTCGACGAGGCGGGAGAGGCCGCGCGGGGCGCGACGCTCTACGTGACGCTGGAGCCCTGTTCGCATTTCGGGGCGACGCCGCCCTGCGCCGAGGCGATCGTCGCGGCGGGAATTTCGCGCGTCGTCTGCGCGCTCGAAGACCCCGACGGCCGCGTCGCCGGGCAGGGCCTGGCGCGGTTGCGCGCGGCGGGAATCGAATTGAGCGTCGGTCCGGGGGCCGAGACGGCGCGGCGCGATCATCGCGGCCATATCCTGCGCGTCGTCGAAGGGCGGCCGATGGTCACGCTCAAGCTCGCGCGCACCGCGGACGGCTTCGCGGCCGGCGACGAACACGATCGGCGTCTCGCGATCACCGGCGAAGCCGCCAATCTGCGCGTGCAGGTCATGCGCTCGCTCAACGACGCGATCATGGTCGGAATCGGCACGGCGCGCGACGACGATCCGCTGCTGACCGTGCGATTGCCCGGCCTCGACTCGCGGCCGCTGCGGGTGATCCTCGATTCGCATCTCGACTTGCCGCTTCGATCGCGATTGTGCGCGACGGCGGGCGAGTTCTCCACGCTGGCGATCACGACGCGCGCCGCGGCCGAGGAGCGCGAAGCGGCGCTGGCGGCAAAAAGCGTCGAAACAGCGCGCGTCGATCCCGATTCTTCGGGCCGCGTCGATCTCAACCAAGCGTTGCGGCTGCTGGGGGGGCGCGGCCTCACGCGCGTCTTCAGCGAAGGGGGCCCGCGCGTCGGCGCGCGGCTGATCGCGCTCGGGCTCGCCGACGAAGTCGTGCTGCTGACGGCGCCGAAGCCTTTGGCGCGGCCGGGCCTGGCCGCGCTCGACGCGAAGGCGGTCGCCGTTCTGAACGATCCAGCGCGCTATCGCGAAATCGAGGCCGCCGTTTACGGCGCCGACGCTCTAAGGCGCCTGGAGCGGCTGAGCTGACCTTACGTGAGGCATGAAGAAGGGCGCGCGATGTTCACAGGCTTAATCAGCGATGTTGGCGAAGTCGTTGAAATCGAAGACGTCGGCCAATTGCGCCGCTTCGGCGTCGCGTGCCATTACGACGCGGCCT
>JBEKFO010000078.1:0-12386 GCA_050013275.1 Roseiarcus sp. | reverse complement strand
AACTGCGGACTCTGACTCCGTCAATCTTGGTTCGAATCCAGGTCCCCCAGCCAACTTGCAGAAATAGTTGAGTTTTCGAGCCCGCTTGATCGCGTCGAGCCGAGATTTTGAGGGTGCGTCTTCGCGATCGCGTTCGGCGCGTCGCCGCTCGGAAACATATCTCCCGATCACGAGGCCTCGGCGGACCGCTTGCCGAACGGCGCCCGAGCCCCGCGACCGCAGAATTCCCTTTCGTCCGCCTCGATGTTATGGACCGGTCGCGCCGGCTCTCGGCGCCGGCGCCGCGAACCGGGCGGCGCAGTTCGCACGAGCCTTGGCCGGATCAGGATGGTGGAATTGCAAATCTGGCGACGAGTTCGCGGCGGCTTCGGCTCCTTTCTCAGCGAGTCGGCGACGACTCTGCTCAAGCGGCTGCTGGCGGAGCAAGGCGCCAAGCACTGGAAGGGCTATGCGCTCTCGTTCGCGATGCTCGCCGTCGTGGCGCTGACCACCGCGCTTTCGGCATGGATCATCGGCAACGTCGTGAACAGCGTCTTCGTCAAGAAGAACGTCTCGGCCGTTTGGGGGATAAGCCTGGCCATCGTCGTCATCTACACCGTCAAGGGCCTCGCGACTTACAGCAGCCAGGTCGCACTGTCGCGGATCGCCAACAATATCGTCGCCGACATGCAGAAGCGCATCTTCGACCAGATGCTGCGCATGAAGATCGGCTATTACGCCCAGAGCCATTCGACCGAATTCATCGCCCGACAATCGTTCATCGGCTCGTCCGCGAGCGGCGCCCTCAACCTCGTCATCAACACGCTGGGACGCGACCTGCTGCAACTCGTCGGCCTCGTGGCCGTCATGGTCTTGCGCGATCCCGTACTCGCGCTGATCGCGCTCATCTTCGTGCCCGCCGCCGCGCTAATCGTGCGCAAGATCGCCGCCAGCGTGCGCAAGATCGTGGGTCGGGAATACCACGGCACCATGGCGATCATGGAATCGCTGCAGGAGACGGCGCAGGGTATCCGCGTCGTCAAGGCGTTCACGCTCGAAGGCTTCATGCGCGGGCGTCAGGCGCGCGCGATCGAGGATTACGAACGCGCCGCCAACCGACTGGCGGCGGTCGCCTCGCGCACCAGCCCGCTGATGGAGAGCCTCGCCGGCTTCGCCATTGCCGCGGTCGTGCTCTACGGCGGCCTTCGGGTGATCTACAGCGGGGAAACTCCGGGCGCCCTTTTCTCGTTCATCACTTCGGTGATCATGAGCTACGAGCCGATGAAGCGGCTCGCGCGCTTCCATGTCGACCTCAACTCGCAGCTGTTCGGCGTGGGCTTACTGTACGGTTTTCTCGACCAGCCCGACGAGGAGCGCGAGGCGCCCGAAGAGCCCGAACTGACGATCACCGCGGGGAAAATCGAGTTCCGCACCGTCAGCTTCGGCTATCGTCCCGACGAGCCAGTGCTGCGTGACATCGGCTTCGTCGCCGAGCCGGGTAAGACGACAGCCTTGGTGGGGCGCTCGGGCGGCGGCAAGTCGACGATCATGAATCTGATCCTGCGCTTCTACGACGTCGGCGAGGGCGAAATCCTGGTCGACGGACAGAACATCAACAGCGTCAAGCGCTCGTCGCTGCGCCGCCAGATCGCCTACGTCAGTCAGGAGAACTTCCTGTTCAAGGGATCGGTGCGCGACAACATCGCGATGGGGCGCCCGGACGCGGGCGAGGAGGAGATCGTCGCCGCGGCCAAGGCGGCCTACGCGCACGACTTCATCGTCGGCTTCGACCGCGGCTACGACACGCCCTGCGGCGAACACGGCCTGCAGCTTTCCGGCGGCCAGCGCCAGCGCATCGCCATCGCGCGCGCTTTTCTGAAAGATGCGCCGATCATTCTGCTCGACGAGGCGACTTCCGCTCTCGACTCGGAATCCGAGCAGGCGATCCAAAAGGCGCTTCACACCTTATGCGAAGGGCGCACGACCCTGGTGATCGCGCACCGCCTCTCCACTGTGGCCAACGCCGACGAAATCTGCGTCATCGAACGCGGCCAGCTCGTCGAACGCGGCCGCCACGCCGAGTTGATGGCCAAGGGCGACACGTACTACCACATCGCCAAGTCGCAGTTTCCGCGCGATGCGGCGTGATCGAGGCCGGTTACCCGAGCGAGGCGAGTTTGGCTTTGCCGCCCCGGGCCTGAGGTCGCGATCGCAAGGGTTCCCTTGCCATTGGCGGCGCTGGAGAATTCTCGATTGCGACAAAACCGCGACGATCGCCTTCGCAGCCCTAGGCGCTGATCGCCGCTAGCGGTGAAAGCCGACTAACTCTCATATTTCAGCGACTTATGCCGCAATTTGCGGCGCCGTCGCGAGGCGTTTTCCACAGTGCGGATCGGGACGGCGCGACGGTGTCAGCTTCCTGTCAGGGAAGTTGGCGTCTAATTCAGGGAGTTAGCGTAATGCGGAAGGACGCTTGGCATGGAAAGGAAGATCCGAGGCTTAGAGATCGGCGCTGAGGAGCAAGATTATGACGAGTACGGCGCGCCCGCGCTGGCTGTCGCCATCGCGACGTCCGAACCGACGATGACCGACCAGGGCCTGCAGGACCCCGCGATCGCCTGCGACGTTGCGATGGATTACAAAATTCCGCCCAATGCGCGCGTGGAAACTTTGGCTCTGGCGCAGCGCTGCCTTGTCGCCTACTTGGCTTGGCTTCACGACGAAGCGCTGCCTCGTCATCCGTTTTGGGCCAAGACCGAAATTTATCGCGCCGTGAAGCGTTTGGTCCAGTTGCAAATGGCCGCGGAAGCGGCGCAGCCGACTTTGCATTGATTGGCCTCTTTATCGACCGAGCCGGCGGATGCGCCGCCGATCGCGCGGCGCGATGGGAGCGGCTTCCCTCGCCTGGTCGGTTCTCGACCGGCGCTTGCCCAATTCCCTGTTGACGCTCGCAAGCGACCTGATGTCGAATGACGCTCGCCGGCCAGCTGCTTGTCAGCGTTCTGTCAGCTTGAGCCCGTTAACCGGAGCGGCTATGACGCACGCTCTTTCCCATGCCGAACGGCGCGTTCCGACCATCCGCGCGGCGTTCCTCGCCGCGGTCGTCGCGCTGGCGACTGTGGCGTCGGCGCGGGCGGACGACGGCGGACATCCAGCCGGGAACCCGGGCGGCGGTCAAGGCGGGGGGCAAAGCGCTGGGGGCCATAGCGCCGTCGCGCCTGCGGCCCCCTCCTCGGGGAACGCATTCTCGCCTGGGGTTCGCCCCGGGTCGCCCGACGACCTCAAACTTGTCCGCGCGGCCGAGGCGAACGGTCAGGCGATGCCTCTGGGCAAGATTCTGCCGGCGCTGAAACGGGCCGCGCCTGGCAAGATTCTGAATGTGGCGTTCGCCCGCGTCGAGACAGGTTTCCGATATACGTTTACCATGCTGACCGCCGCTGGCCGTTACATTGAAGTTTCCATCGACGCGAAGACCAGCGAATTGCTCGGGGTTCGGAGACGCTGATGCGGATACTGGTTGTCGAAGACGAACCCAGGATCGCCGAGGCCCTGGTCACGGGCCTGACGCGGGCCGGCTACGTCGTCGAAACCGCGCGCGACGGCGAAGAGGCTTGGTTCAAGGGCGAAACCGAGGATTACGACGCGATCGTGCTCGACCTCGGCCTGCCGAAGCTCGACGGTCTGTCGGTCCTCCGGAAGCTGCGCGCCGCCAACATAGCGACGCCGATTCTCGTGTTGACCGCTCGCGGTTCTTGGAGCGAACGCGTCGAGGGGATCGACGCCGGCGCGGACGATTATTTGCCCAAGCCGTTCCAGTTCGAGGAATTGATCGCGCGGCTCGGCGCCATCACGCGCCGCGGCGGCGGCCAGCTGACCCCCATCTTGACCGTCGCCGACCTGCGCATCGACACGCGCCGCATGAGCGTCAGCGTCGGCGACCGCGCGGTCGATCTCTCGCCGCTCGAGTTTCGCGCGTTGCGCTACCTCGTTCACAATAGGGGCCGCGTGATCAGCCAAGTCGAACTCGGCGAGCACGTCTATTCCTCGGAAGGCGAGCCCGACTCCAATGCGCTCGAAGTGCTGGTCGGCCGTCTTCGCAAGAAACTCGGGGTTGCGACGATCACTACGCGGCGCGGATACGGCTACATCGTCGACGCGGACGCGGCGGAAGAACGCTTATGACAGCCAATTCGATACGTTGGCGGCTGGCGGCGCTGGCGGCGTTTTCGATCGTCGTCGCGCTCACCGTCGCCTGCGCTTCCGTCGCTTGGATATTCGAACGCCACATGGAGCGTCGGGTCGGCTACGAGCTCGGCATCCGGCTCGACGAATTGCTCGGCGCGTTCACGCTCGAGGGGGGCGAACCCAAACTTCAGCGCGCCTTGTCGGACCCGCTCTACGAACAACCGCTCAGCGGCTCCTACTGGCAGATCTCGGACGAAACGGGGCCCGTGCTGGAATCGCGGTCCTTGTGGGATCAATCCCTGGCGTTGCCTAGTGAAGAGACCGCTGAGGCGAGCGCTTTCGAAATCCGCTGGCCGGACGGCACCACGCTCTACGCCATGGATCGTCAAGTCGATTTGGACAACGAGGGCCGGCCGCGCACGTTTCGTTTGGCCGTGGCGTTGAACCACGCCGACATCGACCTCATGAACCGCGCCTTCATCGGCGACGTCGTCAAGGCGCTGGTGGCGATCGGCTTCGCGCTGTTCGCCGGTTCCTGGCTGCAAATCAAGCTGGGGCTGCGGCCGCTCGCGCAATTGCAGCGCAGCCTGGCGGCCATCCGCAAAGGCCGGGCGTCGCGATTGCCGGGCGACTTTCCTTCCGAGGTTGCGCCCCTCGCGCAGGAATTCAACACGCTCCTCTTCCGCCACGCAGATTCGCTTCGCAAAGCGCGCGAGCGCGCCGGGTCGCTTGCGCATGGCCTGAAGACGCCCCTGACCATTCTCTCCGCAGAAGCGTCCGCTTTGGACGATCGGGGCATTCACGACGCGTCGGACGTGCTGCGGGAACAGCTCGGCCATATGCGCCGACACGTCGAGCGGGAACTGGCGCGCGCGCGCTCGCACGGCTCGGCCGCGCCCGGAGAACTTCATACCGACGCGAAGCTGTCGGTCGCGCGCTTGATGGATCTGATGAGGCGCATGCCGCGCGGCGCCGATCTCGATTTCGTCAACGCCCTGCCCGAAGGACTCAGCCTGCCGATCGACCCGGACGATTTCGGCGAGATCGTCGGCAACCTGCTGGACAACGCCCGCAAGTACGCGCAGGGCACGGTCACGGTCGCGGCCGCGAACGTGCGAGGACGCCCCGCCATCGTCATCGACGACGACGGCCCCGGCATCCCCGCGCACTTGCGCGAACGCCTCACCGAACGCGGCGAGCGGGCCGACGAGCAGGCGGAAGGCGCTGGTCTCGGTCTGGCGATTGTGCGCGATCTTCTCGCCGACTACGGCACCGATCTGGCGATCGAAGACAGCGCGACCGGGGGATGCCGAATAGCGCTGATGTTGCCGACTTTCGACGACCCCGTGTCCCGGCGCAAACCCGACCGGCGGCCGGCGAAGCCGATGTCGCCGGGCTTGGCGGCGCTGAACAATCGATAACGCGGTCGACGGCTCGATGACGGCGTCGCTGCGTCGTTCGATCGACGATCACGCCGCGGACCCGGCGGCGAGCCGGCTGCGACAGCCTCTCGAATGGGCCAGCGAGGAATCCCAGATCATCGTCCGATTTCGCCCGGCGGCCTTGGCCGCGTAGAGCGCCTTGTCGGCGCGCTCGATCGATTGTTCGAGCGGGATCTCGGGGTCCAGCAGCGCGAGACCGAAAGAGGCGGTCACTTTGAGCGGCGGATGAGCTCGACCCGCGATCTCCATTTCGGCGACCCCTTCGCGCAGCCGCTCGACCATCGCCCGTCCCTGTTCGATGTCGGTATTGGGCGCGCAGAACAGGAATTCCTCGCCGCCGTAGCGAAAAAAGGAATCATAAGGCCGAATCTGCGACATCATGTGTTGCGCGAAGCAGCAAAGAACCCGGTCCCCCGCGGCGTGACCGTAATTGTCATTGACGTCCTTGAAGTAGTCGAGATCGATCATCGCAATGCACGTGCGCTGCGCTCGGCGCTTGACGAGATTGTGCTGTTTGCGCATCTGGGTGAGCATGCCGACGCGGTTGGGCGCGCCGGTCAGGGGGTCGAGATTGAAGATCTCGCTCTCGAGTTCGCGCTTGGTCCTCGCAACTTCGGCGCGCATCTGTTTCAGCGTGGCGGAAAAACGATCGTAGTCGTCGAGCGGGACCGTTCCACCCGCCGGCGAAAGCGCAAGCAATGTCCTCGCCCGGAGATGCAAGAGCTCATGGGCCGCCTCGATCCGGGAAAAGCTCGCGCAACGGCCGATCGTTCTCAGCCCCTCGCCGTAGAGCCATCGCCCGAACCGGCATCGCCGATGGGCGTCTTCCTGGAGATCGCGCTTGTCGGGAACTCGCGTGCAGATCAAGGTTCTGCTGAGATTTTCGCACCACTGCTCGTGGTGGGAGAGCGCCGCCTGGAGCTCGCTCAGCGCGTCCCGCGTACGTTCTTGAGCCAGGGCTGGAAACGGCATGCCTTGTCCTCGGCCGCGCGAAAGATCCAAAAGCGGCGTCCGTGTAACAAAACTCTGTATCAAAATGTTTAATTTGACTGTCGAAAGGCTCGTGTTTCGCGGCGTTCCCGTCCGATCATCGACGAGTTCGGCGACGGACGTACAGAAATGCAGCTCCGCGCACGTCGCGCCGTATGGTCGAATTTTCCTTTATCGCGCCGCCGATCGCGAGCGCAGCGCCGCTAGCGCGCGCTGGCCTTCGCCGAAAGGCGCCGATCGCCGGCGAAAGCAGGGCGCGGCGGACGCAACCTCAAATTTCCGCGACTAAGCTCCGCCTCGGCGAGGCGTGGCGGAGGCCCTTCGCGACGATTGCACGAGCTTGGCGAGACTTTGCTCGACCAATAATGGGCTCCGCACCATGGACTCGCTTTCGCGGAAGTGTCCCGATTCGACACGGCAGTCGTTATTGATCATTTCTCTCGCGAAAGCGTTCGCCTCGTTCGCACTCGCAAACAAACGCAATCTCCAGCCGGATCCAGTTATTGATCCCGAGGGCGAAAACTTGGCAAACCTCACGAAATGGTTCATCGTGATTACCGCTGAGATTGTTCAAGCGTAATGCAGCCCGGGCGTTCGTCTACTGCCGGCGACAATCTTCTCTGTGGAAAAGAATATTCGCTGTGGAAAAGTCAGGCGCGCTTCGCCGTCGCGGCCGCTTTGTCCGTCGATTTGCTCGAACCGCTGGTCTTGGCGTCGCGCCGACGAGACGATCGGCATTCCAGGCCGCCGCCGCCGATGCTAAGTCTGGCGCTCGAGACATCCCGCGCGCGCCGCCGGCCGCGCATCGCCATCTGGAAAATCCCATGCGAATCGAAAACGACGTCAAGCTCGACTTCAAGGACGTTCTCATCCGTCCCAAGCGCTCGACGCTCGGCTCGCGCAACGCGGTCGACATCCAGCGCTCGTTCCGCTTCCTGCACACGGGCGCCGAATGGAAGGGATTTCCGCTCATCGCCGCCAACATGGACGTGACGGGCACGATCGCGATCGCACGCGCGCTCGGCAAGCACGGCGCCCTCACCGCGCTGCACAAGCACTATCCCGCGGCCGAACTCGCCGCGTTCTTCGCCGGTCCCGACGGCGCGCACGCGTTCTACTCCATCGGCACGACGGCCGCCGATCTCGAAAAGCTCGCCGCGGTGAGCAAGAAGACTTCGGTGCGCTTTCTGTGCATCGACGTCGCCAACGGCTACGCGGAGAAATTCCTCGACACCGTCAAGCGCGTGCGCGACGACAACCCCAAGTCGGTCATCATGGCCGGCAATGTCGTCACCGGCGACATGACCGAGGCGCTGGTTCTCGCGGGCGCCGACATCGTCAAGATCGGCATCGGCCCCGGCTCGGTCTGCACGACGCGCAAAGTGACGGGCGTCGGCTATCCCCAGCTCTCGGCGATCATCGAATGCGCCGACGCCGCCCACGGCCTCAAGGGCCAGGTCTGCGCCGACGGCGGCTGCACCGCGCCGGGCGACGTCGCCAAGGCGTACGGCGCCGGCGCCGATTTCGTCATGCTCGGCGGCATGCTGGCCGGCCACGACGAGTGCGACGGCGAAATTCGCTACGAGGAGCGCGACGGCAAGAAGGTTCCCGTCGCCATGACCTTCTACGGCATGTCGTCGGAGGCGGCGATGAAGAAATACTCAGGCGGCGTCGCCCAATACCGAGCGGCCGAGGGCAAGAGCGTCGAGACGCCCTACCGCGGCCCGGTCGACAACACCATGGGCGAGATCATGGGCGGCGTGCGCTCGATGATGACCTATATCGGCGCCACCCAGCTCAAGGAGGTGCCCAAGCGCACCACCTTCGTCCGGGTGACGGCGCAGACCAACGACGTGTTCGGACCGTAAGGCGCGCACGAAAGCCGCATGAAGGGGCAACGCGATGACGCCGTCGACCGACGCCGTGCCCTTGAAGCCTGCCCGAGCGCGCATCGCGGTCCTCGTCGCCATGGCGCTGGTCTATGCGGTCGCAACGCAATTGCCGCTGCCGGGCCTCGATCTCGACTTCTTTGTCTACGACTTGTCGGCGAAGGGGAGAACGGCGACTTCCGTCGCGGCGCTCGGCGTCGCGCCCTTCATCGGCGCCATCCTGCTGTTCGAGATCGCGCGGCTCGCGGCGCCGCCGCTGGCGCGCTGGGCGGCCTCGCCAGCCAACGCCGGCCGCTTCGATACAATCGTCTGGGCGCTGGCGCTGGTCCTGGCCGCGTCGCAAGGGTTCGCCGTCGCCCGCGGGATCGAAGCGGTTCAGGGCGTGGTCGACGAGCCGGGCGCGGCGTTCGAAGGAATGGTCGCCGCGACCATGCTCGGCGCGACCGCAATCCTAGGGGCGCTCGCGCGCATGACGCGGCGCGCCGGCGCGGGCGACGGGTTTCTGATCATATTCGTTGCGCCGATGCTCATCGCGACGGCGAGTCAGGCGGAAACGTCCTGGCGGCACACGCCGGCGGCGCTCGACGCCGCCGTCGTCATCGTCGCGACGGCGCTGCTGATCGTCGGCGCGCTGGCCTCGCGGCGCGCGCTCCCCGGCCCGCTCGGCTTTGGCGGCGGCCCGCTCGATCCGCTGCCGCCGCTGATCGGCATGATGTTCGCCGGCCTTCCGGCGCTGGCGCCGCTCGCCTTCGGCGCCCCGGCGCTCGAAGGGGCGGAAAGAACGATGGCCACGGCGGCTTTCGGCGCGGCGCTGATCGCCCTCGTCGCCGCGATGCGGGCGAACCTGCCCGGCGCGACCGAACCGCGCCGAGCGCCCTGGCCGGCGACGCTGGCGACGATCGGCGTGGCGGCCGGCCTGCCGCTCGTGCAGCTCGCGGCGCCGTCGCTGTCGCTGCCGAGCGGCTACGCCATGGTCTTCGTCGTCGCGGCGGCGTTGAGCGTCCTCGAGGCGCTGCGTCCAGCCGCGCGCGACTGATGATCGGCGTCGTCCCGGTCGCGCGCTGCGCGCACACCCGTTCAAAGGCTTTCTCGCGGCTCCGACCGGGCTTCGCCGCCTTCCAGAAGGGCGGATCGGCGCCGCAGAGCCGCCGCCGCGGCGCCGGCCCGCGCGAAAAAGACGCGCTCCGCTCGCGACTTAGAACGTTCCACCGGCGCCAGGACCGTGCTAGAAGCCCCCGCCATGACCGCCGCCGCCCTTGCGACTTTGCCGCGCGCGCCCGTTGTCCTCGCCGGGGCGACCCGCGCCGAGCTGACGCGCGCGCTCGCCGAAATCGGCGTGCCGGAGCGCGAGTTGCGCATGCGCGCCGCCCAGCTCTGGCATTGGATCTACCATCGCGGCGTGCGCGATTTCTCGGCGATGCGCAATATATCGCGCCCCCTGCTCGACCGGCTCAGCGAACGCCACACGCTGGCGCGCCCCGATATCGTCGCCGAGCAGGTTTCCGCCGACGGCACGCGCAAATGGCTCATCAAAATGCCTTCGACGGGCCGGCACGACAAAGGCGCGGAGATCGAGTGCGTCTACATCCCTGAGTCCGATCGAGGCACGCTGTGTGTCTCCAGCCAGGTCGGCTGCACGCTCAATTGCACGTTTTGCCACACCGGCACGCAGAACTGGGTGCGCAACCTGACCACCGCGGAAATCGTCGCGCAGATTCTCGTCGCGCGCGACCGGCTCGGCGATTTCCCCGGCGGCGTCGCGCCGAGCGACGGGCTCGTGCCTTCCGGCGAAGGCGTGCGCGCGGTCTCCAACGTCGTCTTCATGGGCATGGGCGAGCCGCTCTACAACTTCGACAACGTTCGCAGGGCGATCGGCGTCCTGACCGATGGCGACGGCTTGTCGCTGTCGCGGCGCCGCATCACCGTCTCGACTTCCGGCGTCGCGCCGCAATTGGGCGCGCTGGGACGCGAATGCGGCGCCATGCTCGCCGTCTCCCTGCACGCCACCAACGACGCGCTTCGCAACAAGCTGGTGCCGCTCAACAAGAAATACCCGATCGCTGAGCTGATGAAGGCCTGCCGGGACTATCCCGGGGCTTCCAACGCTCGGCGCATCACCTTCGAATACGTCATGCTCAAGGGCGTCAACGATTCGCCCGCCGAAGCGAAGGCGCTGGTGCGGCTGCTGCAGGGGCTGCCGGCCAAGATCAACCTCATTCCCTTCAACCCCTGGCCCGGCGCGCCTTATGAATGCTCGGATTGGCCGACCATTGAGCGGTTTTCCGACATCGTTTTCGCCGCGGGCTACGCCAGCCCGGTGCGCACGCCGCGCGGGCGCGACATTCTGGCCGCCTGCGGCCAGCTCAAGAGCGAAACCGAGAAGCTGCGCGCCCGCGCGCGCATGATGCTCGAGGAGAACTTGGCCGTTGGCCTGGATTGACCCAGCGCAAGGCGGCGATCGCCGCCGCTCCCCTATGGCCGCGGGCAAGCGGCTTCACGGCGCATGGCGTCCCGCGCCCTTCAGCGCCGCCGCATTCAAGGACGAAGCATGACTGAAACGCCCTCTGCCGAAGACGACGCGCCGCAGCCGGGCTTCGACGGATTCGTGGCGATCGCGCGCGAAAGCCTCAGCGGTCTGGTGCGCCTGCCGCGCTTCGACGCTCGCGGCCGTTGGCTGGTCGTCGCGCTCGTCGCTCTCGCCTGGGCCGCGACGTCGATCTACAACGTCCAGCCGGACGAGCAAGGCGTCGTGCTGCGTTTCGGCAAATGGGTCGACACCACCGAGCCGGGGCTGCATTTCCATTGGCCGTATCCGATCGAGACGGTGCTGTTCCCCAAGGTGACGCAGATCAACCAGATTCAACTCGGCGACGCTTCGGACGCGACGCCCAACGGCGGCGCGCCGGGGCGGGCGCGGCAGATGCTGACCGGCGACGAGAACATCGTCGAGGCGGATTGCGCGGTGTTCTGGAAAATCCGCGACGCCGGGCAGTTCCTGTTCCGCGTCAGCGCCCCCGAAGCGGCGGTCAAGATCGCCGCGGAAGGCGCTCTGCGCGAGATCATCAGCCGCACCCCGATCCAGGCCGCTATGTCCGACAGGCGCGCGCAGATCGCCGACGAAACGCGCGAATTGCTGCAATCGCTGCTCGATTCCGAACAGGCGGGGATTCAAATCACGCAAGTGCAGTTGCAGCGCGTCGAGCCGCCGCTGGCGGTGATCGACGCCTTCAACGACGTGCAGCGCGCGCGCGCCGACCAGGAGCGCTCGCGCAACGAGGCGCAGGCCTACGCCAACGATATTCTGCCGCGCGCGCGCGGCGAAGCCGAGCGCATCCGCCAGGACGCCGAAGCCTACAAGACCCAGGTCGTCGACCTCGCCGAGGGCGAGGCGAACGCGTTCCTGTCGCTCTACGGCAGCTACCAGTCCGCCAAGGACGTCACCGCTTGGCGCCTCTATCTCGAGAGCGTCGACGAAATGCTGAAGAAGGCGACCAAGGTCATCGTCGACACCTCGGGGAAGGGCGTCTCCAGCGTCGTGCCCTACATGCCCGTCAGCGAGTTCAGGCCGCGGCCGTACATGCCGCCCATGGCGGCGCCACCCGCCCCGGCGCCTCAGGGAGGCGTCAAATGATCTCGCGCGCGCGTCTCGTCGTCGCGGCGCTCATCGCGCTGGCGATTTTCGTGCTGGCCTCTTCGCTCTACGTCGTCGGCGAGGGCGAACAGGCGCTGCTGGTGCGCCTGGGCGCGCCGATCGGCGTCGCCGCGACGCCGGGCCTCAAGTTCAAGGCGCCGTTCATCGACAGCGTCACCGTCTACGACACCCGCCTGCTGCTGCTCGAACCGCCGACCGAACAGATGATCCTGGGCGATCAGAAGCGGCTCGAAGTGCAATCCTACACCC